>NZ_JBEYXZ010000022.1:86692-115593 GCF_040645305.1 Streptomyces sp. NPDC046831 | reverse complement strand
GGCCGGTTAGCCCGCTCGGCGCAGGCGGACCAGGCAGGCAGGGCCCCGGCGGCCACCCGTACGCCGCCCGCCGTCGCGCCGCCCGTGGCCTCAGCTCATGCGCAGGGCCAGGAAGAAGTCGAGCTTGTCCTCCAGCCGCGACAGGTCACGCCCCGTCAGCTGCTCGATGCGGCCCACGCGGTACCGCAGCGTGTTGACGTGCAGATGGAGCCGTGTGGCGCACCGGGTCCAGGAACCGTCGGAGTCGAGGAACGCCTCCAGCGTCGGGATCAGCTCGGCCCGGTGCCGCCGGTCGTAGTCGCGCAGCGGGTCCAGCAGCCGGGCGGTGAAGGCCCGGCGCACGTCGTCCGGGACGAACGGCAGCAGCAGCACGTGCGAGGCCAGTTCCTGGTGGCCCGCCGCGCACACCCGGCCCGGCCGCGCGGCGGCCACCCGGCGCGCGTGCCGTGCCTCCTCCAGCGCCCCGCGCAGCCCCTCGGCGGAGTGCACGGCCGCGCTGACGCCGAGGGTCACCCGCCCGTCGCCGTCGAGCCCGGCCGACAGCGGCTCGCGGACGGACTCCAGGAGGGCGTCGGCGGCGATCCCGGTCTCCGGGCCGTCGTGCTCCGTCGAGACCGCGGGCAGCGGGACGAGGGCGACGGCCTCACCGCCGGCATGGGCGACGGCGATGCGGTCCGAGGTCTCGAAGCCCGCCGGCCGGGCGTCGCCCCGGTTCGCGGGCGGATCGACCAGGATCTCCTCGAGCAGCGACTGGGCGACCGCGCCGTCGATGTCGCGGCCCTCGGCCGGGGAGCCCGCCGCCCCGTCCGCCGCCTCGTCCCACTCCACGCGGGCGACGACCACCTGCCAGTGCGGCGCCGCCCCCAGTCCGGGCAGCAGCACCGGCGCGGCGACCCGCAGGCGGGCGGCGACCTCGGCGGGCGCCGCGCCCGTCTGCACCAGTTCCAGCACCTCCTGCGCGAGCCGCCGCCGGACGATGCGGGCGGCGTCCCGCCGGTCCCGTTCCACGGCGATCAGCTGGGTGACGCCGTGGAGCAGGTCCAGTCGCTCGGCCGGCCAGTCGCCCGCGTCCGCCTCGACGGCCAGCAGCCACTCCGACAGCACCGTCTCCCGCACGTCCCGCGGCTCCTGCGGGGAGCGGGCCTGGCCGGCCGCCGCCGGGCGCGGCGCCGAGCCGCGGACGGGGAAGAGGGAGTACGTAGGTGACGGCGCCGGGCCGGTCGTCACGCGGTACGGCGCCCGCCGGCCGGCGCGGGCGGCGGCCAGGTGCTCCGCGGCGAGGCGGGCGGCGACCTCGGCGGGCAGCGGCGGACCCTCGAGCCCGGGGCCCGCGACGAGCCGGCCGGTGGGGGAGAGCACCCAGGCCCGCAGGTCCAGGTCGGAGCCGAGCAGGTCCAGGACGACCTCGGGGCCGCCGCCCGCCGGGCCCGAGGTCATCATGCGGCGGTGCCGGTCGACCACCGCGGCCAGGTCGCCGGCGCGCTCGCCGGACACCTGGCGCACCACGTGCTCGGTGATCGTCGCGAAAGCCACCGACTCGTGCACCGCGAACAGCGGCAGCCGGTGTTCGGCACAGGCCCTGACCAGGTCCTCCGGCACGTCGCCGAGCTCGGCCTCGCCGGCCGCCAGCGCGGCGACGCCGGCCTGCACCAGGATCCGGACGAACGCCTCGGAGTCGGCGGCGTCCCGGCGCCAGGCGAGCCCGGTCAGGACCACCTCACCGCCGGAGAGGTAGCGGCTGGGGTCCCTGAGGTCGGTCGTCATGACGCCCCGCACGGTGCGGTCCAGCTCGTCCGCACCGCCGAGCAGCTTGAGGCCCAGCGCGTCGGTGTCCAGCAGTGCGCGCAGCCGCATTCTCGTCGCCGCCGTTCTTGTCTCGAAAACTACGATGATCGCTCCGGACGTGGGACCGGCCGAGGGGCCGGCGGGCTCCGCCCGGGACGGGCCCCGTGTCCCCGCCTTCCTCGCTTCCGGAGGAAAAACGAAGAGGGCACCCGAGGCCGTTGTTCATACGAATCTACAAGATGACCTCACTGGCCAGCGAACTCCTTCATGGTTTCCGTGACTGACCCGTTCGGAGCAGCGGCGGTGTACTGGGCCCGCTCCCCGTCTACAGCACTCCAGGAGCCCGCACCGCCGCACACGGATTGGCTCGGTCTGTACGACTCACGAGACGAAGAAGAGAGCCGGCCATGGACTTCCTTCGCCCCGCCAGCTGGGAGGAGGCGCTCGCCGCGAAGGCCGCGCACCCCACCGCAGTGCCGATCGCTGGTGGCACCGACGTGATGGTGGAGATCAACTTCGACCACCGCCGTCCCGAGTACCTCCTCGACCTCAACCGCGTCCGCGACCTGTACGAGTGGGAGGCCGGCGAGGACGGCGTGCGCCTCGGCGCCTCCGTCCCGTACACGCGGATCATGGAGAACCTGAGGGCCGAGCTGCCGGGTCTCGCGCTCGCCTCGCACACCGTCGCCTCCCCGCAGATCCGCAACCGCGGCGGCGTCGGCGGCAACCTCGGCACCGCCTCACCCGCCGGCGACGCCCACCCGGCGCTGCTGGCCGCCGGCGCCGAGGTCGAGGCCGAGTCGGTGCGCGGCTCCCGCCGCATCCCCATCGACGACTTCTACACCGGCGTCAAACGCAACGCGCTCCGGCCCGACGAGCTGATCCGCGCCGTGCACATCAGGAAGGCCGACGGGCCGCAGCAGTACGCCAAGGTCGGCACCCGCAACGCCATGGTCATCGCGGTGTGCGCCTTCGGCCTCGCCCTGCACCCCGCGACCCGCACGGTTCGCACCGGGATCGGCTCGGCCGCCCCCACCCCCGTCCGCGCCACGGCCGCCGAAAAGTTCCTCGGCGCGGCCCTGGAGGAGGGCGGGTTCTGGGACAACGGCAAGGCCGTCACCCCGTCGGTGGCCCGGCGGTTCGCCGAGCTGTGCGCCGCCGCCTGCAACCCGATCGACGACGTCCGGGGCACCGCGGGCTACCGGCGCCACGCCGTCGGCGTGCTGGCCCGGCGGACGCTGACCTGGACCTGGGAGGCGTACCGCGGCGGCCGCCGCACCGTCGAGGGAGCCGCCTGATGCGCGTGAACTTCACCGTCAACGGACGCCCGCAGCAGGCCGACGACGTCTGGGAGGGCGAGTCCCTGCTGTACGTCCTGCGCGAGCGCCTCGGCCTGCCCGGCTCCAAGAACGCCTGCGAGCAGGGCGAGTGCGGCTCCTGCACCGTGCGCCTGGACGGCGTGCCGGTCTGTTCCTGCCTGGTCGCCGCCGGCCAGGTCGAGGGCCGCGAGGTGCTGACCGTGGAGGGCCTCGCGGACTTCGCCGAGGAACGCGCCCGCGGCACCGGCACCGGCGGCACCCCCGTGGACCGGGCCCGGCAGTGGCGGGCGGAGGGCACCGGCTCCCGGACCGGCGAGGACGGCCGGCTCTCCCCGGTCCAGCAGGCGTTCGTCGACGCCGGCGCCGTCCAGTGCGGGTTCTGCACCCCCGGCCTGCTGGTCGCCGCCGACGAGATGCTGGAGCGCAACCCCGACCCGACCGACGCGGACATCCGCGAGGCGCTGTCGGGCAACCTGTGCCGCTGCACCGGCTACGAGAAGATCATGGACGCGGTCCGCCTCGCGGCCGCCCGCCAGTCCGAGAGGGCCTGACATGCCGCAGCCCGAGCACTCCACCCCGCGCGTGCGCGACGCCGCCCCCACCGGCGTTCCCACCAGGATCACCCAGGGCGCGCCGGCCAGCGGCGGCATCGGCGAGTCCACGCTGCGCCCCGACGGCATCCTCAAGGTCACCGGCGAGTTCGCGTACTCCTCCGACATGTGGCACGAGGACATGCTCTGGGGCCAGATCCTGCGCTCCCCGGTCGCGCACGCCGAGATCCTCTCCATCGACACGGGCGAGGCCCTCGCCACGCCGGGCGTCCACGCGGTCATGACCTACGACGACCTGCCGACCGACGTGCGGACCTACGGACTGGAGATCCAGGACACCCCCGTCCTCGCGCACCGCAAGGTGCGCCACCACGGCGAACCGGTGGCGATCGTCGCCGCCGACCACCCGGAGACCGCGCGCCGCGCCGCCGCCAGGATCAGGGTGGAGTACCGGGAGCTGCCCGTCGTCACCGACGAGGCCTCCGCGACCGCCCCCGACGCCGTCCTCGTCCACGAGCACCGCACCGACCTGCCCCAGGCGCCCGAGGCGGGCTCCGGCCCGGGGGAGGGCCCCGCCGCCGGCCGCGTCCCGCACCCCAACATCGTCCACCGCCAGCCGATCGTGCGCGGCGACGTCGCCGCGGCCGCGCGCAGGGCCGACGTCATCGTCACGGGCGAGTACCACTTCGGCATGCAGGACCAGGCCTTCCTCGGCCCCGAGTCCGGACTGGCGGTGCCGGAGGAGGACGGCGGGGTCCACCTCTACATCGCCACCCAGTGGCTCCACTCCGACCTGCGCCAGATCGCGCCCGTGCTCGGCCTGCCCGAGGACAAGGTGCGCATGACGCTGGCCGGCGTCGGCGGCGCCTTCGGCGGCCGCGAGGACCTGTCGATGCAGATCCACGCCTGCCTGCTGGCGCTGCGCACCGGAAAACCAGTCAAGATCGTCTACAACCGCTTCGAGTCCTTCTTCGGCCACGTCCACCGCCACCCGGCCACCCTGCGCTACGAGCACGGCGCGACGAAGGACGGCAGGCTCACCCACGTCAGGTGCCGCATCGTCCTCGACGGCGGCGCCTACGCCTCCTCCTCCCCGGCCGTCGTCGGCAACGCCTCCTCGCTCGGCGTCGGCCCGTACGCGGTGGACGACGTCGACATCGAGGCCGTCGCCCTGTACACCAACAACCCGCCCTGCGGCGCCATGCGCGGCTTCGGCGCGGTCCAGGCCTGCTTCGCCTACGAGGCCCAGATGGACAAGCTCGCCGCGCGACTGGGCATGGACCCGGTCGCCTTCCGGCAGCTGAACGCGATGTCCCAGGGCACGGTCATGCCGACGGGGCAGCAGGTCGACTCCCCGGCCCCCGTCGCCGAACTCCTGCGCCGCGTCAAGGCGTTGCCCCTGCCGCCGGAGCGCCAGTGGGAGAGCAGCGAGGGCGTTGACGTGCGGCAGCTGCCGGGCGGTCTGTCCAACACCACGCACGGCGAAGGCGTCGTACGGGGCGTCGGCTACGCCGTCGGCATCAAGAACGAGGTGACCATCCACCCGGCGGACACCCGGGTGGGCAGCGCCGGTTCGACGTCGGCCTCCCGGCAGACGTACGTCACCGGCGGCGCCGTCAAGCACGCCTGCGAACTCGTCCGTGAGCAGGTCCTGGACCTCGGCCGCCGCAGGTTCGGCTCCCACCACCCCGCCTGGGCGACCGCCGGACTGCTGCTGGAGGGCGGCAAGGTCGTCACCGACGCCGGCGAGGTCCTCGCCGACCTGGCGGACGTCCTGGCGGACGAGGCCGTCGAGGTCGAGGCGGAGTGGCGGCACCGGCCGACCGAGCCCTTCGACCCGCGCACCGGCCAGGGCAACGGGCACGTGCAGTACTCCTTCGCCGCGCACCGCGCCGTGGTCGAGGTCGACACCGAACTCGGCCTGGTCAAGGTGGTCGAGCTGGCCTGCGCCCAGGACGTGGGCAGGGCGCTCAACCCGCTGTCCGTCGTCGGCCAGATCCAGGGCGGCGCCACCCAGGGCCTGGGCATCGCGGTCATGGAGGAGATCGTCGTCGACCCGAGGACCGCGAAGGTGCGCAACCCCTCCTTCACGGACTACCTCATCCCCACCATCCTCGACACCCCGACCATGCCCGTCGACCTGCTCGAACTCGCCGACGAGCACGCCCCGTACGGGCTGCGCGGCGTCGGTGAGGCGCCCACCCTGTCGTCCACCCCGGCCGTCCTCGCGGCGATCCGGGACGCCACGGGGCTGGAGCTCAACCGCACGCCGGTCCGCCCCGAGCACCTGACGGGCACCGCGTAGGCCGCCCGGCCCGTGCCGCCGTCCCGCCGGCTCGTCGTCCTCCCGTCCTGCCCGGGCGGCTCGGACCCCTGTTCAAGCACCCAGCACGCGTGTCACCAACATCCCGGGACAACACCCCTAGGGCCGCCCCAGCAGCCGGTTCACGGCCCGTCCGAACAGCAAGCGGGCCGTCCATTCGACGAGCGGGTCGAAGACGGCCGGGAGGAAGCGCACCCGCAAGGTCTCCCGCCACACCACACGGGCGCGGCCGCCCGGTGCGGGGCGCACCTCGATCTCGGCCCAGCCCAGGACCGCGCGCCCCCGCTTCTCCAGCCGGCACCGGCCCGGCACGCCGTCCGCCGGCGGGCGCCAGACCGTGACCTCCATCGGGTCGTCGAAACCGAGCGGGCCGACGGCCGAGCGGGCCACGAAGCGCGTGCCCTCACCGGTCGGCGCGGGGGTGACCACGGTGACGCGGGTCAGCGGCATCACGTCGCCGTGGCGGGGCCACCGGGTCAGGCGACGCCACGCCTCGTCGACAGGCAGGGGCGGGGTGCGTTCGATCAGGAAGTCGGCCACACGGTGATCGTAGGGAAGCAGGCCGGCGCGACGGACCGTTCGGCACCGGGCCACCGCCCGCTCGGCCCACGGTCCCTCGTCCGGCGGTGCGTCAGCGGGCCGTACCCGGCGGACGGAGTGCCCGGGCGGGTGGTTCCGCGTTCCGGGCGGCAGCCGTGAGGTGCGCCGCGGCGGCGGGTGCGCTAACGTGGATCTTGAGCACACCGCCGGAAGCCCGGTGGTGGCCGGTGCGTTGGTGGTCCAAGGAAAGACGCCCCGCTTCCTGCGGGGAGATGCAGGTGCAAGGCCTGCCCGGCGCTCGACGAGAACCCCGCCCCCCGGACCTCCGGGGGGCGGGGTTTTTCCGTGCGCCGCCGACGGTCTGGCGGGCGGTCAGCCGTGGTAGGTGATGTACCCGTTGCCGTCGCGGTCGTTGGCGGACTTCGTGTACGCGTGGACGTCCGCCCGGCTGCCGGAGGGCTTGTACAGGTAGATGGTGTCCCGGTCGTTGTTCCAGAGGAAGTTGCAGTTCTGACGGTAGACGACGTTGCCGGCGTCGGAGTCCGTGCCGCGTCCGCCGCGCAGCTTCACGTAGTCGCCGGGCTGGAGGTAGTGGTTGGTCTTGAAGACGAAGCGGTTGCCGGCGGCGTCCTTGACGACGTAACCCTTGAGGTTGACGGTCGTGCTGCGCGAGTAGTTCTTGATCGTCAGGTACTCGCTCTTGGTGTTGCCGCTGCTGCAGCTGTTGGAGTCCCGTCCGGGAGCGTCGTACTGGACGCCCTTGACCTTCAGCGCGGACGAGTACTCGGCGGCCTGCGCCGGGACGGCGACGGCGGCGAGCGTACCGGCGGCGACGGCCGTGGTGGCCGCGACGGCCAGGGCGGAGCGTATCCGCATGAGGTTCCCCCCTCAGTGATGCGATTGAAACGTCAAGAGACTATCTGACAAGTGGGCTTCCTGTGGCGGAGAGATGGAGAAAACGTGAAAAGGGGGAAGGGGGGTGAGAGTGCTGCCCGTCGCTGCTGAGGCGTCCCCGCCCTGCTGCCTGCGGGGGCATGGGCGGGCCCGCGCGCTCACCCGCCGTCCGCATCCCCACGCGGTGCATGGTGGCCGATGCCGGGATGCCGGATGTCGAGGTGAGCAAACCGGACGAAGTGTGTGAATCCTCCTCAGGGTTACTCAAGTCGGCACAGGAGTGTGGGCGAGAGGGAGGAGACCCCCGTGAGCGGACGCACCTGGCGCCGGGCGCTGGTCACCGGCGGAGCCGGCTTCGTGGGATCCCATCTGTGCGCGCGACTGCTGGACACCGGCGGCGCGGTCGTGTGCCTGGACGACCTGTCCACCGGCTCCCGGGCCAACGTCGCCGAACTGGAGCAGCGGCACGGTCTCCGCTTCGTACGGGCCGACGTCACCGACGCCGAGGCCGTGCGCGGACTGCCGGGCCGCTTCGACCTCGTCCTGCACTTCGCCTGCCCGGCCTCGCCCGCCGACTACCTGCGGCTGCCGCTGCAGACCCTCGACGCCGGAAGCGCGGGCACCCGCAACGCCCTGGAGCGCGCTCGTGCCGACGGCGCCCGCTTCGTCCTCGCCTCCACCTCCGAGGTCTACGGCGACCCGCTGGAACACCCGCAGCGCGAGGACTACTGGGGCAACGTCAACCCGATCGGCCCGCGCAGCGTCTACGACGAGTCCAAGCGCTTCGCCGAGGCCCTGGTCACCGCGCACCGCGCGGTCCACGGCACCGACGCCGCGATTGTGCGCATCTTCAACACCTACGGGCCGCGGATGCGCGCCGGAGACGGCCGGGCCGTGCCGACCTTCATCGCGCAGGCCCTGGACGGCATGCCCCTCACCGTCGCCGGGGACGGCACCCAGACCCGGTCCCTGTGCTACGTCGACGACACGGTCGCCGGCGTCCTCGCTCTCGCCGCCTCCAGGGAGAGCGGACCCGTGAACATCGGTGGCGCCGACGAGATCACCGTCCTGGACCTGGCCCGCCGGATCGTGGAGCTCACCGGGTCCGCCTCGCGCATCCGGTTCGTCGACCGTCCCGTCGACGACCCCGGCCGGCGCCGGCCCGACACCCGGCTGGCCCGCGAGCGCCTCGGCTGGCGGCCGCGCGTGCCGTGGACCGAGGGGCTCGAACGCACCATCGGCTGGTTCGCCCGCGCGATCGCCGCCTGACCTGTTCCCTCCGCGCGGTCGCCGCCTGTGCTGCTCGCCACCTGGCCCGGTCGCCCGGCCGCCGCCCGGCGGCGCCGTACCGCCCGTCGCCCGGTGGCCGCCCCGAGCCGACGGCCGTCCGCCGCAGACGCCCGCCGCGGCCCCCGCGACGGCCACCGCGGCCACCCGCGACAGCCGGGCGGGCCGCCTCGACCGGCCGGCCGGCCACCTGGCACCCCGCGCCCCGAACCGCCCGTCCCCGGCGGTCCCGGGCGGCGCTCCGCGCCCCGCAGGGCCGGTCGACCGCACCGACCCGAACCGTACTGACCTGCTGCGGTGGCAGCGCGTGCGGCTACTCGGGCAAACAGTGACATTCTCGTGCTTAAGCGGACAGTTGCCTACATGTGTTTGAGACAGCCGCATTGCGGCACTCAGTGCCCATAGGCCCCATGGCCTCTCAGCCGAACGGGACGGAGCGCCCCATGCGCATCCTTGGTATCAACGCCCTGTTCCACGATCCGGCCGCCGCGTTCGTGGTCGACGGCAGGACCGTCGCGGCCGCCGAGGAGGAGCGGTTCAGCAGGCGCAAGCACGGCAAGCGCCCGGTGCCCTTCTCCGCATGGGAGCTGCCCGGACTCTCCGCCCGCTGGTGCCTGGAGCACGCGGGCATCCGCGCGGAGGACCTGGACGCCGTAACGTACTCCTTCGACCCCGCCCTCGCCCGGCCCGCCGCCGACATGGGGCTCCGGGACCCCTGGGACCCGCTGCGCCTGGAGTACGCACGTCGCGCGCCGGAGTTCCTCGCCGAGGCGCTGCCCGGGCTGGACCCGGCCAAGGTCGTCTTCGTCCCGCACCACGTGGCGCACGCCTGTTCCGCCGGGCCCGCCTCCCCGCACCCCGACAGCGCCGTCCTCGTCCTCGACGGCCGCGGCGAGTGCGCCTCCCACCTCGCCGGCCGCTTCGGCGACGGCAGGCTCGACACGCTCGCCACGCAGGCGCTGCCCCACTCCCTCGGCCTGCTCTACGAGGAGCTGACGGCCCACCTCGGATTCCTGCGCAGCAGCGACGAGTACAAGGTCATGGCGCTCGCCTCCTACGGCAAGCCGCGCTTCCTGCCGCAGCTGCGCCAGCACGTCCACGCCACCGGCGACGGCGGCTTCCGCGCCCACGGCGTCGACTGGGCCGAACTCGCCCCGCCCCGCGCCGACGGCGAGGCGTTGGCCCAGGACCACGCCGACCTCGCCGCCAGCGGCCAGGCCGTCCTGGAGGAGGTCCTGCTCGACCTCGCCCACTGGCTGCACCGCGAGGCCGGCGGCGAGGCCCTCACCATGGCCGGCGGCGTCGCCCTCAACTGCGTCGCCAACTCCAGGATCGCCGCTCGGGGCCCGTACCGGCACGTGTGGGTGCAGCCCGCCGCCGGCGACGCCGGGACCGCGCTCGGCGGCGCCCTGTACCTGGCCGCGCGCGCGGGCCGCGCCGAACCGGTGCCCGGCGCCGACCTCGGACGCGGCTGGAGCGACGGGGAACTGCGCCGGTGGCTGGAGGAGGCCGGCGTGCCCTTCGAGCGGCCCGGCGACATCGCCGAGACCGCCGCCGAGGAACTCGCCCGCGACGGCGTCGTCGCCTGGTTCCAGGGCCGCAGCGAGTACGGCCCGCGCGCCCTCGGCCACCGCTCCCTGCTCGCGCACCCCGGCCGGGCCGGCAATCTGGAGCGGCTGAACCGGGTCAAGGGCCGCGAGGAGTTCCGGCCGGTCGCGCCGATGGTCCTCGCCGAGCGCGCCCACGAGCTGTTCGAGGGGCCGCTGCCGAGCCCGTACATGCTCTTCGTCCACGACGTCCGCCGTGACTGGCGCGACCGGATCCCGGCCGTGGTGCACGTCGACGGCACCGCCCGCGTCCAGACCGTCGAGGAGCGCCGGGAGCCGCTGGTCGCCCGCATGCTGCGCGCCTTCGAGGCACGCACCGGGCTGCCCGTCGTGGTCAACACCAGCCTCAACACCGCCGGCCGGCCCATGGTCGACGACCCGCGCGACGCACTGGAGTGCTTCGGCTCCGCGCCCGTCGACCTGCTGGCGATCGGCCCCTACGCGGTGCGCCGGGGGAGGGCGTACGCATGAGCCACCCCACTGCCGGGCCCCGCTACGCCGTCGTGATCCCCACACTCGCGCGGGACACGCTGGCCGACTGCCTGGCCGCGCTCGCCGCCGCCCGCGGGCCCCGGCCGGACGAGATCGTCCTCGTCGACGACCGGCCCGACCCCGAGCCGGGCGCGCTCGACCACGCGCTGAGCGTCCTGGGCGACCTGCGCGCCCGCACCACCGTGCTCACCAGCGGCGGCCGCGGACCCGCCGCCGCCCGCAACACCGGCCTGCGCGCGGTTGCCGCGCCCTGGGCGGCCTTCCTCGACGACGACGTCCAGGTCGGGCCGCACTGGTGCGACCAGCTCGTGCGCGACCTCGCCGGGGCGGGCCCCGACACCGGGGCCGTGCAGGGCGTCATCACCGTGCCGCTGCCCGGCGGACGCCGCCCCACCGACTTCGAACGCAACACCGCCGCCCTCGCGCGGGCCCGCTGGATCACCGCCGACATGGCCTACCGCACCGAGGCCCTCAAGCAGGTCGGCGGCTTCGACGAACGCTTCCGGCGCGCCTTCCGCGAGGACGCCGACCTCGCGCTGCGCGTCCTCGACGCCGGCTGGCGCATCCGGCGGGGCCGCCGCACCACCCGCCACCCCGTGCGCCCCGCCGACCGCTGGGCGTCGCTGCGCGCGCAGCGCGGGAACGCCGACGACGCCCTCATGCTGCGCCTGCACGGCCCCGACTGGTGGCACAAGGCGGTCGCCCCGCGCGGCCGCATCCGCTCCCACCTCGCCCTCACCGCCGCCGGCGTGGCCGCCTGCGCGCTCGCCGCGGCCGGGCGGCCCCGGGCCGCCTCCCTCGCCGCACTCGGCTGGGCCGCCGGCACGGCCGAGTTCGCCTGGGCGCGCATCGCCCCCGGACCCCGCACCCGGGACGAGGTGACGACCATGATCGTCACCAGCGTGCTCATCCCGCCCGCCGCCACCTGGCACCGGCTGAGCGGACTGTGGCGCCACCGCGGCGCCCCCGCCTGGCGGGAGGTGGCGCCGTGAACACCGTCAGGGCCGTGCTGTTCGACCGGGACGGCACCCTCGTCGAGGACGTCCCCTACAACGGCGACCCCGAGCGCGTCCGCCCCGTCGCCGGCGCCCGCGAGGCGCTCCGGCTGCTGCGCGCCGAGGGCATCGCCACCGGCGTCGTCACCAACCAGTCGGGCGTCGGGCGGGGGCTGCTGAGCACCGGCGACGTGCTCCGCGTCAACGCGCGCGTCGACGCCCTGCTCGGCCCGTTCGACGCGTGGGCGGTGTGCCCGCACGGCCCCGCCGACGGCTGCCCCTGCCGCAAGCCGCGGCCCGGCATGGTCCTGTGGGCGGCCGGCCGCCTCGGCGCCGCCCCCGGCACCGTCGTCGTCATCGGCGACATCGGCGCCGACATGGAGGCCGCCCGCCGGGCCGGCGCGCACGGGATCCTCGTGCCGACGCCCGCGACGCGGCCCGAGGAGGTCGACGCCGCCGGGCACGTCGCCCCCGACCTGCCGGCCGCCGTCCGCGCGGTGCTGGCCGGCCCGCCCCGGGGAAGCGCCCCGGCCGGCGGCGGGCCCGTCGGCGCCGCCCGCGCCACCACCGGCGGGCGGGCCCACGACGACGCCGGCCGGAGGACGCGATGAAGGCCCTCGTCACCCGCCTCGACAGCTTCGGCGACGTCCTGCTCGCCGGGCCGGCGATCCGCGCCGTCGCCGCCCGCGCCGACCGGGTCGCCCTGCTGTGCGGGCCGCGGGGCGAGCCCGCCGCACGCCTGCTGCCCGGCGTCGACGAGATCGTCGTCTGGGACGCCCCGTGGGCCGGGTTCGAGCCGCCGCCCGTCGACCGCGAGGAGATCGAGGAACTGCTCGGCTCCCTGCACGCCGACACCGCCCTGGTGCTGACCTCCTTCCACCAGTCCCCGCTGCCGACCGCGCTGCTGCTGCGCCTGGCCGGCGTCCGGCACATCGCCGCGGACAGCGCGGACTACCCCGGCTCCCTGCTCGACGTGCGCCACCAGCGCGCCCCGCACGCCCACGAGGTGGAGGCCGCCCTGCACCTCGCCGAGGCCGCGGGCTTCCCGTGCGGGGACGACGGACGGCTCAGGGTGCTGCCCCCGCCGGACACCTCCGGCCTGACCGGTCCCGAGCCGTACGTCGTCCTGCACCCCGGCGCCAGCGTCCCCGCCCGCGCCTGGAGCCGGGAGCGCTGCGCCCAGGCCGTGCGCGAACTCGCGGCCGCCGGGCACCGGGTGGTGGTGACCGGCGGGCGGGGCGAACGCCGGCTCACCGCCCTGGTGGCCGGTGAGCACGCACGCGACCTCGGCGGCCGCACCGCCGCGCCCGAACTCGCCGGCGTGCTGGCCGGCGCCCGCGCGGTCGTCACCGGCAACACCGGCCCGGCCCACCTCGCGGCCGCCGTCGGCACGCCGGTCGTCTCCCTGTTCGCCCCGGTCGTCCCCGCCGAGCGCTGGCGCCCCTACGGCGTCCCGTACGTGCTGCTCGGCGACCAGAACGCACCGTGCGCGGACAGCCGCGCCCAGCTGTGCCCGGTTCCCGGCCACCCGTGCCTGGAGTCGGTCACCGCGCACGACGTGCTCGCCGCCGTGGAGAAGGTGATGCAGGCGTGAGGATCCTCATCTGGCACGTGCACGGCTCGTGGACGACGGCGTTCGTCCAGGGCCCGCACACCTACGTCGTCCCGGTCACCCCCGACCGCGGGCCCGACGGCCTCGGCCGCGCCCGCACCTTCGACTGGCCCGGGACGGTCGTCGAGCTTCCGCCCGAGCGGCTGCGGGACGCCGGCATCGACGTGGTGGTCCTGCAACGCCCGCACGAGCACGCCCTGGTGGAGCGGTGGCTGGGCCGCCGCCCGCCGATGGTGTACCTCGAGCACAACGCCCCGCACGGGAACGTCCCCGACACCCGCCACCCGGCCGCCGACCTCCCCGGCGTCCCGCTGGTCCACGTCACGCACTTCAACCGCCTGATGTGGGACGCCGGGAGCGCCGAGACCACCGTCGTCGAACACGGCGTCGTCGACCCCGGCCCGCTGTGGACCGGGGAGATCCCGCACGCCGCCGTCGTCGTCAACGAGCCCGTCCGGCGCGGCCGTACGACCGGCACCGACCTGCTGCCCGCCTTCGCGCGGGCGGCCCCCCTGGACGTCTTCGGCATGGGCACGGACGGCCTGGCCGCCCACCTGGGCCTGCCCGCCGGACGCTGCCGCAGCCGCGAACTGGTCCAGCGGGACCTGCACCGCGCGATGGCCCGGCGCCGCCTCTACGTCCACCCGGTCCGCTGGACGTCCCTCGGCCTGTCGCTGCTGGAGGCGATGCACCTCGGCATGCCCGTGGTCGCCCTCGCCACCACCGAGGTGACCGAGGCGGTGCCCCCGGACGCCGGAGCGGTCTCCAACCGGATCGACGTACTGACCCGGGCCGTGCGGGACTTCGTCGCCGACCCGGCGCGCGCCCGCGCGGCCGGCCAGGCGGCCCGCGCCGCGGCGCTCGCCCGCTACGGGCTCCCCCGCTTCCTGGACGACTGGGAGCGGCTGCTGAAGGAGGTGACCCGATGAGGATCGCCATGGTGTCCGAGCACGCCAGCCCGCTCGCCGCACTCGGCGGAGTCGACGCCGGCGGCCAGAACGTGTACGTCGCCCGCCTCAGCGAGCAGCTGGCGCGGCGCGGACACGACGTCGTCGTCTACACCCGGCGCGACTCCGGCACGCTGCCCGACCGGGTGCCGCTGCCCGGCGGCGCCGTCGTCGAGCACGTGCCCGCCGGGCCGCCCGCGTCGCTGCCCAAGGACGCGCTGCTGCCGCACATGCCCGCCTTCGGCGACCACCTGGCACGCGCCTGGGCCCGGGAACGGCCCGACGTCGTGCACGCCCACTTCTGGATGTCCGGCACGGCCGCCCGGCTCGGCGCGCTCCCGCACGGCATCCCCGTCGTGCAGACCTTCCACGCCCTCGGCACCGTCAAGCGGCGCCACCAGGGCCGGGCCGACACCAGCCCGATCGAACGCGTCGGCGTCGAGCGCCGGCTCGGCCTCACCTGCGAGCGGATCCTGGCGACATGCACCGACGAGGTGCGCGAACTGGCCGGCATGGGCGTGCCGCCCGGCCGGGTCTCCGTGGTGCCCTGCGGCGTCGACGCCGCGCACTTCCGCCCCGGCACGGACACCGGCGGCGCCCCCGCGCGGGAACAGCGGCACCGGCTGCTGGCCTGCGGCCGGCTGGTCCCGCGCAAGGGCTACGACCAGGCCGTCCGCGCGCTCGCCCGGATCCCGGACACCGAACTCCTCGTCGCCGGCGGCCCGCCGGCTGACCGGCTGCACACCGAGCCCGAGGCGCGGCGGCTGCGGCAACTCGCCGGGCGGGAGGGCGTCGGCGACCGGGTCCGCCTGCTCGGCGCCGTCGACCCGGGCCGGATGCCCGCGCTGATACGCAGCGCCGACCTGGTGCTGTGCACCCCGGCGTACGAGCCCTTCGGCATCGTGCCGCTGGAGGCCATGGCGTGCGGCGTGCCGGTCGTCGCCGCCGACGTCGGCGGCCACCGGGACACGGTGGTGGACGGGCGCACCGGCCGCCTCGTGCCGGCGGGCGACCCCGCGGCGATCGCGGCCGCGGTCCGCGACCTGCTCGACGGCGACATCACACGGCGGCAGTACGGGGCGGCGGGCCGCGAACGCGTCCTCGCCCGCTTCACCTGGCAGCGCGTCGCCGCCGGCGTGGAAGCGGTCTACCTGCGGGTCGTGGCCGGCCCCGGACTGCCGTCGGAGGTGGCGTGATGGACCACGGAACGTGCACGGCCCGCTCGGCCGGGGCCGCCGTCGCGGGCGGCGTGATGGTCAGCGGTCACGAACAGCCGTCGGAGGTGGCGTCATGAGCGTGAGGACACCAGCCGTTGTCGGGCACTGCGACGCGCTCCAGGCCGCCCTGGGGCACTTCCGCGGCAACGCCCACATCACCCAGCGGTGGGGCGAGCGGCTCGCCGCCGTCCTCGGCGGCGGCGGGCGGCTGCTCGCCGCGGGCAACGGCGGCAGCGCCGCCCAGGCCCAGCACCTCACCGCCGAACTCGTCGGCCGCTACCGGGACGACCGCCCCCCGTTCTCCGCGATCGCCCTGCACGCCGACACCTCCAGCACCACCGCCATCGCCAACGACTACGGCGTCGACGAGCTGTTCGCCCGTCAGGTCCGTGCCCACGGCCGGCCCGGCGACGTGCTCCTGCTGCTGTCCACCAGCGGTGCCAGCGCCAACCTGCTGTCCGCGGCCCACGCGGGGCGCGCCACGGGCCTGCACGTGTGGGCGCTGACCGGACCGGCGCCCAACCCGCTCAGCGCGGGCAGCGACGAGGCGCTGTGCGTGACCGGGGCCTCCAGCGCCACCGTGCAGGAACTCCATCTCGTCGCCGTGCACATGATCTGCGTCGCGTTCGACGCGGCGGTGGAGCGGGGCGGGAGGTGACATGACGGGCAAGGCACCCCTCGTCGTGGTCGGCGACGCCCTGCTGGACCGCGACCTGAGCGGACACGCGGACCGGCTGGCGCCCGACGCGCCCGTGCCGGTCGTCGCCGACTGCGTGGAACGGGTACGGCCGGGCGGCGCCGCCCTCGCCGCCTACCTCGCCGCCCGCGACGGCCGCGACGTCACGCTGGTCACCGGCCTCGGCGACGACCCGGCCGGCCGCGAACTGCGCCGGCTCCTCGAACCCTGGCTGACGCTCGTGCCGCTCCCGATGACCGGGGCGCTGCCGGAGAAGACCCGCGTCCTGGCGCAGGGCCGCCCTGTCGTCCGCCTCGACCGCGGCACCGGCCGCGTCCGCGAGGCGACCCACGAGGCACGCGCGGTGCTCGGGGCGGCCCCGGCCGTCCTGGTCTCCGACTACGGCCGGGGCGCCGCGGACGCGCTGCGGGACGTGCTCGGACGGCGCCGGCCGGTGGTCTGGGACCCGCATCCCCGGGGCGGCCCGCCGGTGCCGGGGACACGGCTGGTCACACCGGCGCGGTCGGAGGCGCACGGGTTCGCGGTGGCGCGGGACCGCGACGCCGGACCCGGCCCGGGAGCCGGGGACCGCTCCCGCGACACCGGGGCCCGCGCCGCGCACGGCACGCCGGACGGCGAGCGCAGCGGCAACGAGCTGTGGGACGTCGCCCACGAGGCCTGCGCGCTCGTACGGCACTGGCGGGTCGCCGCCGTGACGGTGACCCTCGGGGCACGCGGCGCGCTGCTGTCGTACGGGGAGCACCCGCTGCTCGTGCCGGCCCCCGACGACCACCACGGCGACCCGTGCGGCGCCGGCGACCGGTTCGCCGCCACGGCGGCCGGGCTGCTCGCCGACGGCGCGCTGGTCGGGGAGGCCGTGGAGGGCGCCGTCGCCGCCGCGACCGCCTTCGTGGGCGCCGGGGGAGCGGGCGGGCTCGACGTGCCGACCGCGGGGCGCCGCGGCGCGGGTGGGACCGCACGCCGGGGCGCGGGGACGACGGCCGGCGCCTCCGGGCGGGTCGGCGGCGCCTCCGGGCAGGGTGGCGGCGCCTCCGGGCAGCACGAGGGTGCCTCCGGACGCACCGGCGGAGTCTCCGGGCGGGTCGGCGTTTCCGGCCGGGACGAGGGTGCCTTCGGGGGCGCCGGCGGAGTCTCCGGGCGGGGCGAGGACGCCTCAGGAGACGTCGGTGGAGTCTCCGGGCGGGTCGGCGGTGTCTCCGGGACGGTCGACGGTGCGCCGGGGCCGGCGGCCTCCCGTTCCGCCGGCGGCGCGACGACCCCTGACGGCGTCTCCCGCGGCGCGGCGGAGGCTGCCCGAGCACCGTCCGCGGACGGTGGGCGCGATCCCGACGCCCCGCCCGCCCAGGACGACCCCCTCGACCTGGTCGCGCACGTGCGGGCCACCGGCGGGACCGTCGTCGCCGCGGGCGGCTGCTTCGACCTCCTGCACGCCGGCCACGTCGGGCTGCTGCAGGCCGCCCGGCGGATCGGGGACTGCCTGGTCGTCTGCGTCAACTCGGACGCGTCGGTGCGGCGGCGCAAGGGCGAGGGCCGCCCGGTCAATCCGCTGGCCGACCGCGTCCGGGTGCTGCGGGCACTGGCCTGCGTCGACGCCGTCGCCGTGTTCGACGAGGACACCCCCGAACGCCTCCTCGCCGAACTCCGCCCGGACGTCTGGGTCAAGGGCGGCGACTACGCGGGCGCCGAACTGCCGGAGGCGGCGCTGCTGGAGGAGTGGGGCGGCCAGGCCGTCCTGCTGCCCTACCTCGACGGACGCTCCTCGACGGCGATGATGGCGCGCGCCGCGGAGGTCGCCCGGTGAGCGGGCGGAGGCCGGCGGGCACGGCGCGTCCGGTGGGCGGAAAGGGCCCGGTAAGCGGGGCTGACCCGGCGGACGCGGTTCGTTCGGTCGGCACGGCTCCTCCGGTGGCGGCGGCTCGCCGGGTGGACGGAGCACGTTCGGCGGGCGGGGCTCGCTCGGTCGGCACCGCTCGGCCGGTGGACGCGGCTCGTCCGGCGGAGGTGGTTCTCCCGGGGGTGCATGGGTCTCGCCCGGCGGGCATGGCTCGTTCGGGCGGCTCGGCGGAGGCGGCTCGTCCAGTCGGTGGACACCGTCCGTCAGGCGTGGCTCGTCCGACAGAGGCGGCTCGTCCGGTCGGCGCAGCCCACTCGTCGCACACTGCTCGTCCGGCGGGCACGGCTGGCTCGGCGAGGGTGGCCGGTTCGGCGGGCACGGCTGGCTCGGCGAGGGTGGCCGGTTCGGCGGGCGCGGCTGGCTCGGCGGAGGCGGCCGGTTCGGCGGGCGCGGCTCAGGCGGTGGGTGCCGGTCGTTCGGGGGAGGTGGTGGGGGCGGGTCCCCGGCTGCTCGTGCTGCGTGCCCTCGGGCTCGGGGATCTGCTCGCCGGCGTGCCGGCCCTGCGCGCGCTCCGGCGCGGCTTCCCCGGTCACGAGCTGGTGCTCGCCGCGCCCGCCGAGCTGGCGCCGGTCGCCGCGGCGAGCGGCGCCGTCGACCGGCTGCTGCCCGCCTCCGCGCCCGGCCGCGCCGTACCGCGCACCCTCGACTGGAGCGGCCCGCCCCCGGACGTCGCGGTCGACCTGCACGGCAACGGCCCGCCCAGCCACCACCTGCTGGCCGGCCTGCGCCCGGGCCGCCTGCTCGCCTTCGCGCACCCGCGGACCCCCGGGATCGAGGGCCCGCCGTGGTACGCCGACGAGCACGAACGCGACCGCTGGTGCCGGCTGCTGCGCTGGTACGGCGTCGAGGCCGACCCCGCCGACCTGCGGCTGCCCCGCCCCGCCGGCCCGTCCCCGGCGCCCGGGGCGGTGGTCCTGCACCCCGGCGCGGGCGCCCCGGCCCGCTGCTGGCCCGCCGACCGGTTCGCGGCCGTCGCGCGGGCCCTGCGCGAGCGCGGCCACCGCGTCGTCGTCACCGGCGGGGCGGACGAGGGCGACCTCGTGGCCACCCTGGCCAAACGGGCCGGCCTGCCGGACACCGACGTGTTCGGGGGCGGCCTGCCCTTCGACCGGCTCTCCGCGCTGGTCGCCGGCGCCCGCGCCGTGGTCAGCGGCGACACCGGCATCGCCCACCTCGCCGTCGCCCACGCCACCGCGTCCGTCACGCTGTGCGGCCCGGTGCCGCCGAGCCGCTGGGGACCGCCCGCGGACCCCCGGCACCGTGTCCTGTGGCACGGCCCGGCGGGCGACCCGCACGGCCGCCACCCCGACCCGGCGCTGCTGAGGATCAGCACCGGCGAGGTCCTGGAGGCCCTCCGGGCGCTCCCGGAGCCGTCGAGTTGATCCCCCGACCCCAGGAATCCAGCCCCATGGAACGCTCACCCGTCGGTGTCGTCATCGCCACCCGCAACCGCCGCGCGCGCCTGGCGGTCACCCTGCGGCACCTGCTCGACCTGCCGGAACGGCCCGAGATCCTGGTGGCCGACAACGCCTCCACCGACGGCACCCGCGCCATGGTCGCCCGCGACTTCCCCCAGGTCCGCCTGCTGGCGCTGCCGTCCAACCGCGGCGCCCCGGCCCGCACCCACGGCCTGCGCGCGATACGCACCCCCTACGTGGCGTTCAGCGACGACGACTCCTGGTGGGCGCCGGGCTCGCTCGGCCTGGCCGCCCGGCTGTTCGACGAGCACCCGCGGCTCGGCCTGCTCTCGGCCCGCACGCTCGTCGGCCCCGACGAGGAGCCCGACCCGCTCAACGACGTCCTCGCCGGCTCCCCGCTGGGCAGGGCCACCGACCTGCCCGGCGTCCAGGTGCTCGGCTTCCTGGCCTGCGCCTGCGTCGTCCGGCGCACCGCCTACCTCGACGCGGGCGGCTTCCACCCGCTGCTGTTCTTCGGCGCCGAGGAGACCCTGCTCGCGTACGACCTCGCCGCGCGCGGCTGGGGCGTCACGCACAGCCCCGACGTCATCGCCCACCACCATCCCGACCCGGCCCCGCGCACCGACCGCCCGGCGGTCCAGCGCCGCAACGAACTGCTCACCGCCTGGCTGCGCCGCTCCCTGCCGCACGCCCTCGCCCGCACCCGCGACCTGGCCGTCGCATCCGGCCACGACCCCCACGCGCGGCGCGCCCTGCGCGAGACGATCGCCCGGCTGCCGGCCGCTCTGCGCGCCCGCCGGGCGCTGCCGCCCCACCTCGAACGCGCCGCCCGCCTGCTCGACCAGGACACCGGGCGCACCGCCCGCCCGTCGTACGCGGACCCGGGAGGCACCCCGTGACCGACCCCCGCACCACCGTCGTGGTCATCACCCACAACCGCCGCGCCGAGCTGCTGCGCACCCTCGACCGGCTCGCCGAACTCCCCGAGCGGCCCGAGGTGTTCGTCACCGACAACGGCTCCACGGACGGCACGTCCGGCGCGGTGGCCCGCCACCACCCCCAGGTGCGGCTGCTGCGTCCCGGCCGCAACCTCGGCGCCGTCGGCCGGAACCTGGCGGTGCGCCGGGTCCGCACGCCGTACGTGGCGTTCTGCGACGACGACTCCTGGTGGGCCCCCGGCGCGCTCGCCGGCGCCGCCGACCTGCTGGACCGGCACCCGGCGCTCGGCGCGGTCACGGCCCGCATCGTCGTCGAACCGGACGGCACCGAGGACCCCATCGTCGAGGAGCTGCGGGACTCGCCCGTCCCCGGCCCGCACTGGCTGCCCGGCCCGGCGCTCGGGTCCTTCCTGGCCGCGGCGACCGTGCTGCGCACCGAGGCGTTCCGCCGCGCGGGCGGCTTCAACCCCCGGCTGTGGCTGGGCGGCGAGGAGGAACTGCTCGCCGCTGACCTGGCGGCGGACGGCTGGTGGCTCACCTACGCCGAGCACCTGACGATCCATCACCACCCGTCCGCAGCCCGGGACTCCACCCGCCGCCGGCGGGACGGCATCCGCAACACGCTGTGGTTCACCTGGCTGCGCCGCCCGGCCCGCCCCGCCCTGCGCCGCACCCTTCACCTGGCGCGCACGGTCCCGCGCGACGGCGCGTCGCTGCGCGCCTTCGCCGAGGCGGCCGCCGCACTGCCGTGGGTGCTGCGCGAACGGCGCGTGCTGCCCCCGCCCGTCGAGGCGCGGCTGCGCCTGCTGGAGGACGCCCAGCGCCGCTCCAGGGCCCGCCGGTACACGGGCTGAACGGCCGGTGGGGGGCGAGGACCGGAACGGTGCCGCGCCGGCGGGACGATCGCCACGCCACGCCCTTCGGCTCCCCGACCTGGCGAGATACGGCCCTCCGCGCCGAACGTCAGGGCCGGTCCCGGCACGGCCGGTCCTGACCCGGCCGGTCCCACGGGGACGCGCCGGCCGGTACGCGCGGGTCAGGGCACGCACGGCGGAGGACCGCCGGGCGGGACGCGCGACGAGGCACGGTCCGTGACGATGTGCCAGGGACCGCCCGGCACTCCCGGGCCGTACACCCCGCGGAGCCGGCCGTGCTCAGTGCGCGGCTCCCCGACGCCCGGGCATGGCGGTCACCCCGCCGCGGCCTCCGGCGGCGGGCACGGGGATCACCTCCGGCGCGGCCACTCCGGGCCGCGCCGGGTGGCGGGCGCGTCAGGCCTGCGACCACCGGCACAGCAGCCGGAACACCGCGAACAGCGTCACCGGCCACATCGCGGCGAACGCCCAGATCACGGCCGCGGCGGAGGTGACGATGCCGGTCACCATGAGACCGACGGACACCGCCAGGAGCAGCAGCACGAGCCACACCGGCGGCGCCCAGGACGCGACCCGGGACAGGTCGGGCCGCCGGTGCAGGCGCAGCGTCCGCAGCCGCCGGTCCAGGCGGCGATCCCTGCGCAGGGCGCGCTCCACCTCGTCGAGGATGCGCTGTTCATGATCGGGAAGGCGGCTGATCGACACGGGTTGCTCCTTCTGCGGCGGCCGACCGAGTGCTCCTGCGAGTGCCCGAACCCCCATGAAGTAACCGGCGGGCCCGGGTGGACGCGCTGTGATCCGGCCGACGGGTTCGAGGAGCACCCCGCGGACCGCCCGGCCACCCGGGCCGGCCGGCGTCCCGCACCACCGGCCGGGGGAGTCCGGCGAGCCCCCCGCGCCCCGGCCGGCGAACCTCTGCGAACCCCCTGTCACACACCGGCCGGAGCCTCCCGGCGACCCCGCGCACCGGCTCCCCGCCCCCTACCGGGCCGGGTGCCGCAGCGCCTCCAGCAGGCCCTGCGCGCCGTCCTTCCCGGCGCCCTCCGCGAACTCCTCGCGCAGCTGCCGGGCGCTGACCCGGCCCGAGGCCAGGCACCAGTCCCACCAGCGGTCCAGCTCGCGCGGACCCAGCCGCTCGGCCGGCACCAGCGCGGGCCAGCCGCACGCCCGCGCCTGCGCCGTCACCTTCGCGCCGCCCTCGACCGGATCGACGGTCAGCGCCGGGGTGCCGGCCCGCAGCGCGAGCACCATGCCGTGCAGCCGGTCGGTGACGACCAGGTCCAGCCGGACGAGGACCGACTCCAGCTGGGCGGGCGTCGCGCACAGGCGCCAGTCGTGGGTGTCGAGCCGGGTGTCCAGCTCCAGGGGGGCGCAGTCCTTTCCGTGCAGCCAGCCCGTCACCTCCTTGGCGACCACGTCGTGCCGGCGGGCGGGGCCGTACTCGTGCTGCCCGTGCGTGAGGATCACCCCGACGACGGGGCGGGCCGGCAGGGTGGGGGCGCGGGCCGCCAGGTCCCACGTCGGCCGCGCCGCGGGCGCGTCCCGCGCGAGGACGCGGTGGAAACCCGCGGCCGCGGGGCCGGCCGGATCGATGACGGAGGTGCCGACGGCGATCCGCAGGCAGTGCGAGAACTGCTCGTGCAGCCGTTCCACCTGCGGCCCGTGCAGCGGGCCGCACACGAACACCAGCCGCGTGTACCGCTCGGCCCGGACCTCGTCCAGGTGCAGCGCACCGGGCCGGAAACCGGGGCTCCAGGCCACGTCGTAGGCGACCGACGCCCGCCGCAGGACGGCCTCCACCCGGTGCAGCGCCAGCACGTCCCCGGCGGTCGCCTCCCCGTCCGGGAAGCTGAACCAGCCCGTGATCAGGATCGTCGCGTCCCGCGGTCCCTCCTGCACAGTGCGGACGGGTGCCCCGTCCGCGCCGCGCCCAATCACCGGGCGACCCGGCGGCGCGGCCCTCCCGTCCGGCCGACGGCGCTTGGGCCTCCGGCCCTGGGTACCCGGCGCAGCGGGCCGGCGGGACGCCCGGCGCACCGCAGGGACGGCGGCACCCGTGCCGGCGGTGGCACGTGGCGGCGACGGCGGGGAAGGAGGCGCGCGTGCCGCGGATGGACCCCGACAGGGCGCGGCGGCGGTTCTCGGCCGCCCGGGTGGCGCGGCTGGCCACGGTCGACGCGGCGGGCCGCCCCCACCTGGTGCCGGTCGTGTTCGCCGCCCTGGGCGACGACGGGATCGTGACGGTGGTCGACCGCAAGCCCAAGACCACCACGGAGCTGAAGCGGCTGCACAACATCGCCGTCCACCCGGCGGTGTGCCTGCTGGTGGACGGCTACGACGACGACTGGGACCGGCTGTGGTGGGTCCGCGCCGACGGCGGCGCCCGGATCGTGCCGGCGGACGCGCGGGACGCCGCGACCCGGGAGGAGTACGAGGACGTGGTCGCGCGGCTGCGGCGGAAGTACCCGCACTACCGGACCGACGCGCCGCACGGACCGGCGGTCGTGATCACCGTCCAGCACTGGAGCGGCTGGTGCGCCGGACCGTCGGCCGCGGACCACCCGGCCGGCTGACACGTGGCCGGGCGCCGGGACATGGAGAGGGGGCGTTGCGGGCCGCTCGTGGAGGCCCGCAACGCCCCCCGGCACTCACCTGAGCGGGTCGCCCAGGAGGTCTTCACCGGGGCCGGGCGCGGTCAGGAGGCGACCTGCGCGGCCACGAGGCTGGAGAAGGTGGTCAGCCGGGTGTAGACACCCGGGTAACCCGCCTCGGCGCAGCCGTTGCCCCAGGAAGTGATCCCTGCCAGGACGCCCCCGACGAGCAGGGGACCGCCGCTGTCGCCCTGGCAGGTGTCCACGCCGCCGGAGGTGTATCCGGCGCACACCATGTCGCTCGCGACGAAGTCGGAGCCGTACGAGCCGCGGCAGCTCGTGTCGGACACGATCGGCACGGTCGCCGTCCGCAGCTGGTTGGAGGAGCTGCCGCTCTCCGAGGTGGTGCCCCAGCCGAGGATGCGGGCGGTGGTGCCCGCCGCGTACACCGACGTGTCGGAGGAGGAGACGTACTTCGCCGTGGTGTACGGCATCGACGTCGACAGGGTCAGCACGGCCACGTCGTCGCCGCTGGTGACGTCCCGGTAGGACGGGTTCACCCAGATCCTGCTGACCCGGCTCACCGTGCCGTTGGTGCCGTTGAGGTAGGTGCGTCCGCCGACCACCCGGACACCGGAGGCCGTCTCGCCGGCCATGCAGTGCGCGGCCGTGACCACCTTGGTGGGAGCGACCAGGGTGCCGCCGCAGAACTGGTTGCCGTACGCGTCCGTTATCTGCATCACGAACGGGTAGGCGGTCGTCGTGGTCGTGGTGCCGCCGACGATCGGCTGGGGAGCGGCGACGGCGGTGGGGGCGGTGAGCAGCGCGGTCGCGGCGGCGGCGGCGCCGGCCGCGAACGCGGCGGCGGTCCGTCTGGCGCGGGTGAGCCCGAACATGCGTCTCCTCGACAGGCCGGTGGGGGGATCGCGCGGTGGGGGGTGGAGCACGGGGAGAGACCGACCCCGTGTGCCCGGGCGAGCGGCACGCCCCACACGCTACGAGCCGCCCGACCCCCTACCAATGAGGGAACCCCCTACGGGAGTTGGGCAGGGAAAACCCTCGGTCGCCCGCGCTGCCCGCTCCTGGCGGTCCCTCACCGGACCCACTCAGGCAGTCAATCCGCCCCGGGCTCACTCCGCGCGGCGGCCCGCCGCCAATCGGACGATGTCCACGCGCGAACGGATCCTCAGCTTGCGGTAGACCCGGGTCAGCGTGGCCTCGACCGTCTTGACGCTGACGTACAGCCGCGCGGCTATCTCCCGGTTGGTCGCGCCCTCCATGACCAGCGCGGCCACCTGACGCTCCATCGTGGCCAGCCCGTCCAGGGCCGCCGGCACCACCTCCGGCTCCGCCGGCCGGGCGGCGGCGGCCGCCTCCACCTGGCGCAGCCACGGCAGGGCGCGGCAGCGACGGAACAGCCGGGCCGCCTCGTCGTACGGCACCGGCCCCGGCACGGCGGTTCCCGCCGCCCGGGCCGGGCCGGGTGCCCGGGGGAGGGTGCGCACCTGGGCCAGCGCGAACGCCGCCCGCGCCTCCTCCAGCCCGAGGCCGAGCCGGGCCAACCGGTCCTGTGCGGACGTCAGCTGGGCGACGGCGGCCTCCTCGTCGCCGCGCGCCGCCCGCACCAGCGCCTCGGAGCGGTCCAGCACCGCCAGCACGCTCTCCCGGCCGAGCCGCAGGGCGTGCTCGCGGGCGGTGTCGATGACGGCCTGCGCCTCGGCCGGCTCCCCGATCCGCACCAGCGCCTCCGCCAGGTCGCCCTGCCAGCGGCCGCGCGCCGGGTCCGTGATGCCGAGCGCCGGCTCCAGCTCGCGCACCCGGCGCAGCGAGAGGACCGCGGCCTGCGCGTCCCCGGACACCAGCTGGGCGTAGCCGAGGGCCGCCAGGGCCAGGGACAGGTAGATCTGGTCGCCCTCCTCCTCGGCGTGCGCCACTGCCTCCTGGGCGAGGTCCTTAGCCCGCTGCGCGTCGCCGGCGGACGCCTCGGCGAGGGCGGTCGTCATCGCGGACGCGCTCTCGCCGATGCCGGTGTCCCGGGCCAGCCGCAGGCTCTCCCGGGCCAGGTCGGCCGCCCGGCCGCAGTGCCCGGACCGCAGCTCGGTCTCGGCCAGGTAGCGCAGGTAGTGCACCTCGCTCTCGAACATGCCGCGCCGCCGCACCTCGCGCAGCAGCGCCGTGATCGTCGTCCGGGCGGCGCCGAGCTGGTCGTTCATCAGCAGCCAGCGGAACCGGGCGGAGCCCACGCCGTTGTGGTGGCACGCCACGTAAGGGTCCTGGGGTTCGCGCAGGGCCCGCTTGATGGTCGCGGCGGCGTCCGGATGACCCATCAGGGTCTCGGTCGAGGCCTGCAGGGCGAGCGCCATGAGCTCGGTGCGCCGGTCCGCGCCCCTCGCCGCGAGCCGGGCCGCGTGCGCGGCCTCCTCCCGGGCCTCGGCGAAGTCGCCCGCCACGACCAGGCCGCGCCAGGCCAGCTGGTAGTGGACCAGGGCGAGCAGGCGCGGGTCGTCGCCGGCGTCGGCCAGCGCCTGCGGGAAGACGGAGTCCACGTCCGCGAGCGCCTGCCCGGCCGCCTCGATCACCACCATCCAGGCCCGCACCCGCTCCGCGGGCACGGTGGCCCGGGTCAGCACCTCCCGCGCGATGTCGCGCGCGAGGTCCATCTCGCCGGCGGTGATGGCGTCCTCGGCGGCCTGCAGGCGCCGCCCGTCCGGTCCCGGCTCGCCGTCCGCGGGGGCGTGCCGGGCCGCGAGCAGGCCGAGCGAGGCCGCCACCGACGGCGCCCCGCGGTCCCGGGCCAGCGCGGCGGCGCCGGCCAGACGGGCGGCCACGCCCGGGTCGGTGCCGGTGGTGGCCAGCGCCAGGTGCCGGGCCCGCTCGATGGGGTCGGAGGCCGCGGTGGACAGCGCGGCGTGTGCGGCGCGCCGCTCGCTCGCGGGCGCCTCCGCGTACAGGGCGGCCGAGATCAGCGGGTGCGCGAACCGGACGGCCGGGCCCTCCGGTTCCGTCGCCAGCAGCCCCAGTTCGGCGGCCCGGACGCAGTCGGCCTCCGCGTTCTCCCGGCCGGCCGCGCGCAGCAGGGCCGGTGTGGGGCGGGCGCCGGCGCTGGCCACGAGGAGGGTGCGGCGGGCCTCGTCCGACAGCATCTCCAGCCGGCTCAGCACCAGGGCGCGCAGCGAGGTCGGCACGGGCAGCGGCTCGCCGGGCCGGGGCGGGGTCGGGGTCTCCGCCAGGGCGCGGCCCAGTTCGAGGGCGAACAGGGGGTTGCCCCCGCTGGTGCGGTGGATGTCGCGGACCGTCGAGCGGGGCAGGGCCGCGTAGCCGCGGTGGTCGAGCAGCGCCGCCACCTGGGGGCGGGTCAGCGGGCCGATCCGCACGGCGAGCGTGTCCGGCGGGCAGGCGAGCAGGTGGCGGTCGTACTCCTGGCCCTCGGTGCGGACCGCGCACAGGAACTGCACCGGCAGGTCGCCCAGCCGGCGCGCGGCGAACCCGAGCAGTTCCGCGCTCGCGGAGTCCAGCCACTGGAAGTCGTCCGCGACCACGAGGACGGGCCCCTCGGCGGCGAGGGCGCGCAGCGCGGACAGCACGGCCAGGCGCAGCGCGAGGCCGTCGCGCTGGAGGGTGGACTCGCCGCGGCCGGTGAGCGCCGACTCCAGCGCGGTGCGCTGCGCGGCGGGCAGCTTGCCGGACACCTCGTCGAGGACCAGGCCGAGCAGGTCGGCCAGGGCGAGGAACGGCAGGTGGGATTCCGACTCGGTGGCGGAGCAGCGCAACACGGTGCGCACCGACGGGGCATATTCCGCGGCCCAAGCCCGCAGCACGGTCGACTTTCCTATTCCGGCCGGGCCGTGCAGCAGCACACTGCCGCCGCGGGCCAGCTGCTCCCGGGCCGCGCCGGTCGGCTCCTCGCGGCCGATGAGCAGGTCGGAGCGGCAGCTCGCAGGGTCCCTGACGTCCCGTCGCACGGTCACCGCTCCCCTCGCGTGTCGTGTCCTGGCCAAATTCTAGGCAACACGCCGGGAAATTCGGGCGGCCGGGAAGGTGAGGGAAATAACAGCGACGGCCGCGGAACGAAATTCGAAGCCCCACCGAATGAATAACGCCCCCCGAGCACCGGGGCGACGCCGGCCCCGGCGCCGCAGCCAGTTCCCGCCCAGGGACGGCGACACCGGCCTCGGCAGGCCCCCATGGGCAGAGACCGCCCAGCCAGGCGGGAACCCCACCGAGGCGCGGCCGGGCGTCGACCGGAGCCGTTTCCCGTCGGGCGGATCCACGCCCGCGCGGCCACCCACGGACAGGGACCGCCCCAGCCACCGCCCTTCCACCTACGTGCGGCCGCGCGCGTTGGGATCGTGCCAGGCGGGCGGGGAGCCCACCGAGACGCGGCCGGGCGTCGACCGGAGCCGTTTCCCGTCGGGCGGAGGATCCACGCCCGCGCGGCCACCCACGGACAGGGACCACCCCAGCCACCGCCCTTCCACCTACGTGCTGCCGCGCGCGTTGGGATCGTGCCAGGCGGGCGGGGAGCCCACCGAGACGCGGCCGGGCGTCGACCGGAGCCGTTTCCCGTCGGGCGGAGGCACGCCCGCGCGGCCACCCACGGACAGGGACCACCCCAGCCACCGCCCTTCCACGTACGTGCGGCCGCGCGCGTTGGAATCGTGCCACGCGGGCGGGGAGCCCACCGAGACGCGGCCGGGCGTCGACCGGAGCCGTTTCCCCTCGGGCGGAGGATCCACGCACGTGCGGCCGCGCGCGGACGGAAGGGGGCGTGTCGGGGGGTGCCCGCCCGCAGCGGCCGGCGCGTCCGCACCGGGTTCCTTCTCGAGAGACAGTTCCCGCGCCGGTCCGAGGACGGGCACCCCCCGGCGCGGCCCCGACCCACCCACGCACCGCACGCGACCCACCCACGCACCGCCAGG
>NZ_JBEYXZ010000022.1:0-86595 GCF_040645305.1 Streptomyces sp. NPDC046831 | reverse complement strand
AGGCCGGCGATCCGCCCACGCACCGCCAGGCCGGCGATCCGCCCACGCACCGCCAGGCCGGCGATCCGCCCACGCACCGCCAGGCCGGCGATCCGCCCACGCACCGCCAGGCCGGCGATCCGCTCCCGGCCGTAAGCCCGACGACCCGCCACGCCCTGCACGACAGAGCGTCACCTCGGGCAGCGCCTCAGCATCGACAGGGCGCCACCTCCGCGAAGCCCGCCCGCCGCGACGGCGACGACCCGAGGGGCGGCCCCCAGACGGACGGTTCCTCCACAGGCCCCGCGCCGCGCCCGTTCACCCCTCCCGGCAGCGCCCCGCCCTCACGGCAGCAGTCCCGCTCTGCGCGCCGCCGCCACCGCCTCCCCGCGAGTGTGCGCGCCCAGCCTCCGCATGGCCGAGCGCAGGTAGCCCTTGACCGTCTCCGGGCTCAACCCCAGACGGGCCGCGGCCGCCGCGTTCGTCGCGCCGGCCGCCACGCACGCCAGCACGTCCACCTCCCGAGGCGCCAGGCACACCCCCTGCACCGGCGCCGCCGCGGTCAGCAGCCCGCACGCGTCGAGGAGTTCGGCCCGCAGCGCCGGGTCCGCGATACGGGGTGCCAGCGAGCGCAGCGCCGCGTGCGCCTCACGCACCTGCTCCCACGCCGCACCGGCCGCCGCTTCCCGCGCGGGGCCCGGCCGCACCGCCGCGAGCAGCCCCCGCGCCTCCTCCCGCACCACCAGCGCCTGCTCGACGTCCCGCGCCGCCTCCACGGCCGCGGCCAGGACCCGGTCGCCCAGCGGGTGGGCCGTGCGCAGCGCCCCGTACAGCACTCCGCGCACCCGGCGCCGCACCACCACCGGCACCGCCAGGACCGAGCGCAGCCCCTCCGCGGCGACCGGGGCGTCGTACTCGTGGCTGATCCGCGGCGAGGACGAGTAGTCCGTCACCGCGCACGGCCGGGCGAGGGCCACCGCCTTCCCGCCCAGACCGTTGCCGGAGGTCACCGCGAGCGCGCTGAGGGCGAACGTGGTCGTGCCGGTCAGCTCGCTGATGCGGACCTGCGGCCGGCCCGGCTCGACCAGACCGCCGAAGGCGACCGGAAG
Source organism: Streptomyces sp. NPDC046831 (assembly GCF_040645305.1). Taxonomy (NCBI): domain Bacteria; kingdom Bacillati; phylum Actinomycetota; class Actinomycetes; order Kitasatosporales; family Streptomycetaceae; genus Streptomyces; species Streptomyces sp. NPDC046831. The sequence goes on along the minus strand of NZ_JBEYXZ010000022.1, from coordinate 85,507 downwards.
CCCCGTCGCGGCGCGCAGCCGCAGCAGCGCACCCCTTATCTCCACCGCTGCGGACGCGTCCGATGCCACCTGCCGGCCCCTCCGTCATGACCCCTGCGCCGCCCACACCCCCGTTCGGGGGTAGTGAGACCTGCATCACGGATTACACGATGGCAGTGAGCCGCCCGGCAATGGTCCTGCACCGAGGAACAGCGAGCCGCAGAGTCGTGCCGGTCACCGGAGTACGAGTCGCAACGCGACCGCGGCGACGGCCCGGACCCGCCGGAGCACGCCGGAGCGACGACGGAGAAGTGGCCGGAGAAGAAGCCGGAGAAGGAAGAAGCCGGAGAAGGAAGAAGGAGGACAGATGGCGACCGCGACGGAGCTCTTCCGCAGGGCACGGGACTTCCTGCTGGAACACCGCGAGGACTACGCCACCGCCTACGCGGGCTTCGAGTGGCCGCGCCCGGAGCACTTCAACTGGGCGCTGGACTGGTTCGACGCCGTGGCCCGCGGCAACGACCGCACCGCCCTGCACATCGTCGAGGAGGACGGCAGCGAGACCCGCCTGTCCTTCGACGAGATGGCCGACCGCTCCGACCGGGCCGCGAACTGGCTCCGTGCCCGCGGCGTGGCCGCCGAGGACCGCATCCTCGTCATGCTCGGCAACCAGGCCGAGCTGTGGGAGACGGCGCTGGCCGCGATGAAGCTGCGGGCCGTCGTCATCCCCGCCACCCCGCTGCTGGGCCCCGCGGACCTGCGCGACCGGGTCGAGCGGGGCCGCGTCAAGCACGTGATCGTGCGCGCGCAGGACACCGCCAAGTTCGACGACGTCCCCGGCACGTACACGCGCATCGCCGTCGGCGGCCTGCCCGAGGAGGGCTGGGAGCCGTACGAGGACGCCTACGCCGCCTCCGCCGAGTTCCTCCCGGACGGCCCCACCCTCGCCGACGACCCGCTGATGCTGTACTTCACCTCGGGCACCACCGCCCGCCCCAAGCTGGTCGAGCACACCCACACCTCGTACCCGATCGGGCACCTGGCCACCCTGTACTGGATCGGCCTCAAGCCCGGCGACGTGCACCTCAACATCTCCTCTCCGGGCTGGGCCAAGCACGCCTGGTCGAACCTGTTCGCCCCGTGGAACGCCGAGGCGACCGTCTTCATCCACAACTACGCCCGCTTCGACGCCGCCCGGCTGATGACCGAGATGGACCGCGCGGGCGTCACCACCTTCTGCGCCCCGCCGACCGTGTGGCGCATGCTCATCCAGGCCGACCTCACCCAGCTGCGCACCCCGCCCCGCGAGGCGCTGGCCGCCGGTGAGCCGCTGAACCCCGAGGTCATCGAGCAGGTCCGCCGCTCCTGGGGCGTGACGATCCGCGACGGCTTCGGGCAGACCGAGACCGCCGTGCAGGTCTCCAACAGCCCCGGCCAGCCACTCAAGACCGGCTCCATGGGACGGCCGAGCCCCGGCTACCGCGTCGAGCTGCTCGACCCGGTGTCGGGAGCGCCGGGCGTCTCCGAGGGCGAGATCGCGCTCGACCTGTCCGCGCGCCCCGTCGGCCTGATGACCGGCTACCACGGCGACGCCGACCGCACGGCCGAGGTGATGGCGGGCGGCTACTACCGCACCGGCGACATCGGCTCCCGCGACGAGGACGGCTACATCACCTACATCGGCCGCGCCGACGACGTCTTCAAGGCCTCCGACTACAAGATCAGCCCCTTCGAGCTGGAGAGCGCCCTGCTGGAGCACCCGGCGGTGGCGGAGGCGGCCGTCGTGCCCGCCCCGGACGAACTGCGCCTGGCCGTGCCGAAGGCGTACGTCGTACTGGCCGAGGGCTGGGAGCCGGGGGCCGACACCGCGAAGGTGCTCTTCGAGCACTCCCGCGAGGTCCTCGCCCCGTACAAGCGCCTGCGCCGGCTGGAGTTCGGCGAGCTGCCCAAGACCGTCTCCGGCAAGATCCGCCGCATCGAGCTGCGCGAGGCGACGGCGGCCGGCCCGGCGGGGGAGTACCGCGAGGAGGACTTCCGGTGAGCGAGCCGTCGTACAGCCACGGGACGAGCGGGACGCCCCTGCTCGGCGACACCATCGGCGCCAACCTCGACCGGGCGGTCGCCGCGTTCCCCGACCGGGAGGCGCTGGTGGACGTGGAGTCCGGACGGCGCTGGACGTACGCCGAGTTCGGCGCGGCGGTCGACGAGGTCGCGCGCGGGCTGCTCGCCCTGGGCCTCGCCAAGGGCGACCGGGTCGGCATCTGGGCCGTCAACTGCCCCGAGTGGGTGCTCGTCCAGTACGCCACCGCCCGCATCGGCGTCATCATGGTCAACATCAACCCGGCCTACCGCGCGCACGAACTGGAGTACGTCCTCAGGCAGTCCGGCGTCTCGGTGCTGATCGCCTCCCTCGCCCACAAGAGCAGCGACTACCGGGCCCTGGTGGAGCAGATCCGCGGCAACTGCCCCGAGCTGCGCCACACCGTCTACATCGGCGACCCGTCGTGGGACGACCTGACGGCCGGCGCGGCGGCCGTGCCGGCCGAGCGACTGGCCCTCGCCGCGGCCGAGCTCAGCTGCGACGACCCGGTCAACATCCAGTACACCTCCGGCACGACCGGCTTCCCGAAGGGTGCCACCCTCTCCCACCACAACATCCTCAACAACGGCTACTGGGTGGGCCGTACGGTCGGCTACACCGAGCAGGACCGGGTGTGCCTGCCGGTGCCGTTCTACCACTGCTTCGGCATGGTGATGGGCAACCTCGGCGCCACCTCCCACGGCGCCTGCATCGTCATCCCGGCGCCCTCCTTCGAGCCGGGCGCCACCCTCGCGGCCGTGCAGCAGGAGCGCTGCACCTCGCTGTACGGGGTGCCGACGATGTTCATCGCGGAGCTCAACCTGCCCGGCTTCGCGGAGTACGACCTGTCCTCCCTGCGCACCGGCATCATGGCGGGCTCGCCGTGCCCGGTGGAGGTGATGAAGCGGGTGGTCGCCGAGATGCACATGGAGGAGGTCTCCATCTGCTACGGCATGACCGAGACCTCCCCGGTCTCCCTCCAGACCCGCCGGGACGACGACCTCGAACACCGCACCGCCACGGTGGGACGGGCGCTGCCGCACATCGAGGTGAAGGTCGTCGACCCGGCGACCGGCGTGACGCAGCCGCGCGGCACGGCGGGCGAGCTGTGCACCCGCGGGTACAGCGTCATGCTGGGCTACTGGAACGAGCCGGAGAAGACCGCGGAGGCCGTCGACCCCGGCCGCTGGATGCACACCGGGGACCTCGCGGTGATGCGCGAGGACGGCTACGTCGAGATCGTCGGCCGGATCAAGGACATGATCATCCGGGGCGGCGAGAACGTCTACCCGCGCGAGATCGAGGAGTTCCTCTACGGCCACCCCAAGATCCGCGACGTGCAGGTCGTCGGCGTGCCGCACGAGCGGTACGGCGAGGAGGTGCTCGCCTGCGTCATCCCCCGCGACCCGGCCGACCCGCTCACCATCGAGGAGCTGCGCGCCTTCTGCGAGGGGCAGCTGGCGCACTACAAGATCCCGAGCCGGCTGCACCTGCTGGACGCCTTCCCGATGACGGTTTCCGGCAAGGTGCGCAAGGTCGAACTGCGGGCGAAGTACGGCGGGTAGGCCGCACGGGAGGCGACCGCCGGCCCACCGGCGCACCGCGTCTCCGCGTCGGACGTGACGCCGTGACCGGGGGGCGGGGACCGTCCGGGCCGGTGCGGCGGCGACGCGCACGAAACGTCCGCGCGGCGGCGCAGTCGCCGATCCGGCCGGGACCCGGTGCTCTTCGCCGGGACCGCCCCGACACGCACGAGGGGCGGTCCGGCACGTGCGAGAGCGGCCCCGGCACGTGCGAGGGGCGGTCCGCCGTGAACCGGCGGGCCGCCCCTGCGCTGCCCCCGTGTACCCGGGGCCCGCCTCCCCCGTGCCGGCGGCCCCCGTGCAAGAAGACTCTCCCCGCACCCAGCTGCGGCTGAAGCCCCGTGCACCGTGTTCAGAGGTTGATTTGAGCTTCCGCCGGCCGCCGGCCGCCCGACCCGGGCGAGCCGCGGGGTCCGGCAGTGTCCACCGAACCCCGGGCGTGCCTCACGCCTCCGGAGCACCCACCGCCCCAGGCGCGTCCGGCCGCCGCCTCCGCAGCGCCTCACGCCTCCGGCGCGCCCGGCGGCGCCCAACGGCGCCCGGCACGAAGCCGTGCGCCCCGCGCGTACGGCCCTCAGACCTCCTCGTCCTCCGACAGCCCCGGCCAGTCGTCCGGGCCGCCGCCCTGCCACTCGACGAGGCCGCCCTCCTCGACCTCGACCGGGTCGTGGCCGGCCAGGCGCAGGATCTCGACGACGTCGTCCAGGTGGGAGGCGACGCCCAGCGTCACGTCGCCCTCGGTGACCCGGCGGGAGCCGTCCAGAGCCGGCGGGTGCACCACGACGCGGTGTGGGTTCGCGGGGTTGTCCATGCCCCCAGACTGCTGCGGCCGGCACGGACGCGCACGCCGGACGTGCACGCCGGGCCGGGGCGGGGCCGGATGCGCGCGTCGGACGTGACGGGCGCCGGACGTGCACGCCGGGCCGGGGCGGGACCGGATGCGCGCGTCGGACGTGACGGGCGCCGGACGTGCACGCCGGGCCGGGGCGGGGCCGGATGCGCACGCCGGACATGACGCACGCCGGGCGTGCACGCCGGGCCGGGGCGGGGCCGGATGCGCGCGTCGGACGTGACGGGCGCCGGGTGCGCATGCCGGGCCGGGGCGGGGCGGGATGCGCACGCCGGGCGGGGCGGGCGCCGGACGTGCACGCCGGGCGGGACGGGGCGGGATGCGCATGCCGGGCCGGGACGCGCGCGGGCCGCGCATGCCGGGCCGGGGCGGGCACCCTGTGCATGCCGGGCCGGGACGCGCGCCGGAATGCGCACGCCGGGCCGGGACGCGCGCCGGGCAGCCGTCCGGGCCGCGACCGGTACCGATGCCGGCGGGGCGGGTTAGGTTGAGCGCGTGCGATTGAGAGTGGAGTTCACGACCGAGCCCTTCGACCTCGACGAGGTGCCGGCGCACGCGCTGGTGGCCCGCGAGGTCATCGAGTCCGCCGAGCTGGACGCGGTGGACGTCGGCCCGTTCGGCAACACGGCGGAGGGTGGTGCCGACGCCGTGCTCACCGCCGTGGACGTCGTGCTGCGCAAGGCCCTCGAAGCCGGCGCCACCCGTGTCTCGCTGCAGGTCAACGTCGTCGGGGAGAACGCGTGACGGGCACCGGGCAGGAGCCGTTCATCGCGGCCGTCAAGCCGCTGGTCGACGCGATCGGCGGCGGGATGCTGCCGCCGGACGAGGCCGGTCCGGACGACGTCGTCCTCTCCTGGGAGGGGGTCGACGTCGTCGCCGTGCGCCTTCCGCAGCTGGCCGACTCACTCGACCACATCCTGGCCGCCATGGAGCGCAAGCAGGGCAGGCCGCTGGCCGAACTGGACCGCAAGGCCAAGCAGGAGGTCGTACGGATGCTGGAGGCGCGCGGCGCCTTCTCGGTGCGGCACGGTGTGGAGACCGTCGCCGGCGCGCTCGGGGTCAGCCGCTTCACCGTCTACAACTACCTCAACCGCGAGAAGACCTGACCGCCCCCGAGCCGCCCCTGAGCAGCCCCTTCGGCCCCGGCCGGTGGCCGTCGCCCCGGCGGCCACCGCCCCGGTGGGCGGTGGCCCTCCGTCACCCGTTTTCAACAAAGTGTTGACGGGCGGCCGCGCAGGGCGTTAGCTGTCCGCAGCCCGTCCAGCACCAGGCCGCCGCGGAGGCTCAGTGACGTCCACTTCCACGCCGCCGGGACTCGCCCGCTTCAACGCGCTGGACGAGCGCGCCGCCCGCGCGGCGCTGCACGAGGTGTGCGCCTGTGCGGTGTGGGGTGAGCGGCTGCTCGCCGCCCGGCCGTACGCCGCCTGCGAGGACCTCTACGCCGCGAGCGACGCCGCCGTGGCCGGCCTGACCGCCGCCGACCTGCGGGAGGCGCTGGCCGGCCACCCGCCGATCGGCCGCCCCCGGCCGGGCGACCCGGCCTCGGCCCGTGAACAGCGGGGCATGGCCGGGGCGCCCGATCGGCTGAGGGCGGAGATGCTCCGGCTCAACCGGGCCTACCAGGAGAAGTTCGGCCACGTGTTCCTCATCTGCGCCACCGGCAGGACCGGCGAGCAGCTGCGGGACGCGGCCGAGGAGCGGCTCGGCAACCCGCCGGAGCGCGAGCGGGAGATCGTCCGCACCGAGCTGGGAAGGATCAACCGCGTCAGGCTCGCCCGACTCGTGGAGGAGGAAACCGCATGAGCACCGGCACCACGGCGTCCGTGTCCACGCACGTCCTGGACACCAGCGCCGGCCGCCCCGCTGCGGGCGTCGCCGTCCGGCTCGCCGCCCGCAGCGGGCGCGCGGCGGACTGGCGGGAACTCGGCGGCTCCGCGACCGACGCGGACGGGCGGTGCGGGGACCTGCCGGCCCTGCCGCGGGGGACGACCCACGTACGGCTCGACTTCGCCGTCGAGCCGTACTCCGAGGGAGCCGCGGGGAAGCAGGCCGAGGCGCGGCAGGACGCCCCCGCCGACCGGGACGGCGGCGCGGGACCCGTGTTCTTCCCGGAGGTGACGGTCACCTTCGCCGTCGTACCGGGCGAGCACTACCACGTGCCGCTGCTGCTCAGCCCGTTCGGCTACTCCGTCTACCGAGGGAGCTAGCGCACGATGGCAGACCACTCCCGCCCGGCCCGCCCCGCGACCCTGGGGCAGAACCAGTACGGCAAGGCCGAGACCCGCGTCGTGAGGATCACGCGGGACGGCGCCACCCACCACATCAAGGACCTCAACGTCTCGGTCGCCCTCTCCGGCGACATGGAGGAGGTCCACTACTCCGGCTCGAACGCCGGCGTCCTGCCCACCGACACCACCAAGAACACGGTGTTCGCGTTCGCCAAGGAGTACGGCGTCGAGTCCGCCGAGCAGTTCGCCATCCACCTCGCCCGCCACTTCGTCACCTCCCAGGACGCCATCCACCGGGCCCGCGTCCGCATCGAGGAGTACGCCTGGGAGCGGATCGCCGCATCCTGCGCCGATTCCCGGGCCGGCGGCGCGGACGGGGCCGGGCACTCCTTCGTCCGCGCGGGCCGGGAGACCCGGCTGACACAGGTCACCCACGACGGCGAGCGGTGGGAGGTCGTCTCCGGCCTCAAGGGCCTGACGGTGCTGAACTCCACCGACTCCGAGTTCCGGGGCTTCGTCAAGGACCGGTACACGACCCTGCGGGAGACCCACGACCGCATCCTCGCCACCGACGTCAGCGCCCGCTGGCGGTTCGGCTGGACCGGCGACGAGCAGCGGACGCCCGACTGGGACGCCTCCTACGAGCAGGTCAGGACGCACATCCTCCAGGCCTTCGCCGAGACGTACTCCCTGTCGCTCCAGCAGACGCTGTACCGCATGGGCGCCCGTGTGATCGAGCACCGCGGCGAGATGGACGAGATCCGCTTCTCCCTCCCGAACAACCACCACTTCCTGGTGGACCTGGAGCCGTTCGGGCTGGAGAACGACAATGAGGTGTACTTCGCCGCCGACCGCCCCTACGGCCTGATCGAGGCCACCGTCCTGCGGGACGGCTGCGAGGCGCGCATCCCGGCGGACCTGACCAACCTGTGACGCACCGGGTGCCCCCGGCCCGCCGGGAGCGCCCGCCCTCCTTCGGCACCCGCGGCCGCCGGACCGTCGCCGGCCGCGGCCCTCGAACCCCCGGGGGCCCGCCGTGCCCCCGCCACCAGCCGCAAAGGACGCACCATGGCAGCAGCCCGGCGCACCGTCATCGAGAACTGTGCCATCGCGACCGTCGACGCGCACGACACCGAGTACGCCCGCGGACACCTGGTCATCGCCGGCAACCGCATCGAGACGCTCGGCCCGGGCGGGGCGCCCGGGAACCTGGAGAACGTCGTCCGCCGCATCGACGCCTCCGGCCACCTGCTGACCCCCGGTCTGGTCAACACCCACCACCACTTCTACCAGTGGATCACCCGGGGCCTGGCCACCGACCACAACCTGTTCGACTGGCTCGTCGCCCTGTATCCGACGTGGGCGCGCATCGACGAGCCGATGGTGTACGCGGCGGCCCAGGGGTCACTCGCGATGATGGCCCGGGGCGGCGTCACCACCGCGACGGACCACCACTACGTCTTCCCGCGGGGCGCCGGCGACCTGTCCGGCGCCATCGTCCGCGCCGCCCGCGAGATGGGCGTGCGCCTCACCCTCGCCCGCGGCTCCATGGACCGCGGCGAGTCGGACGGGGGCCTGCCGCCGGACTTCGCCGTCGAGAGCCTGGACGACGCGCTGGCCGCGACCGAGGCCGCCGTCGACGAGCACCACGACGCCTCCTTCGACGCCATGACCCAGGTGGCCGTCGCCCCCTGCTCCCCGTTCTCCGTCAGCACCGACCTGCTCAAGCAGAGCGCCGAACTCGCCCGCCGCAGGGGCGTGCGGCTGCACACCCACGGCTCGGAGACGGTGCAGGAGGAGCAGTTCTGCCACGAGCTGTTCGGAATGGGCCCGACCGACTACTTCGAGTCCACCGGCTGGCTCGGCGAGGACGTGTGGATGGCGCACTGCGTCCACATGAACGACTCCGACATCGCCGCCTTCGCCCGCACGCGGACCGGCGTCGCCCACTGCCCCTCCTCCAACGCCCGCCTCGCCGCCGGCATCGCCCGCGTCCCCGACCTGCTCGCCGCCGGCGTGCCCGTCGGCCTCGGCGTCGACGGCACCGCCTCCAACGAGGCCGGCGAACTGCACACCGAGCTCCGCAACGCCCTGCTGATCAACCGCCTCGGCGCCCACCGCGAGGCCGCCCTCGGCGCCCGGCAGGCGCTGCGCCTGGGCACGTACGGCGGAGCGCAGGTGCTGGGCCGGGCGGCCGAGACCGGCTTGCTGGAGCCGGGCAAACTGGCCGACCTGGTGCTGTGGAACCTCGGCACCCTCGCCCACTCCTCGATCGCCGACCCGGTGACCGCGCTCGTCCTGGGCGCGGCCGCGCCGGTCACCGCCTCCTTCGTCGGCGGCCGCCAGATCGTCGAGGACGGCCGCCTGCTGCACGCCGACGAGGACGCGATCGCCCGCTCCACCCGGGCGGAGGCGCAGCGACTGGCCCGTCTGGCGGAGCGGTGAACGCCTCACCCCCGTGAGGCGGTTGACGGCACGGCCCGGCACGGCGTGCCGGTGCCCGCCGTGCGCCGCGGACCGGTGCTGCGACCGGCGGGCCCGCCGGGCGGCCGACGCGGTGCCCGCCGGACCGTCTCACAGCCCGAACAGGGCCGGGTCCTCAGCCAGTTCCTTGAAGTGGTCGCGCGGGTCCGCGACCAGTCTCCGCGCCTTCAGGTCCAGCAGGCCGCCGACCGCCGTGATCTCGGCCGCCACCGTGCCGTCGGTCTTCCGGATCGTCTGCTCGATCCGGAACGTCTTCCCGCCGCTCCAGTCGAAGGCGCACGTCACGTCGACCTCGTCGCCCGCGAGCAGCTCCCGCCGGTAGCGGATCGTCGTCTCCAGCGCCACCGGGCCCACGCCCCGGGAGACGAGGCGGTGCTGGCTGATCCCGGCCGCCTGGAGCAGCGACCAGCGGGCGTGTTCCGCGTAGTTGAGGTACACCGCCTGGTTCAGGTGGCCCTGGACGTCGGTCTCGTAGCCGCGGACGGTCACCCGCACGGAAAACGGCTCGCTCACTGCTTCTCCTCCTCCTCGCCCCCGAGGCTTCGACGCGACGATCCTGGCACGTCCCCCGCACCCGTCACACCCGTCGCGGCGAGGCCAGCAGATAGCGCTTCCTCGTCCGGGGCTCGGTGTACTCGCCGGTCTGCCAGCCCGCGCCCTCCAGGGTGGCCGCGCACGCCCGCAGTGCCGCGCTGTCCGGCCCGTACACGGCGACCGCCTCCGGCTGCGGGGTCGCCCGGACCCGGTAGCCGTCGGCGTCCGGTCCGGCCGGGCGGTGCCCGGCGGCCTCCAGGGCGAGTGCCGCGGCCTGCACCAGATGCGACCGCTCCCAGCCGCACGGCCGGTCGGTGGCGCCGTCCGGGTGGGACATCCGGCGCAGCTCCAGGAGCCCCTGCCAGGCGCTGTGCACCTCGCGCCCGCGGGCGGGCCCGTCCTGCGTCGGCTCCGTCTCGCCGCCGACCCGGGCGGAGAACACTCCGGCGGCCGGCTCGGCCGCCGGCCGGACCGCCGGCCCGGGCGCCTCGGGCTCGCTGTCCCGGACGCGGTGCCCCGCCGGGGTCAGGAAGTGGTCGTGCGGCGGGCGGGGATGCCGGAAGGCGAGCCCCCGCTGTACCAGGGCCGCCAACTGCGCCTCAGTGCCCCTGAGCCGCCCGGTCACGGGGTCGGCGGCGTCGATGACCCGGCGCTGCGCGGCGGTCGGCGGTCGTGTCACGGCGTACTCCTCCCCGAGGTCCCCCGGGCGGTCCGGTGGGTCCCCAGCAGGCTACGGCCCGGGTCGGACACCCCGGCGGCGACGACGGCCCGTCCCGTCCGCTCGAACCCTCAGGTCGTCCCGTCAGCCGGAGTCGTCGGCCGTCCCGACAGCCAGAGCCCTCGGCCGTCCCGTCAGCCGGAGTCGTCGGCCCGGCCGCTCAGCCGGAACCGTCGGGCCGGATGTTCCAGCCCGCGATCACCGGCCGTCCGTGCTCCGTGCCCAGCCGGCCCACCGTGCCCGTGGCGAACTGGAAGAGCGCCCCCGCCGCCGGCGGCAGACCGAGCCACCGTGCGGTGAGCACCCGCAGGAAGTGGCCGTGCGCCACCAGCACCACCGCGCCCTCGGTGTTGCACAGCGCCGCGTCCGCCTTGGCGAGCACGCGGTCGGCACGCTCGCCGACCTGCTCCGGGCTCTCCCCGGGGTGCTCGGGCGGCCCCGGGGCGACCCCGTCGTCGAACAGGAACCAGCCGGGCCGGGTGCGCTGGATCTCGACGGTCGTGATGCCCTCGTAGCCGCCGTAGTCCCACTCCCGCAGGTCCGCGTCGAGCCGGACGTCCTCGATGCCGATGAGTTCGGCCGTCTCCCGGGCCCGCTGCAGCGGGCTCACGAACGCGGCGCCGATCCGGTGCGAGCGGATCATCGGCGCCAGCCGGCGCGCCTCCTGCCGGCCGCGCTCGGTCAGCGGGACGTCCGTCCAGCCGGTGTGCCGCCCGGACCGGGACCACTCGGTCTCCCCGTGCCGGACGAGAAAGAGATCACCCACGACGCGCCCTTCCTGCGTGCTCGAAGAGCACGGTGTCACATCCCCGCCGCGGCTCGCGGGAGGACTCGGCCGGACGGCCGCCCCCGGAGGGACCGCGGTCCGCGGGGACCGCCTACGAAGATCACCAACAGGGTGCCGGCGGTACGCATTCCCTATTGCCGGTAGCCGCCGAGGAACCGCCCGATCCTGCTGATCGCCGTGTCCAGCACGTCGGCGTGCGGCAGGGTCAGGATCCGGAAGTGGTCGGGCGCCGGCCAGTTGAAGCCGGTGCCCTGCACCACCTGGATCTTCTCCCGCAGCAGCAGGTCCAGGACGAACTTCTCGTCGTCGTGGATCCGGTGCACCTTCGGGTCGAGCCGGGGGAAGGCGTACAGCGCGCCCTTGGGCTTCACGCAGGTCACGCCCGGGATCTCGTTCAGCTTCTGCCAGGCCCGGTCGCGCTGCTCCCGCAGCCGGCCACCGGGGGCCGTGAGGTCGTGAATGGACTGGCGGCCGCCGAGCGCCGCCTGGATGGCGTACTGGGCGGGCGCGTTGGCGCACAGCCGCATGGAGGCCAGCATGGTCAGGCCCTCCAGGTAGTCCTTCGCGTGCTGCTTCGGGCCCGTCACCACCAGCCACCCGGAGCGGAACCCGGCCACGCGGTACGTCTTCGACAGACCGCAGAAGGTCAGGACGACCAGATCGGGGGCGAGCGCGGCGGTCGAGTGGTGCACCGCGTCGTCGTAGAGGATCTGGTCGTAGATCTCGTCGGCGAACACCATCAGGCCGTGCCGGCGGGCGAGGTCGAGGATGCCCTCCAGGACCTCCTTCGGGTACACCGCTCCGGTCGGGTTGTTGGGGTTGATGATCACGACGGCCCTGGTGCGGTCGGTGATCTTCGACGCCATGTCGTCCAGGTCCGGGTACCACTCGGCCTGCTCGTCGCACAGGTAGTGCACCGCCGTGCCGCCGGCGAGCGTCGTGACCGCCGTCCACAACGGGAAGTCCGGTGCGGGGACGAGGACTTCGTCGCCGTCCTCCAGCAGCGCCTGGACCGCCATCGACACCAGTTCGGAGACGCCGTTGCCCAGGTACACGTCGTCGACGTCCACCGCCAGGCCCAGGCTCTGGTAGCGCTGGGCGACTGCCCGGCGGGCGGAGAGGACACCGCGCGAGTCGGTGTAGCCGTGCGCCCGCGGCAGCATCCGGATCATGTCCTGGACGATCTCCTCGGGCGCCTCGAAGCCGAAGAGCGCCGGGTTGCCGGTGTTGAGGCGGAGCACGCTGTGGCCCGCCTCCTCCAGCGCGTCGGCGTGCTCGATCACCGGGCCGCGGATCTCGTAACAGACCTCGCTGAGCTTGCTCGACTGCCGGAACTCCATTGCGCCGCTTCCCCTCCGCCATACGGTGTTGCTTGGTTTTACCAAGTGAGAGCTTGGAAAGTCCAACAACCCGTCTAGACTGCGTCGCATGTCACCTCGCCGAAGCTACGACCAGTTCTGCTCCGCGGCCCGCGCGCTCGACGTCGTCGGCGACCGCTGGACCCTGCTGATCGTCCGCGAACTCCTCGCCGGCCCGCGCCGCTACACGGACCTGCACGCCGACCTGCCGGGGGTGAGCACGGACGTCCTGGCCTCCCGGCTGAAGGACATGGAGCGCGACGGGGTGACGACCAGGCGCAGGCTGCCACCCCCTGGCGCGGCCTACGTGTACGAACTCACCTCGCGGGGGCGGCAGTTGCTGCCGGTGTTGCAGGCCCTCGGCGAGTGGGGGCAGGCCGCCCTCGGGGAGCGGCGGCCCACCGACGCGGTACGCGCGCACTGGTTCGCACTGCCACTGCTGCGGGCCCTGCGAGCGCTTCGGGACGAGGGGGCGGTGGCGGGGGAGGGGATCGTCGAAGTGTCCCTGGACGAGGGCCGGTTCTCCCTCCGCCTCGGGCGCGGCGGCGAACCCGTCTACACGGACGGCCCCGCGCCGACCGAGCCCGACGCCCGGCTGCTCCTGGACTCCACCGCTTGCGCGGCCCTCGCCCGCGGAGAGCTGAGCCTGCCGGAGGCGATACGCACCGGCCACGCCCTAGTGACCGGCGACAGCACCCTCGCGAAGACCCTGCGGGAGGCCGGGAAAGCGCTGTCCGCGGCGCCCAGGACGGCGAAGGACGCGCCGGAGCGGACTGGACGTCTACCCGAAGTGGCTGCGGGCCACCGGTCGGAGTGATGGCCTCCTGACGCGACGTTCGAATGGTTCGGCACGTTCGGCTGGGATGGCCCGTCTTGGCCGGTGCCGCCTCCGGGGTGCCTCGACAGCTCGTCCGGACGCGCCTTGCGTCCCAGGCCTTGGCCGCGGCGGCCTCGCGCACCCGGCCGGCCGGCTCCTGCACCGCGGGGCCTTGGCGTACGGGGCGAGGTCCTTGCTGCGCATCGTGGCGAAGTGGTCGTCACCGGGGGCAGAGGCGACGCTTCCGGCCGGCCGGCGAAGGGAACCGGCCGAGGCGTACCCGGAGAAGGCCACCGGTGAGGGCGGCTGCAATGGACGCTTCTGTCCAAGTACCGTTCAGGCCCAGACGCCGGAGAAGTCGATGGCAGACGCCCACTCGGGGTGATCTATCAGGGGGTTGCGGTTCCCCTGTATCTCCGCGATGGCCGCGTTGCGGTGCAGCTCGTGCTCGCTCACCGGCTCACGCCGGTGCCAGTTCAACAGCAGGGGCAGCCTGTTCTCCGTGAACTCCCCCGTGTCACCGACGAGCTTCGGGTAGCGCAGCAGGAAGTACAGGGTGGCCCTGGCGACGGCCCCCTTGCTGTGACCGGGTTCGAATCCGCCGCGTTCGCGCAGGCCACAGTCCTCCCGGACGACCTCGTCGAAGTCGGGGAAGTCCATGTACGGGATGTTGCCGCGGAAGCTGTTGCACGCGACCTCACAGGCGAACAGATGGTGCAGGTCACCGCGCATGGGCTCCCGCTTGGCGAACCAGGACTGGGGAACGACGTGCTCGCAGTTGAACGGCAGCGAAGCCTCCAGGACATCGAGCTCCGCGGCGAGTTCGGCCGGGCCCGCCGCGCTCTCATGCAACAGGAACTCTTGCAGGCCCCGCAGCCGGGCCGCCTCGGTGGCGATGTCAGCGCGGATGAACTCCTCCGCGCTGAAGGACTTGCCCGAGTAGACGCTGCGCAGGCGGCGGTCGGGGTGCAGGTCGACCCACGGGTAGACCATCCGCGCCGGCTTGTAGGAGGGGCGGCGTTCGTGGGTCTCCTCCAGCAGTCCGGTCAGCGCCTCACGCAGGGCGGGGCCGCCCGCTCCGGCGTCGATGCCCGTGTAGTAGGCCGCCTGCGCGGCAGCGTCCGCGGACCGGTCGTAGTAGACGCGCTCGTCGCCCAGCCGCAGGTTGAGCAGGGCCGCGTTCAGGTCACGTTCCGCGGCGTCGTCGACAGCGGAGACCGCGTCCGCCGGTTCCGGCGGCAGGCCCCCGCCGGTCCGCGACGTACCCGGGGGCCGGAAGAGCTCGTCCCGCAACCGGGCCGCCGTCCCCGTCAGGGCGAGCCGGCTCAGCATCTCCAGCACGCCGCTGATGCGCACCCCTTCGTTGGCCTTCCACGCCAGCCGGTGCTCACCCATCTCCGGCCGCCAGAGCGACCCGTCGACGGCGAGAAGACGGCCCTCACCGTCGGTCTTCGGCACGGCCGAGTGGTGCAGCGCGACGACCTCCCACTGGTCGTTGAAGACCGGAGAGCCCGAGGAGCCGGGCGCGGTGTCGGTGATGTAGTGGACGAACCTGTCCAGCACATCGACGATCTGGTTCTCCCGCAGGGCGAGCTGCTTGGGCTCGCCGTCGGGGTGCTGAATGATGTTGACGAATTCTCCGAGAACAGCTTTCCCCTCCGCCCCGTCCAAGGGCAGCCAGTGGAAATCGGAGAGCCGTTCGTTCTGCTGGTTGTGCTCGGCCACGGCGACGACACTGAAATCCAGGTCGCGGTCGGTCGCGAAGAACTCCTGGGGCTCGAGCCTGAAGACCACCGGGTTCAGCGGGCGCCCGTCCAGACCCGCCTGGAAGTTGAATTCGATCACGGCACGTGCGGCTTCCTCCGGACTCCGCAGAACGTGATGGTTGGTCATCAACAACGACGAGGACACCATGAAGCCGGTGCCGTGATGCCCGCCGTCTGGCCCGCTGACCGTCACCCGGCCGATCGACCGTGCTGCCAGGTGCCCTCCCTCCAGAAAGGCCACGCCGGTCAGATCGTTACGGCCCATCAGGCGTTCCAGGCCGAGTACATCGGCGCCGAAACTGTCCGGAGCCAGCGGCAGCGTGCTGCCCGTCGTCGTCCGGGGTTCCGTCTCCGTCCGCTCGATCGACCGGGCAAGTGACCAGTCCGCGTTCAGGCGCGCCAGCCGCTTCGTGACCCGTTCGGGGTCGTCGGCGTACAGCACGCCCCGGTGCTCGATGGTCCGGCGGGTTTCCTCCCGCTTGGCGGTCCGTTCATCGAACCGCCTCTCAGCCTGGGCCAGTTGAGTCAGATAGTCTGTCTCCACCCGGGACCCGTGTTCTGCGGTGACCATGACCGTTTCCCTTCGTCTGCTCCCTTCCATTGTGTGCATCGGGCTCGCCGGATTTCTTCTCGAGGCGCCCGGTATTGGATCCAAACGTCTCCCCTTCAATCAGCACGCACACGGGGTTCGCGTCCGTGGTTCCCACCTCGGATGTGCGCCGCGTCGAGGTCCGTGCGGGACGTTTCGTCGAGCGGCCCGGGTGGGCTGCGGGTGGTCGTGAGGAGCGTTGCGCGTCTGTGCCGGACGAGTCGTGGGAGTCGTTCAGGAGGGGCGGAGCGGCTGAGGTGGGCCTGCTCCGGTCCCGAGCGGTGGCCGGTGCCGACCCCGGATGCGGCGTTGCCGGCCGCATCCCCGTCCGCCCGCCGACAGGCGAGCTCCCGTGTCCGAGGACGAACGGCGTTCGCCTACATCTCGGGATGCGACAGCGCAACCGAAGGCGGACGATGAAGTGGTCGGGAGTCCGCGACCGGAGCGGCATGTGTGCCGTCGGTGACGGCGTGGGCCATCAGGTCGGGCCCGTACCGGCGACACCTGCTCCTTGAGCTCCGTTCGCTCTCGAACGACCTGTGCGCCCGGGCCGTTCCGCTCGGTCACGGGCTCGGCAACGTGTCGATTCCGGGGAGATCCGCTGCGCGAGAGGCACCGAGATGCCCGTGCTCTTCTTCGACATGGGGCGACCTCGGCGGGTGCCCGCCAGGAGGCCGACGGTCCACTGGCGTTGCCGGCCTCGACCACGTCGCAGACCGTTTCCCCCAGTGGTGGGCCCGGCACGGGCACGCGGCAGTACCACACACCGAAAGACACACTGCTGGACCACGACCACAGCGTGCGGTTCGCGGCCACGGCGGCCCGCTCCGCCACGGCGACCGCCCTGACCCTGGCGGGCCTGTAACCCGTAAGACAGCCGACACCGGGCCTCGCGCCCGTGACAGGAGCATCCGTCATGACACAGCTGATCGACAAGCGGGACCTGGGGTACGACCGGCTTGCCCGCATACCGGGCGCCGAGGCGTTCCTCTCCCAGACCGATCGCGTCGCGGAGTCGGTGCACCACACCCTCATCGCCGAGGACAGCAAGGTGAACCGCTTTACCGGGCACCTGACCGAGCTACGGGTGGAGGGCGCACCGGCCGGCCTCGCCGACCACGCAGGCACCGAGGCCACCGACGGCGACTACATCGCCCGGGCCAAGGAATACCTCTCCTCCGTCTCGGGAGCGATCGGCTTCGCCACCGGGGAACCCGCCGAGTTCGAGGCCGATCCGAAGGTGACGGCCACGAGCGGCGGCATGCGCGTGGTCAGCCTTCAGCAGACGCTCAACGGCATCGAGGTCTGGGGCATGGCTCCCAAGGTGTGGCTGCGCGAGGACGGCACGGTCGACAGGGTCGTCGGCGACACGGCGAGCGTGCCGGGCAATGTCCCCACGATGCCGGCGGTGCCGGTCGAGACAGCTCTGGCCGCCGGCGCCGCCAGGGCAGCCATGCCGGTCACGCTGAAAGGTCCGTTCGGCAGCGACCAGTTGCCGGCCCTGGACATCTCGGCCGGCTTCCGCCGGCTCAGCTCCCAGGCGCGCAACGACCTTCCGATGACGTTCGAGGCAGGCGCCTTCGACGAGGCGATCCCGGGTCGGCTGGTGTACTTCTACATGGGCGATGACGTCCGTCTCGCCTGGTCGTTCAGGTTCTCGCGCGCCAAGGGGGCCGTGCAGTACCACGCACTCGTGGAGGCGGACGAAGAGACGGCGGACACGGCGGCACCTCAGGTCCTGTATCTCCAGGACGTGACCAACCGCGTCGTCGGAGGGCTGGTCTTCCGGCAGAACCCGGTCGAGACGGGGTTCGCCCTGGCCTCCTTCCCGCTGCCGCTGACGGACTATCCGGTCGACCCCCCGCCGACGGCGTTGCCCGGGTTCCCGGGGCCCTGGGTCACACGGCAGGACGGGCATGTGGCGACCGCGGGGAACAATGTGCAGGCCGTCGACGGGGACACCGGTGAGAGCGTCCAGGTGGAGGTCGACGCGGCGGGCAACGGGGTGTTCGCCCCGGATCCCGACACGCCGGAGCAACTCGTCACCAACATCTTCTTCTTCTGCAACTACATGCACGACTTCTTCGTGATGCTCGGATTCACGGAGGAGCACGGCAACTTCCAGACCGTGAATTTCTCGGGCCTGGGCCGAGGCACCGACCCGGTCATAGCCCTCGCCCATGCCCGGCCGGTCGTCGGCACGGCCAACATGCTCACCCGCGCCGACGGCCTGGCGGCGGAGATGAACATGGGGCTGGTCGCCGGAACCGGAAGGCACACGGCCAACGACGCGCACGTCGTCTTCCACGAGTTCACGCACGGTGTGACCAACCGGCTGGTCGGCGGCCTGCATGATGCCAACGGCCTACGTGAAAGCCAGTCCCGGGCGATGGGCGAGGGCTGGTCGGACTACTTCGCACTCACCATTCCCAACTTCTTCCAGGAGCGGGAGCACAACGTCGTGGGCGACTGGGTGGTCGCCGACGAGGGCGGCATCCGCCAGCGGCCGTACGACGATCAGTATCCCGGCGACTTCGGGGACATCGGTCAGTTCGTGAACGGGCTCGACTATACGGAGGTGCACAGCGTCGGCGAGATCTGGTGCGCCGCGCTGATGGGGATGACCCGCCGGATCAGCGCGAAGCTCGGCAGCAAGCAACGCGGCTACCGGATCGCCTGGCAGGCGGTCGTCGACGGGCTGAAACTCACTCCCAAGAACCCGTCCTTCCTCACCGCCCGCGACGCGATACTGCGCGCGTTGAAGGACCTTCAGGGCAAGTCGCTCACCGAGGCCGAGTACGCCGGAGTCCGGACGGTGACGTGGGAGTCCTTCGCCCACTACGGCATGGGCTTCGACGCGTTCTGCCCCAACGCGTCCTTCGTCGGCTGCCAGGCCGGCGACCAGTTGCCCCCGGCTGGACGCGAGGACTGAACCAGCAGCAGCCGCGCCGCCTTCCGGGGGTACCCCGGATCCCGGGCGGTCACCATCGCGCCCTTCACCAGCAGGAGCGGCGTGCCGGTGAGCGTTTCGTACAGGCCCTGCGCCGGCGACGAACGTGCCGAGGCGCTCGCGGAACGCCCGCCCGCGCGAGGTGCGGGGGAGAAGTTGTACCCGTACAGTGGTGTTTGGGGTGCTTCCCGGGTGTTTTCCTCTCCCCAGGAGCCAATCATGGCCACAAGACGTGCCTCCTCTCGCCCTGCCTCGATCCTCGCGCTCGCCGGGATCCGGCTCTTCAACGGTGCGACCGGGCTGCTGGCGCCCGACTTGCTGATCCGGCGCCTCGACCCCGGCCCTGAGCCGCCCAGTCCCGCGGCGGTCTACGCCTTCCGGCTCTTCGGGATCCGTACGGTCCTGCTCGGTCTCGATCTGCTGATCGACCACGGCGAGCGGCTGCGGGAGGACCTGCGCGAGGGCATCCTGATCCACGGCAGTGACACCGCCACGGCGGCCTCCCTCGGACTCGGCGGCAGGCTTCCGCCGCGTACTGCGGTGCTGACCACGCTCGTCTCGGCCGTCAACACGGTCCTGGCCGTCATGGCGGCCGACTCGCTCGGAGATCCGAAGGGCAAGCGGAAGTGACTGCGGAGCCGCTCGCTGCCGGCCCGGTCGAGACCGGCTTCCACTACGTCGTCGTCGGTGCCGGTGCGGGCGGCGGACCGCTCGCGGCCAACCTCGCCGCCGCGGGCATGCGTACCCTGCTGCTCGACGCGGGCGGCGCCGAGGACAACGACAACTACCTGGTGCCCGCCTTCCACACGGACGCCTCCGAGGACCCGGCGCAGTGCTGGAACTACTTCGTCCGGCACTACGCCGACGAGCGGCAACAGCGGCGCGACAGCAAGCTCGTGCCGGGCCGGGGCATCCTCTACCCGCGCGCGGGAACGGTCGGCGGCTGTACCGCGCACCACGCGTTGATCACCGTGTACCCGTACAACCGTGACTGGGACGCCATCGCCGAGGAGACCGGCGACCTCACCTGGCACAGCGCCGCCATGCGCCGGTACTTCCAGCGGCTGGAGCGGTGCACGTACCGGCCCAGGCCCAAGCAGCCGCCGCGCAACCCCGTGCTGTCCGCGCTCCTCACGTCCCTGCCCTTCGTGGCCGCCCGATACCGCGATGCCGCCCGGCACGGATTCGACGGCTGGCTGCCGACCGCTCTCGCCGACCCCGGACTGGCGTTGCAGGACGAGCAGTTGCTCAAGGTGGTCCTCTCCGCCGCCGAGGACGCCCTCGCCGACTCCCTCAACCGGCCGTTGTCCCCGCTGGAAGGATTCGGCTCCCTCGTCGATCCCAACGACTGGCGGGTGCAGACGCACGCCCTGCAAGGGCTGTGGCAGATCCCGATCTCCACGGCAGACGGACGGCGCAGCGCCGTACGCGAGCGCGTCCGGGCCGTCCAGCGAGCCCACCCGGACCATCTGGTGGTCCGCACGAACGCCCTGGCGGCCCGGATCGTGCTGGACGAGGACGGAGCGGCGAGGGGCATCGACTACCTCGACGCCCCCCACGCCTACCGGGCCGACCCCGGCGGGCCGCGGACCGAGGAGCCGGTCCTGCACCGGGTCCTCGCCTCCCGCGAGGTGATCCTGGCCGCCGGCGCCTTCAACACGCCGCAGCTGCTGATGCTTTCGGGCATCGGGCCACGCGAGGAACTGCAACGGCACGGCATCCCCGTACGGGTCGACCTGCAGGGCGTGGGTGCGCATCTGCAGGACCGGTACGAGGTCGGCGTGGTCAGCCGGACGGACCGCCCGTTCCGGCTCGTCGAGGACTGCGAGTTCCACGCACCGGCGCCCGGAGCGGAACCGGACCGCTGTTACCGGGCCTGGCAGCGCGGCGAGGGCCTGTACACGACCAACGGGGCCGTCGTCGGGATCACCCGCAGGTCCCGCCCGGAGCTGGACGCCCCCGACCTGTTCGTCTTCGGCGGCCCCTTCGACTTCCGGGGCTACTACCCCGGCTACTCGCTCGAGCTGACCCGCCACCGGGACCGCTTCACCTGGGCCATCCTCAAGAGCCGCACCCACAACACCGGGGGCCGGGTACGGCTGCGCTCCACCGATCCCCGGGACACCCCTGCGGTGGACTTCCACTACTTCGCCGAGGGCACCGACAAGGAGGGCCTGGACCTCGAAGCGATGGTCGACGCCGTGGAGTTCGTACGCGGAATGAACCGCAGGGCCGGACCCGTGATCCGCGAGGAGCTGTGGCCCGGCGAGCAGGTCCAAGGCCGTGCCGCCGTCCGCCGCTTCGTCCAGGACGAGGCCTGGGGCCACCACGCGTCCTGCACCTGCCGCATGGGACGGGCGGACGACCCGTCAGCCGTCGTCGACAGCGGCTTCAGGGTGCGCGGCGTGGACCGCCTGCGGATCGTCGACGCCTCGGTGTTCCCGCGCATTCCCGGCTTCTTCGTCGCCGCGCCCATCTACATGATCAGCGAGAAGGCGAGCGACGTGATCCTCGGGGACGCGTCCCCCGCCTGAACCGGCGCACCCCGTCGGTCTTCAACGCCCGACATCCAGGAGTATCCAAGGAGTACCGCGATGAGCATCCGACGACGCTTCGTACGACGTCCCGCGTCTGGTTACCGCACGTCACTTCCCTGGCGGATCGTCACCGGCGCCGCCGAATACGCCGACCGCCGCATCGGCTGGGACAGGCTGCCCGTCATCGCGGGCCTGCTGACGCTCCTGGGCCTGCGCGTCAGGCTCCGGCAGAAGAACCTGCACGACACGAACCGCCTCCCCGCGGTCAATCTGCCCGACCCTGCGCCCCCTTCCGCGAGCCACAAGGTCAACCGGACCGCCGACGGCAGCCACAACGACCTCGGCGAGCCACGGATGGGCATGGCGGGCACCCGCTTCGGCCGGAACATCCCGCTCGACCGGATCGCTCCGGCCACCCCCGCGGACGTACTGTCCAGGCCCAGCCCGCGGGAGGTCAGCCGCGCCCTCCTCACCCGCGGTGAGCTGATCCCCGCCGAATCGGTCAACTCCCTGGTCGCCGCCTGGCTGCAGTTCATGATCCGCGACTGGTTCAGCCACGGCACGAGCCCGACGGACCGTCCCTGGGAAGTCCCGCTCACGGACGACGACCCGTGGCCGGAGAACCCGATGCGGATCATGCGGACACCGGACGACCCGACCCGGGACCCCCGGGCGCCGTCCGGGACGCCCGACACCCGGGTCAACGTCTCCTCCCACTGGTGGGACGCCTCCCAGATCTACGGGTCGAACGAGACGGAGCAGCGTCTGATGCGCACCGGGGAGCTGGGCAGACTGCACCTGTGGGACGACGAGCAGTCCCCCATCCCCTCGGACCCCTCCCGCGACCCCTCTCGGGTGCCCGGCTTCTGGCTCGGACTCGCCATGATGCAGGACCTGTTCACGCGCGAGCACAACACGATCTGCGACCACCTGCACGCCGCGTACCCGTCCTGGGGTGACGAGGAGCTGTTCCAGCGCGCCCGGCTGGTCAACGCCGCCCTGCTCGCCAAGATCCACACCGTGGAGTGGACCCCGGCCGTGATCAGCCACCCCACCACCGTCAAGGCGCTGCGAGCCAACTGGTGGGGCGTTGCGGGTGAGCGCCTCCACGACCTCTTCGGCCGGATCAGCGACAGCGAGGTCGTCAGCGGTATCCCCGGCGGCGAGACGGACCATTACGGCGTCCCGTACGCGCTCACGGAGGAGTTCGTGGCGGTGTACCGCATGCACCCGCTCGTCCGCGACGACTGGCACCTGCGCTCCGTCGCCGACGACACGACTCTGCGCCACTGCACCCTTCGCGACATCTCCGGTCCCGGGGCGCTGAAGTTCCTGGAGACCATGGGCATGGCCGATCTGCTCTACAGCTTCGGCACGCTCCACCCCGGACTGGTCACCCTGCACAACCACCCGCGTTTCCTGCAGGAGTTCGAGCGCCCGGACGGCCGTCTGCAGGATCTCGGCGCCACCGACATCCTGCGCTCGAGGGAACTGGGCGTCCCCCGCTACAACGAGTTCCGGCGGCTGCTGCGGCTGAAGCCCGCGGAGAGCTTCGCGGAGCTGACGGACGATCCCGCGTGGGCAGCGGAGATCGAGCGGCTCTACGACGGCGACATCGAGAAGGTCGACCTGACGGTCGGGCTGTACGCGGAGAGGCTGCCCCGCGGATTCGCCTTCAGCGACACGGCGTTCCGCATCTTCGTCCTGATGGCCTCACGACGGCTCAACAGCGACCGCTTCTTCACCGAGTACTACACCCCCGAGGTGTACTCCAGGGCCGGCATGGCCTGGATCGACGACAACAGCATGGTGACCGTGCTGCTGCGCCACCACCCCGAACTGCGCACGTCTCTGGCAGGGCTGACGAACGCCTTCGTGCCGTGGCACACCGCCGGGCGGGAGGCGGACTGACATGGCGGCGTGTGACAGGACGCACGAAGAGCGGCGGCGCCAGGCCGCGGCGGCCGCCGGCCGGTACCGCGAGACGAGCGGCGAGCGGCGGGCGGTCGAGCGACAGCAGGACGCCGGGGTGGACTTCCCTGACTCGCGGGAGGCACTCGCGGCGCGCGCCGCGCGCCTGCTCGACCGGCAGGCGGTGCCCGCCGCCATGGTGGTGGAAGCCGTCCGCGCGGAGCCGCTGGCCGCTCCCGACGCGTACGAACGCATCCTCGGGGTGTCCAAGGAACTGCAGGCGTGGAGCTTCCTGCCGCGCGGCGCCCGCGCGGCGCGTACCGTCGCCCGGATCTCGGAACGGGACGGCGGCCGCGAGCTGCCGCTGGGCACCGGCTTCCTCGTCTCGCCGAGCCTGCTGATGACCAACCACCACGTACTCCCCGACACTGCGGCCGCCCGGCACTGCTTCGCGGAGTTCGACGCCCAGGTGACCGTCGACAACACGCCCCAACCGCCGACGCGGCTGGAACTCGACCCCGACGGTTTCTTCGTCGCGGACCGACGCCTCGACTTCGCCCTGGTGCTGGTCGCCGCCGGCCAGGACCAGCGGCCGCCGGGTGAGACGTTCGGCTGGAACCGGCTCAGCGCCCAGGGAGGCAAGCTGGTCATCGGCGAGCCGGTGAACGTCATCGGCCATCCCATGGGACGTCTCAAGGAGATCGCCGTCCGCGACAACATGCTGCAGGTGCGCCTCGACGACTTCCTCCACTACAGGACCGACACCGAGCCCGGCAATTCGGGCTCCCCGGTCTTCAACGACCAGTGGGAGGTCGTCGCGCTCCACCACAGCGGTGTGCCCAGGACCGACGACCAGGGCCGCGTCCTGCGCGTCGACGGACAGCTCTGGCAACCCGGTGACGGCGACGACGCCATCGACTGGGTGTCCAACGAAGGGGTCCGCATCAGCAGCATCCTGAAGCACCTCGCGATGCTGCCGCTCACTCCCCGGCAGCGGGAGCTGCTGGCCGGGACGGGCCCGGAGGCGGGCCTGCAGACGGCACCGGTCCCCGCCGCTCCTCTGGTTGCCCCGGCCCCCGCCGGACCGCCCCCGGCCGTCGAGCGGACCGTCGCGCCCACGGGCCTGCCCGCCCGGGGCGGCGCGTTCGGCGGTGGCCGGCATCTGGTCTTCCTGCACGGCCGCTCCCAGGAGGGCAAGGACCCTGGGAAACTGCGCCGCGAATGGGTGGCCGGGCTCAACCAGGGACTGGTCCGCGCCGGGCTCGCCCCGATCGATCCGGCCGACGTCTGGTTCCCCTACTACGGCGACAGGCTGGCGCAGGCCCTCGTCGCGCGCGAGGCCGTGCCGCGCGTCGTCGAGTCGACGGCCCTTGCGGCGGCGGAGGCGGCCGCGCCGGTCTCTCCCGAAGCCCGCGCGGTGTACGAGGACATGGTCGCAGAGGCCGCCGTCAGGTGGGACATCCCGCAGGAGGGACTGCCGGCCGCCGAGCGGATCGGTGTGCCGGCGGACGTGGTCGGGACCCTGCGGCGGCAACTGGGCTGGCTGGCCGCCAGGAGCGACCTCGACGCGTGGACCATCAGCCTGGTCTTCCGTGACGTGGCCGCCTACCTCGACGACCGACGCATCCGGGACGAGGTCCTGGGCTGCGTGCTGGAGACGATGCCGGACCAGGGAGAGGTGGTGCTCGTCAGCCACAGCCTCGGCACGGTCGTCGGCATGGACCTCACCACGCGGCTGTCCCCCGGCGTGACGGCGGTCCACCTCACCACGGCGGGCAGTCCGCTGGGCCTGGACAGTGTGTACCGCAGGCTGCTCATCGGTGGTCCGAAGCGTCCTGACAAGGTGGTGAACTGGCTCAACGCCTGGTGCCCCACCGACGCGGTGGCCATCGGCTGTCCTCTGCACGACGACTGGGCGGACGGGCTGACCGACGTCGCCGTCCTCAACGCCCGCGACCGAGCGCACAACATCGCGGAGTACCTGTCCCATCCCGAGGTCGCCGCGGTGGTCGACAGCCACCTGCAGGCACGGAGCGGTCAGCCCGGCTGACCGCCTCGCGCGGTGCCGTCACCGGGCCGGCGCTCCTGAGGAGTCGAGACCAGGTGAGACAACGCGTCGGGCGCCCTCCGCTGACAACGGGATCGGGCACCCGATGCGCGGGCGCGGGCGCGGGCCGGGCTGTGCCGGGCCGACCGGGCCCGCCCGCCGCGAAGGCTCGTCATCCCCGGGGCCCGGTCACCGGCTTCCCATCCGTGCCTGCCGGATCCGTCCCGGAGGGAGCAACGCACGGAGTCCGCCGCGTCCCCCAGTTGGCGGCCGTGAGGAGTCGGGGAGAGGCGGTCTTGCCTGAGTTGCAGGTCCCTGGTGGCGGGTGGAAGCTGGTCTTATAGCACGCGTTGGCGTGGACCGCCCGTTGAAATCGGATTCGTCCCCTCACGCAAGGGGGAGAACTCCGTGTTCACGGCGCCGTACCCACTCCCCGGATCACGCGCCCGCGTTCGTCGCGGACGCCGACGGCGGGAACTTGTTCGTACAGGCTGCCCCGGAGGCATCCGGGCGGTGACATGGCGGATCACAGCGGACGACGGCGCCCCGGCCCTTGGCGCACCGCCGGGTCTCCTGGGCCCGCGGCGGAGGAGCGAATCGTCCGCGGTCCCACCGCGAGGAACGGTCGCAGGACGCCGGCAGGAGTTCGTCGGACGGTGCTTCACCTGTGCAGCGCCTCGGCGGCGTTCGCAGGAGACCCCCCTGGGTCCCGCTGGTCCCTACCGGTCCCGGTTGGCAGGACTTCTCCCGGTCGGCTCGGGTTCGCGTGTCCGGTGGCGGTCACCGTCGGCACATCGCACGCGTCCTGCGGCGTCAGGAGGTGATCAGGTGAAGACGCCCCCCGGGTCCGACCAGGGCCCGCCCCTGCGAACCCGGCTGATCCCGACCAGGAGCGCCAGGTGGTCGCCGGCGGCCACGGCAGGGATCCTGCTGGTGCTCCTTCTGACGTCGCTGCTGCTGGGTTGGTTCGGCATCGGAGACCTCGGCGGGGCCCTGACCTACACCGGTCGCATCACCGGTGCCATCCTCGTCCTGGCCGCGGTCACGACGCTGCTGGGCGCTGCCGCGGTCGTGGACCACCGGTTCCGGAACAGCTTCCCCTATTCCGGGTTGGTCGTGCTGATCGGCACGGCTGCCGCACTGTTGGCCAACGGCATGGTCCTGCTCGAGACGTTCAAGGACGGCGATTGCACCGCCTACCGGACGCTGTGGGGCCTGCTCACGGCGGGTTCCCTATGGGCTTTCTGGGTGGTGTTGCGGACAGGAGTCGTGATCCCCGCTCCGAAGCGGGTCGCTGCGGCTGTGATCGTCTCTTTGGCTCTCGGGATAGCCAACTTCGGCTACGACCGCCTTTACCAGCCGTACCAGCACGGAGCCAAGCCGGTCGTCACCATAAACGTGCAGAAGCCCGTGCTGCGTAAGGACCGCAAGGCATTCGCCGTGCCGGTCGACCTCAGGCTGGAGAACCACAGCGATGTGGGCTTCTACGTGCTCGGCACCGAGTTCCACGCGATGGGGGAACGGGTGGCGCTGAGCAGGAAGGACCGGCTCCGCGAGCAGTGGCGTACAGACGCCGAGCAACAGCCCGAATTCCAGGAGACCCACCCGCTCTCCCGCAGGGAGATCCACCAGCCTGGCCAGTTGGTGACGGCGCATCCGTGGATGCCCGTCGGAAGCTGGATCGAGGCAAGCGACGCGTTCGTCACCCGAATGATCGTGCAACTGCCCATCGACACGCCGTACGACCGCTTGGCGTTCTACGCCACTGCGAGTTTTGCGCGCAAGGACCGGCTTGACGTGGAGCGGATGGGCCTGAACGGGTACACCTGGCAGGGCGGCAAGGCGCCCCGTTGGATGCCCAAGGAAGTCGACTCCGTCGTCTACCGCGCCAGGGTGCACGAGAACAACATGCTCGACGAGCATACGAGGGATCCCCGCTACGTCACCGTCTATTGGCAGTTCGGCGCGCATGGCGCAGGGCTGGTGGAGACCATCACGCGGAACGGTGAGGAAGATCGCGAGATCACCGGAAAGGAAGCGCGCGAGCTGGTGAGCCGGTACGGTCTTCGCCGGGTCGAAACGGGCGCGGTCGAGAGGACGTTGTGGGACGTCAAGGCCCAGCGATGACGACCGCCGACATGACGGCACCGGGCGCGCGGGAGCGCGGGTCCGATCGCTCCAGCCACATCACCAGGGCGAGAGAGCTGTTCACGCGATCCCAGGAATAAGCGTCCCCTATGCCGAGCTGCGCCTCCCTCACT
Organism: Streptomyces sp. NPDC046831; assembly: GCF_040645305.1. Lineage (NCBI taxonomy): Bacteria > Bacillati > Actinomycetota > Actinomycetes > Kitasatosporales > Streptomycetaceae > Streptomyces > Streptomyces sp. NPDC046831. The sequence continues at coordinate 58,028 of NZ_JBEYXZ010000022.1, read as the reverse complement.
GCCCGGCACAGCGTCTCGACGTCGAACATCTCCGCTGTCAGCGGATGCGTCGCGGAGCGGCACAGGTCGATGAGTTCGTCGCCGTGTGTCCGCAGCCCACGGGCGTAGAGCTCGTTGAAGGGCACCTTGACCGCCCGGCCGTGGATCCGGGGCGGAAGCAGATCTGCCATGGCCTCACGCAGAACGGCCTTCGGACGGCCCGGGCGGAACGTGGCTGCGGCGGGGAGGCGGCGCATCAGGGCGATCACCTCCGGGTCGAGGAAGGGGTGCGAGAGGAGGAATCCGTCCTGCCGTGCGCGGCGCCAGGACAACGGGTCGGGAGCGGCGATGTAGTTGGCCGCTTCGTAGAGGGACTGTTCCGGCCGGCGTCCGAACACGAAGCGGCTCTCCGCGATGCTGGCCTCACGGTAGCCGTGCGCCCGCGCGAACCCGGACCGCAGCCATCGGGGGCGGGTGAAGTCGCCGAGTCCGCCCAGCACCGTTCCGCGGCGGCGGACGAGCGCTGTGATCCGCTCGGCCGCCAGCGGGAACGCCGGCTGCACGACTTGGGCGGAGACGACCTCCCGCAGGCCCCGCTCACTGCCCGCGGCCCAGGCACGTGCCTGCCTCGTCAGCTGCCGGAGCTGACCTCTGCGGGCCAGTCTGTGCAGGTGGAGCGGGTTGGCATCCACCATCGGATCGGCCCCGCAGCCGGTCATGAGGGTGTCGCAGCCGAGTTCCGCCGCAGCGGCATGAAGTCTGCTCCAGAACGGGGCGCGGAAGGCGTGCGCATGAGGTTCGTCCGGGTCTCCCGCATGGTCCTCGAAGTCGTCGAAGTCGGTCACGTCGTCGGCATCGACGATCAGCGGGCGGGTCGCGGGTGCTTGACGGCGGATCTCGTCGATCGCCTCGTCGAGGTACGCCTGCTCCCCGGCCAGTTCCCCGCTGCTGAAGCGCCCGGCGAGCAGGACAAGTTCCCCAGCTCGGTCGTGTTCCGCGGTCAGCAGGCGTGCTGCGAGCAGCGCGATGCTGGTGGAGTCGGTGCCGCCGGAGACATGGCACGCCGTCGCCCTGCCCATACGGCGCTCCACCGCGTTTACCAGCACGAGGCGCAGACTCTTCGCGGCCTCGCTGAGGCTGAGCCCGTCTGCCGCCGGAACCAACGGGTCGTGGGCCTGACGGACGCGTCGCAGCGTCCGACCGCGCATCTGCCCGGTGGTCGAAAGTTCCACCACCTCGCCGCCGAGGATCCGGTGTACGCCGGTGAAAGGGGTGAGTTCCGAGTGCGGTTGCGCCATGTTCCCGGTCAGGTACCGGCAGAAGTAGCGAGGTTCCAGTTCTGCGGCGTCGCCCAGGCGGCGCGCCGAGGTACCCACCGCGCTCACCCGGCCACCGGACTCCCTGAAGAACAGCGGAATGCGTGCCTGCTCGTCCCGCATCAGCAGGATGCGGTCGCGGTACACCAGGACGGCGGCATAGTCACCGGTCGGCAGGGGTGGTGCGGCTCCCGGTCGGCCGAAGTCGTCGAGGAGGCCGCGCGCTCCCGCCACGCGGTCACGGACCGAGCCGACCCAGCCGGCGACCACCGCGCTGCCGGCTCGTGAGGAGACAGTTGTCACGAGTCCCTGCCGCACCATGGCCTCGGCTGCCCAGAGCTTCGGCGCGCCACCGGCCCACTCCAGACGGAGGGCCTCCACCTCACTGTCCTCCGCCGTTGATCGAGAGGATCGGAGTGAACGCGTGCCCGCGCGGATCGGCGTCGGGGACGCACAGACCGGCCGAGGACGTCCAGGCGTGCAGGGCGAACGGGTGCTCGCGCACACCGACGTGAAGCACGGCCTTCGAGCCGCTCCGCCGCAGCAGGACGAAAGCCGTCACTGCCTCGGTCTTGCAGTCGCCGTTGACGAACCAGCTTCTGCGGCCGTGTGATTGCACTGCTCGTTTCAGCCGCGCGACGTCCTCCACTGCGGGCGGGTCCGCGCGGGTGTATTCCGGGGCGGCCAAGGACAGGAGCCGAAGGACGCGCCCGAACCCCATCGTTCGGATCAGCAGGTGAACTCCGCGCAGCCGGAGCCCGATGCCGAGGTCGGAAGGGGGCTTTCCGCGGGGCGTCGCACACCCGGCGCGGACGAGACCGGTGACGAGCTCGGTGCGTTCCCCGGAGCTTCCGTCAGCAAACTTGTCGACGTCTGCCGCCGTCATTCCGAGGAAACGTGTGCGCCTCCAGTCCGCGATCAGAGCTCCGCTGGACATCCTGGTGACACGGCAGTGCGGTGACAGGATTCGGGTCATGGCTACCAGAGCGTCGACGTCCTTGGCCACCGCACATCCTCCGATGTCGGCCTGCCGCAGCGACTGTGCGGCGGTCCCGGTTGGACTTGCAGACGGTGTCAGGAATGGTATCCGTGACCGTCGTAGAAGCCACCGCTGAAGCCCCGGATCAGACGGCTGCTGCCGAGAAGGACAAGACCATGCGGCGTACGACGCCGCAGCAGTCGGAGAAACATCGCCTACCTCCAGATCAGGTAGCGTTGGTCAATTTCAGGCTACTCTGCCCCGGACGACCCGCAACCGGACTGCTGGTGCCGGCGCCGAGAAGCACGAGCGGTTCGCCGACATTCTTTTACCTCGCGGCATTCGAGTGCCGTCGAAGGGCACTGTCGCGTTGGCCGGCGCACAGGACGATGCCACATCCGCGCGGTTGCGGGGAGCACTTCGCCGACGACTTGAGGAAAAGCCCTCGGCGGACGACTCGGTCAGGACCGGAGCACGCCCGAGCGGGCTTTCCGACGGCCCGGACGAGCTTGCCGAAGTGGCTCCCGGCGGCTCGGCGGAGCCCGCCGGACCGGCTCTCCCACGGCGCAGGGGAGCCCGCCAAGGCGGACTCCCCTGCAACCAGGACGACGATCCGTCAGGCCCCCGGCGGCACCCGCGCAGGTCGGCCAGCGCCGCGGGTCAGGGCGTAGCCGCCGACGCCCGCGAGTGCGGCGAGCACTCCGCCGACCGCCGTCCACACCCACCGGTCGGACCACCAGCCGGAGGACCAGCCGCCGTCGGGCTCCACGGCCGACAGCACGGCCGACTTCGCCGAGCCGTCCTCGTCGTCCTGCCCGGACGTCGTCGCGACGCCCGGCACCAGCGGCTCGGCCAGGGAGCCGTCCACCGCGGCCGCGCCGCCGGCGTCCGCGGAGTCGGCCCGGACCTCGGCGCCGACCGGCAGACCCAGGTCCGACGAGGCCAGACCGACCACCGTCAGGCGTATGTAGTACGTGCCCGGCAGCGGGTCGTTGGCCCACGGCTCCGACCAGGCGCGGACCGTGCGCAGGACGCAGGCCAGTTCCACCGACGCGGTGCCGGGGGCGGCGGTGCGCGTCTGGGCGCCGTACTGGCAGGCCTGCCGGCGCCGCAGTCCGTCGTACACGTCGATCTGCCAGGTCTGGCCGGCGTGGTTCTCGGGCAGCTTCACCGTCGCCCTGACGGTGGGCCGCTGACCGGCGTCCGCCGGGAACGACCAGTACAGGTAGTCACCGGTCGAGCCGTCCGCGGTGGCCGTCTGGCCCTGCTCCAGCTCCGTCGCCGTGCGGAAGGACGTGCCCGCCTCCGTGGGCGCCCCGCCCTCACCCGACGGGCTCGCGGACGGTGAGGAGTCGGCCGCCGCGGGCCCCGCGGCCAGCCCGAGCGCCAGCAGCGCGGCGCTCAACGCATGAGTGATACGCATCAGTTCGTCCTCCAGACCGCGACCCGCCAGCGCGACAGCCAGCCCCACAGCAGACCCGCGACGAAACCGGTCAGCACCAGCACGCCGAGCAGCCACCAGCCGCGCCCGAGACCGAACGCGGCGACGTCGTGCGCCTGGTCGGGGCCGTCCACCACGTCGACGGTGAGCTCCAGCGGCAGGCCGGGCGCGGCCTTCACCCCGGCGGCCGCCGAGAAGGAGTGGGTGACCTGGAGGCACACGGTCTCGGCCGCGGGCTTGTCGGTGTCCGCGTCCTCCTGCTCGGGCTTCGGGTAGCGCAGGCCCGTCGAGACGGCGTCCGTGCGGCCGTTGCCCGCGGCCTCGCCGCGCACGATCTCCCGGCCGTGCACCGTGACGGCCCGCAGCAGCACGCCGTAGCCGGGGTTGACGGCCCGGTCGGCCGCGACGCTGACCGACGCGCGCAGTTCCTGGCCGGCCCGTACGTCCACCCGGTACCAGCGCTGCTGCCCGAACTCCTCACGGTCGGTGTACAGGCCGGACCGCAGCTCCGGTGCCTTCGCGCACTCCGACGCGCCCTTCGCGGCCACCGGCGTCACCACCGGGTCGGCGGCCCGGTCCACCAACTGGCCGACGCGGTCGGTCAGTTCCTCCTTGTGCCGCACGGAGGTGTAGGTGCCGCCGGTCGCGTCCGCGATGCAGCTGAGCTGGTCGCGGGTCTTGGCGTCCGGCACCAGGCCGAGGGTGTCGATGGTCAGGCCGATGCCCTTGGCCGCGATCTCCCGGGCCACCTCGCACGGGTCCAGTGGCTGGCAGGTGTCCTCACCGTCGCTGATCAGGACGATGCGGCGGGTGCCGTCGCCGCCGTCGAAGTCCCCGGCCGCCTTCAGCAGCGCGGGCCCGATCGGCGTCCAGCCCGTCGGCGCCAGCGTCGCGACCGCCGTCTTCGCCTCGGTCCGGTTCAGCGGACCGACCGGGTAGAGCTGCTCGGTGTCCTTGCAGCCCGTCTGGCGGTCGTCGCCGCGGTAGTTGGCGCCGAGGGTGCGGATGCCGAGCCGGACCTCCTCGGGAGTGGCGTCGAGTACCTCGTTGAACGCCTGCTTCGCCGCCGCCATCCGCGTGCCGCCGTCGATGTCCCGCGTGCGCATGGAACCGCTGACGTCCAGGACGAGTTCCACTTGGGGGGCGGCCTGGCCGTCGGGCTCGTCGGCGACCGCCGTCGCGGGGAGGGCCGCCCCGGCCGTCAGGGCGGCGAGCAGAGCACAGACCCCTGCCGCCAGCCGTTGTCTTGTGATCATCGGCGGATCCTATTGATCGGACCGGCCCGGCTCCAAAACGAGGGGGTTGGGCAGAGCGGCCCACTGGTCACCGGGAGTTGCGGGCGACAGCCGCATCAGCGTCAGTGCCTTCGCGGGCAGCGGCTCCTCGCACAGCGCCGCCAGGTCCGCGGTGCGCGGCAGCTCCCGTACGGCGGTCTCCAGGGCCGCGCGCAGGGCGGCGCCGGAGCCCGCCGTGCCCGCCAGCGCGCCAGCCACCAGCGACCCGAACAGCTTGCGCCGCAAGGCCACCGGGTCGTCGGTGAGGATCCGGCCGGGCAGCCCGGCGGCGCGGACGCCGTGCCGGGCGAGACGGGCCGGGCTGACGCGGATGTCCGCCAGGTCGCGGTAGACCAGGCGCAGCGGGGCGCCGGAGGCGGACAGCACCACCAGCAGGTTCTGGCCGTGCGCCTCCAGGGCCACCCCCAGCTCCAGCAGGCGCAGCCCGGCCGTGAGCGCCAGGCGGGTGAAGTCGCCCAGCCACGCCGGGCGTTCGGACAGGCCCGTGGCGGGCAGGGCCGCCACCGGCAGGACGTGCTCACCGGGGCCCGCGTACCGCTTCGGCGCCTCCCGCCAGACGGCCGCCAGGTCGGGGGAGTGGGCGGTGGCCGCGCCGAGGGTGCGGGTGATGCGCAGCAGGCCGTCCGTGCGGGCCGCCAGCGCCTCCGCGAACGCCGACAGGTCCGCCGACGCGGCGATCGACGGCACGGAGATGTCCCGCACCGACGACGTCAGCCGGGCGGTGAGCGCGGTCTTGACGTGCGGCCCGCCGGGCACGGCCAGGGTGCGCAGGGACATCAGCGGATGGGCCGTGAGCGCGCCGTCGTCGCACGGCCGTTTCAGCACGTGCTCGGCCTGCCAGGGGTGCACCGGCAGCAACAGCCGCCGTCCGTCGCGTAGTTCGTCCGGCCACGCCCCTGTCACCAGGCACTCCCCGGCGGGCACCGGCAGCAGGCCCAGCCCTACCAGCGGCCGGTGCTCGGGCGCGTAGGCGAGCTGCTCGGCCACCGAGAAACCGGGCCTGGAGCGGCAGTTCGGGTGGAAGGGGTGGCCGTCGACCACCCGCTGCTCCCACTGCCAGTCCTCCTCGGGCCACTCCTCCGGGTGCGCCGGCTGGGCCGCCCGCGACAGCGCCAACGACGCCGCGCTGTGCCCGAGTTCGGCGGCGAAGGCCGCCCGGTGGGGCGCCGGCAGTGCCTCCGTCAGGCGGGCCGGGTCCTCGTACGGCACGCCGTCGAGGTCCACGGCGGTCACGTACGCGGCGGTGGCGTACGGGTCCGCTGCCGGGCCGTGCAGCCGGCGGCCGTCGGCCAGCCGCAGCACCAGCCCGTCCCGCGTGCGCTCACGGCCGGCGACCCACGGCAGCGGCTCGTGCGCCAGGGCCCGCCACAGCCGGGACAGCACGGCGGCCCGGGCGCCGGGCAGCGCCGCCGCGTACCGTGGCACGAGGCCGGCGCGCTCGGCGGCCAGCTCCTCGGCGACCTCGGCCTCGGCGGTGGGGGATCGGTACACGGTCGGGCTCCTCGGGTCCGGTTCGGGCGCCACGCTAACGGGCGCGGACCGACATACTGATCACTTTCGCACCGTGCGGACGTAGGGATCGAATGGAACGCGTGCAGCTCATGGCCCCCCAGCACGACGTCGGGCAGCGTGCCGACGCCTACGCGGCGGCTCCCCTGCTGAACTGCCTGATCCGGGAGGTGGCCCGGCCGCACGCCGCCCCGGGTGCGCGCCGGGTCTACCGGCTGCCCGGCAGCGGCCGGCTGCTGCGCGTGCGCGACGGCCGGCGGCCCGCCGAGCCCGAGGTGCACACGGCGGGCGGCTGGCGCCGCGTCGGCCACGCCGAACTGGTGAAGCTGGTGGCCGAGGAGCTGCGCCGGCGCACGGGCCGGTCCAACCACGAACTGCCCGCCGAGATGATCGACAGCCGGGACGCCGTGGCCGCCCTGCTCACCGCGCGCGCCCGGGCCACGGCGCCGGACGACCCGTACCTGCGCTCCGAGCAGTCCCTCGTCACCGGCCACCCCCACCACCCGGCGCCCAAGGCGCGCGGCGGCGGCCCCGTCGCCGCCTGGCTGCCGTACGCGCCCGAGGTGCACGCCCGTTTCCCGCTGGTGCTGCTCGGGGTGCGCGAGGACGCGGTCGTCGAGGAGGGCGACACCTCCGCGCTCGACGCGCTCGGCCAGGCACCGCCCGGCTACCGGCTGCTGCCCGCGCACCCCTGGCAGCTCGACCTCGCCGCACGCGAGCTGGCCGCCGCCTTCGCCGACCGCCGCCTGCTGCGGCTCGGCACCACTGCCTTCGACGTCTGGCCGACGGCGGCGGTCCGCACCGTCCACGCCCCCGAGCGGGACCTGTTCCTGAAGTTCAGCCTCGACGTGCGGATCACCAACGACGTCCGGCGGCTGTGGCGCCACGACCTGGCGCGGCTGCGCCGCACCGACACCGCGGTCACGCGGGCCTTCGCGGCGGCGGACGGCCCGGCCGCCTGGCTGAGCGACCGCGGCCACCGCACCGCCTCCTTCGCCTTCGAGGAGCTCGCCGTGGTCGTCCGCGACGGGCTGCGCGGCCACGTCCTGCCCGGCGCGACCCCGCTGCTCGCCGCGGCCCTCGCCGAGGGCTTCGACGGCAACCCGCTCGACGGCCCGGCGGATCCGGCGGTGTGGTGGAAGGCGTACCTGCGCCAGGTCGTGCCCCCGGTCCTCGGGGTGTTCGCCCGGCACGGCGTCGTGCTGGAGGCGCACCTGCAGAACTCGCTGGTGGCCGTCGACGGAGCCGGCGTGCCCGTGCAGGCGCTGTTCCGCGACGCGGAGGGGGTCAAGCTGGTGCCGGAGGTGTCCCGCGCCGCCGGCTGGGAGCGGCTGGTGTACTGCCTCGTCGTCAACCACCTCGCCGAGGTCGCCGCGGCCCTCGCCGAACGGCATCCGGGCCTCGACCCCTGGCCGGCGGCCCGCCGCGAACTCGCCCGGCACCACCTGCCCGAGATCGCCGCCCTGCTCGCCTCGCCCACCCTGCCCGGCAAGACGAACCTCCTGCTGCGGTGGACCGGCGCCGACGGCGCCGACGCCCGCTACCTGCCTCTGCCCAACCCCCTGGCCGGCGCCTAGACCGGCCGGCTCCGGCCCGCGCCGGCCGCCGTGCCGTCCCCGGTCACCGCACCGGCCGCCGCCGCGGGGGTACGTCGCCTCGCGCGGCAGACGCGAATTGTCGGACTGGGCTTAGCTAGTAGGTCGGCGGAAGCCCGGAGTCGAGGCCGTGGACGGTGGTCAGGTCGGCCAGCCCGGAGATGGTCAGCACCGGCGCCAGCAGGGGGGTCGCGATCAGCTGGAGGCGGTCGGCGTGGGCGAACAGCACACTCAGGCCGGCGCTGTCGAGGTAGTCGACGGCGGTCAGGTCCAGGACGAGCGGACCCGAGGTCGTGTCGAGGGCGTCGGCAAGGGAGCTGATGTTGCTCATGTCGATCTCACCGGTGACGGCGAGGTGGTGGGTGCCGTCCGGGTTCGTACCGGGAGTGAGGGTGAGCGGAGTGGTCATCAGGCGATCCTCGTGTGCATGTCGACGGTGGTGCCGGTGCTGCCGGGGGTGATGGTGACGTGCTGCATCAAAGAGCGCATCAGGGTGACGCCGCGGCCGCGGTGGGCGTTGAGTTCGGGCTGCGGGGTCTTCCAGCGGCCGGTGTCGCTGACGGTGAGGCGCAGCTTGTGGACGAAGGCCTCGGCACGCAGGCGGACGGTGTCGCCGGGCGCGTCACGGTGCCCGTGCTCGATGGCGTTGGCACACGCCTCCCCGGCCGCGACCAGGACGTTCTGCACGGTGTGCGGCGGCAGCTCGCACTGGTCGAGCCAGCTGCGCAGCGCCTTGCGCACCGGGGCGAGCTGGGAGGTCTCGGCGGGGAAGGACACCTCCAGGGGCGCCGGGTGGCGATACAGCAGCAGGGCGACGTCGTCGTCGTACCCGTCGGCGGGCGCCAGCCGGGTCATCACCTCGCTGGCCAGGTCGTCGACGGCGGTGTCGCGGCCGTCCTGGACGGCTTCGCTGGCCTGGTGGATGCCCGCGGTCAGCGGCCGGCGCCGGCGTTCGACGAGGCCGTCGGTGTACAGCAGAAGGGTGGCGCGCGCGGGCATCACGCACTCGGCCTCGGGCCGCGTCCGGCCCGGACGGACCGCGAGGGGGATGGACCGCGCGTCCTCCAGCAGGCGGGTGGTGCCGTCGGGCTGGGTGAGGATGCCCGGCGGGTGCCCGGCGCTGGAGTACGTCAGGCGGCCCGTCCCGGGCTCCAGGACGCCGCAGAAGACCGTTGTGCACATCGCGCCGGGGATCGTGGCGGCGAAGTGGTCCAGTGCCATCAGCGCCTGCGCGGGGCTCGCGTCCTGCAGGAGCAGGGCACGGCAGGCGCTGCGCATCTGCCCCATGACCGAGGCCGCCCCCAGACCGCGGCCGACGCAGTCGCCGACGACGATGCCGATGCGGCCGTCGGGCAGGCTCACGGTGTCGTACCAGTCGCCGCCGACCTCCAGGGGCTGGGTGGCGGGCTCGTAGCGGACGGCGAACCCGTCGGGCAGGCTGGACGGGCCGAGGATGGCCCGCTGCAGTGCGATGGCGGTCTCGCGCTGCTGGTCGATCTGGTGGGCGCGGGTCAGGCCCTGCGCGAGGTGGCCGGCCAGCAGCGACAGCAGCAGCTGGTCCTCCTCGGTGAACGGCCGGTGCTCGCCCAGGTCGATCCACACCACCATCGTCCCGTCGGGGTGCTCGATGGCGATGCCGGCCCCGGCGTGGTCGCCCACCGCGGTCAGCGTCGGCCGCTGACGCACCTCGCTGATGGCCTGGCGCTGCTCGCCGGGCAGGTCCTGCCACAGCGAGTCGTCGGTGGCGGTCAGGACGGGCTCCTGGCCGCCCGCGAAGACGGCGGCGAGCACGCACCGGGCCCGCCACAGGGTCCTCAGCTCGTCGAGGGCGCCCGACAGGGCGTCGGACGCGCTCGTGGCCTGCGACAGCCTGGTGCTCAGGGAGGCCAGGGCGCTCTCGCGCTGGATGGCGTAGTGCTCGGCGGTGACGTCGCGGAAGGTGCCGACGGTCACCCGGCGCCCGGTGTCGGGGTCCTGGGCGTGGGCGAAGGTGACGGTCACCCACCGCCGTCGCCCGTCGCGGTGGGTGACGGGGATGGTGTAGGAGCCTTGGCGGTCTCCCAGGAGCTGGCCGAAGGCCTCGGCGACCTGCCGGTGCGCCTCCGGGTCCGTCTCGGCGTCCGGCCACCAGGGGTGGACGGGCGCGTAGGGCAGGTCCTCGGGACCGTAGCCGAGGATGTGGGTGAACGCCTTGTTGATCTCGATCACGGCGCCGTCCTCGTCGCAGACGAAGAACGCCTCCTGCAGCGACTCCACCAGCGCGGTGCGCCAGCGGGCGTGATGGGCACGCAGCCGGGCCAGCTTGACGTTGGCCTCCACCCGGGCGAGGAGCTCGGCGGCGGCGAACGGCTTGACCAGGTAGTCGTCGGCGCCGGCCTGCAGGCCCTCGATGGAGGCCTCCTGCCCGGCCCGGGCGGACAGCAGCAGCACGGGCAGCGCGGCGGTGCGGGTGTCGGCGCGCAGCGCGGTCACCAGGTGCAGGCCGTCCATGCGGGGCATCATGACGTCGCTGACGACAAGCTCGGGCGGATTGCGGCGGACGGCCTCCAGCGCCTCCAGCCCGTCGGTGACCGCGTCGACCTGGTAGCCGGCGCCCGTCAGCAGGCGGGTGAGGTACTCGCGCATGTCCGCGTTGTCGTCGGCGACCAGCAGCCGCGCCGCGGCGAGCTTGGACGTCTCGGCGGGCACGGCGCCGTCCGCGAGCAGCTGCGCCGGTTCCTGCGCGGCGGCGTCGGTGGCACTGCCGGAGGGCAGCCAGCGCATGGCCTCCTGCAGGTAGGGGTCGGCGGCGGTGACGGCGGCACGGGAGTCGGACGCGGGCGCGAGGGCGTCCGTGGGCAGGTGGCCGGTGCCGAAGGGCAGGCGGATGGTGAAACAGGTGCCCTCGCCCTCGGTGCTGGCGGCGGTGATGGTGCCGCCGTGCAGGCCGACCAGCTCCTGGACGAGGGCGAGGCCGATGCCGCTTCCCTCGTTGGAGCGGGAGCGCGCGTTGTCGATGCGGTGGAACCGCTCGAACAGCCTGGGCACCTCGGCCGCCGGGACACCGATGCCGGTGTCCGCGACGGTGACGACCGCCCCGTCCCCCTCCTGGCGCAGGCTGACGCTGATGGAGCCGTCGAAGGTGAACTTCAGCGCGTTGCTGAGGAGGTTGAGGATCACCTTCTCCCACATGTCCCGGTCGATGTGGACGGGCTGGTCGAGCGGCGCGCAGTCGACGTGGAAGGTGAGCCCGGCCCTGTCGATGGCGGAGCGGAAGACACTGGCCAGCTCGCCGGTGACCGCGGCCAGGTCGACCGGCTCGTAGCTGGCCTGCATACGGCCGGCCTCGATGCGGGAGAAGTCCAGCAGGGTGTTGACGAGCTTGCTCAGCCGCAGCCCGTTGCGGTGGATGATGTCCAGTTCCCGGCGGACCTGCTCGTCGTCCGCCAGCCGGGACCGCAGCTCCTGCACCGGGCCCGTGATCAGCGTCAGGGGGGTGCGGAACTCGTGGCTGATGTTGGAGAAGAAGGTGGTCTTGGCCCGGTCCAGCTTGGCCAGTTCCTCCGCCCGCTGCTGCTGGCTCTCGTAGCTGCGGGCGCTGCCGATGCCGGAGGCGAGGTGGCCGGCGGTCAGCTCGACGAACCCGCGGTAGCCGTCGTCCAGGGTCCGGTAGCGGTTCAGGCCGGCCACCAGGAACCCGTACGGCGCGTTGCCCTGCTGCGGCAGCGGCACGGCCAGGGCCCGGACGGGCGGCTGCTCCCAGTCACCGGCCGGCAGGTCGGAGAACACCGGGCCGTCCAGGGTGACCAGCGCCGGCTCGCCGCGGAGCAGTTCTCCCGCCGGCCACACCGCGTCCGGGTCGTCGACCTCCACGGTGGCCGCGGCTGCCGGATGGCCCTCCGGCAGCCCCGTCATGGCCGCGAGCCGGGCCGGGCCGTCGTCCTCGAAGAGGTAGGTCAGGGTGAAGGGCAGGTCCCGCCGGTTGCGGCCCAGCTGCCGGCCGGCGAAGTCCAGCACCTCCTGCTCGGTGCGGATCACGCTGGGGTCGGAACCCAGGTCGCGCAGGGTCGCCATCCGGCGCTCGCCGATGACGCGCTCGGTGTCCTCGCTGACCACGCAGAGCATGCCGACCACGGCACCGTCGTCGTTGCGCAGCGGGCTGTAGGAGAAGGTGTGGTAGCTCTCCTCCGGGTAGCCGGAGCGCTCCAGGAACAGCAGCAGCGCCTCGTCCCAGGTCGCCTCGCCGGTGGCGAGGACCCGGTCGATGCGGGGGCCGATGTCGCTCCAGATCTCCGACCAGACCACGTCGGCCGGCCGGCCCAGCGCCCAGGGGTACTTCTGGCCCAGGGTGTCGCGTCGGTAGGCGGCGTTGCAGAAGAACGTCAGCTCCGGTCCCCACGCCATCCACATCGGGAACCTGGACGAGAGGAGGATGCTCACCGCGGTCCGCAGGCTCTGCGGCCAGCTCTGCGGCGCCCCCAGCGGCGTCGCCGCCCAGTCCACCGCGGCGAGGTCCCGGCCGACCTCGCGGTCGGCGGCGAAGACATCGACTCCGGTCGCCGACAGCTCGTGCTCGGCGTCTTCCGAACGCGCCACGCCACACCCTTTCGTCCACTGCCGTAACTGCCTCACCCTCCGCCCACGCCGGTCGGCCGCCGTGAGCAGGTGTGCATCTCCCCGCCGGCCCGCCACCACGGTGAGGGCGGGGACTTCGCAGGCATGAGAAGGCCTCGCCCGGCCCGTGCGCGCACCGGCGGTCGCAATCGTGTGCTGACGTCCTGGCTCCGCTGCCTGAAGCCGGGTGTCGCCGCCTCGCGAGGTTCTGCGACTTCGTAGGATAAGCCAGTCGCCCCGGGTACTCGGCCGGCCCTGCGTGTAGCTGTGCCGCACCGGCCGTCCCGGCGGGCGGCGGCGGTGGCGCGACCCCTCGCCACCTGCTCGTTCTCCCGCCGGCTGTCACGCTCGGTTACTATGCTCACGCGGGGAGCTGGTCGTGGACGGCAGGCGTGGAGAGTCGGGTGGCCCGGGGCAATGCTGAGTGAGGTCACCGTCAGCCGCTACGTCAGGCCCCTGCACTCCGGCGGGTCCGTCCCCGGCGTCGTCGAGGCGGACGACCTGGGCACCTACGTCGTGAAGTTCACCGGCTCCGCTCAGGGGCGCAAGGCGCTGGTCGCCGAGGTGATCGTGGGCGAGCTGGCGCGCGCCCTCGGCCTGCGGGTCCCCGAGCTCGTCCTCGCGCACTTCGATCCCGGCCTCGCCGCGCACGAACCGCACCAGGAGGTGCGGGACCTGCTGAAGGCGAGCCCGGGGATGAACCTCGGCATGGACTACCTGCCGGGCGCCCGGGACCTCACCCCCGAGGCCGCCGAGCGATTCCGGGTGGATCCGCTGGAGGCGGGCCGGATCGTCTGGCTGGACGCGCTGACGGCGAACGTGGACCGGACCGTCCACAGCTCGAACCTCATGATCTGGCCCACCCTCGGGACGGTCCCTCCCCGGCTGTGGCTCATCGACCACGGGGCGGCCCTGGTCTTCCACCACCGCTGGGACACCTCGGCGCCGGAGAAGGCGTACGACTTCCGCCACCACGCGCTCGGCCCGTACGCGCCCGACGTCGAGGCCGCCGACGCGGAGCTGGCGCCGCGCGTGACGGAGGAGCTGCTGCGGCAGGTCGTGGCCGAGGTGCCGGAGGCCTGGCTCACGGGAGAACCCGGGTTCGCGGGGCCCGACGAGGTCCGCGATGCCTACGCGGACTACCTCTGCGCACGGGTCAGGGCCTCCGCGGACTGGCTGCCCACCGACTTCCCCAGCCGGCAGCAGCTGGCCGCCGAGGAGGCACGGCGGGCGGCGAGGACGCAGCAGGGCCGGCCCGACTGGCTCAAACGGGTCCCCGACCTCCACGGGAAGCCGGCGGCGGAACCGGACTGGTCGCGCCACCTGGGCTGACGGCACCACCGGAGCGGGCGCGGCGGCCCGCGGGGTGCCCCAGCGGCCGGACCAGGACGGGCTTCACGGGGTGCCCGCAGCGACCGGGGACGGGCTCCAGGGGGTGCCCGCGTGGCCGGCGACGGGGCCTCAGGGGGTGCCCGGGGTGCCCGCGGGCGGGCACCCGGGGCACGCGGACCTCACCGTCGGCCGCTGCGCCGGGCGTCAGCCCTCGAGCAGGTCGTACGCCGGCAGCGTCAGGAAGTCGGCGTAGTCCTCGTCCAGCGCCACCTTCAGCAGCAGGTCGTGCGCCTGCTGCCAGCGGCCGCCGGCGAACGCCTCCTCACCCAGCTCGGCCCGGATCGCGTCCAGTTCCCGGGCCGCGACCCCCCGCGCCAGTTCGGCGGTGACCTTCTCGCCGGTGTCGAGGACGACTCCCGCGTTGATCCACTGCCAGATCTGGGACCGGGAGATCTCGGCGGTGGCCGCGTCCTCCATCAGGTGGAAGACGGCGACCGCGCCGAGGCCGCGCAGCCAGGCCTCGATGTAGCGGATGCCGACCTGCACGGCGTTGACCAGTCCCGCGTACGTCGGTTTGGCGTCGAGGGAGTCGATCGCGATCAGGTCGGCCGCCTTGACGTCGACGTCCTCGCGCAGGCGGTCCTTCTGGTGCGGCCGGTCGCCGAGCACCCTGTCGAAGGACTCCTGGGCGATCGGGACCAGGTCCGGGTGGGCCACCCAGGAGCCGTCGAAGCCGTCGCCGGCCTCACGGTCCTTGTCGGCGCGGACCTTCTCGAAGGCGACCCTGTTGACCTCGGGATCCTTGCGGGAGGGGATGAAGGCCGCCATGCCGCCGATCGCGTGCGCGCCGCGCCTGTGGCAGGTGCGCACGAGGAGTTCGGTGTAGGCGCGCATGAACGGGGCCGTCATCGTCACCGCGTTGCGGTCGGGCAGGACGAACTTCGCCCCGCCGTCACGGAAGTTCTTGACGATCGAGAAGAGGTAGTCCCAGCGGCCGGCGTTCAGCCCGGAGGCGTGGTCGCGCAGTTCGTAGAGGATCTCCTCCATCTCGTAGGCCGCCGTGATCGTCTCGATCAGGACGGTGGCCCGGACGGTGCCCTGCGGCACGCCCAGGTGGTCCTGGGCGAAGACGAAGACGTCGTTCCACAGCCGCGCCTCCCGGTGGGACTCCGTCTTCGGCAGGTAGAAGTACGGGCCCTTGCCGAGCTCGGTCAGCCGCTTGGCGTTGTGGAAGAAGTACAGGCCGAAGTCGACGAGGGCGCCGGGGACCGGAGTGCCGCCGGAGTCCACCAGGTGACGCTCGTTCAGGTGCCAGCCGCGCGGGCGCGTGACGACCGTCGCCAGCTCCTCCTGCGGCCGCAGGGCGTAGGACTTGCCGGACCGGGGGTCCGTGAAGTCGATGTTCCGGGTGTAGGCGTCGATCAGGTTCAGCTGGCCGAGGACGACGTTCCCCCAGGTGGGAGCGGAGGCGTCCTCGAAGTCGGCGAGCCAGACCCGGGCGCCCGAGTTGAGCGCGTTGACGGTCATCCTCCGGTCGGTCGGACCGGTGATCTCCACCCGGCGGTCCTCGAGCGCGGGCGGGGCCGGTGCCACCTTCCAGGAGTCGTCCGCGCGGATGCCGGCGGTCTCCGGGAGGAAGTCCAGGGTGGAGGTGCGGGCGATCTCGGCGCGGCGCTCGGCACGGCGGGCGAGGAGTTCGTCGCGGCGCGGCGTGAACCGCCGGTGCAGCTCGGCCACGAAGGCGAGCGCCGCCTCGGAGAGCACCTCCTCCTGCCGGGGCAGGGGTTCGGCGTCGACGACGGCCAGCGGGGACGGCGCTGGAGCGGACATGAGCTGTCACTTCCTTACCGGGGAGCTTCTTCAGCGCATCACGTTCGCCGCCACCCTGCCGTGGCACGGGATGCCCAGGGGCGGGAAAGGGGCCGTTGCCACCCGTGGAGCGGGCGGGTGCCTTCGATCGGTGGATCCTAGTTTTCTCATGGTGGAAGTCAAGGGTGCGGTGATGTCGCTGTGACGCCGCGTGGCGGGCCGCCGTCGTGTCCGGCGTCGTCCGCTCATGCGAGGTGGCGCAGGTCGTCCGGCGTGTCGATGTCGTACGGACGGGCCACGTCGCCGCACTCGACGAGTGTGATCGCCTCCTCGTGCGCCCGGAGGTAGGCGCGTGCCCCCCGGTCGCCGGTCGCGGTCGCCGCGATGTCCGCCCAGTGGGCCGCGCCCAACAGGACCGGGTGGCCGCGCACTCCGCCGTACGCCGCCGAGACCAGCGACGTCTCGTCCCGGTGGGCCGCCCGGACGCGGGCCACCGCCTCCGGGCCGATGCCCGGCTGGTCGACGAGGCACACCAGGGCCGCCCGGGCGTCCGTGCCGGTGAGCGAGTCCAGGCCGGACCGCAGTGAGGAACCCATGCCGTCGGCCCACGCGGGGTTCTCCACCAGCACGCAGCCGCCGAGTTCCGCCCGCTCCCGTACGAGGGCGGCCCGCGCCCCCAGGACCACGTGGACACGCTCGCACCCCGCCGCCCGCAGCACCCCGACCGCGTGCTCCACCAGGGGGCGTCCCCGGTGGCCGAGCAGCGCCTTGGGCCGCCCGCCCAGCCGCCGCCCGCCCCCCGCGGCCAGCACCAGCCCGGCGACCTCGTCCGCGTTCCCTGTCATACGTCCTGCTTACCCGCCGGCCCGCGGACCGTGCTCGCCATGCGGCCGCGCCTGCCGGACGACCGGCGCCCGCGTGCCGGCTTGTGCCTGGCCGTCGACCGTGCCCGCGGGTCGGCCCCCCGTCCTCTGATCGCGTCCGCTCGCCGGCCGCGCCCGTCAGCCGGTCGCCTGCGCCCGCCGGCCGCGCCCGGCCATCACCGCCTGCGCCTGCCGGTCCGCTGCCCGCCGGCCGCGCTCGCCCGCCGACCGTGCCCGCCAGTCGGCCGCGCCCGCGCGCCGGCCGCTCGTGCCCGCGGGCGCAGGGCGGCGGCCGGCGGCCACGGCGCCCCCGCCGTCCGCCACCCTGCGCGGTGCATGCTCGGAAGGACGTTCGAACCGCACCTGGGGCCGAAACTCGCTCCGCACGGTAGCGCGGCGGGCACAGAGTGTCGTTTACTGGCCCGCATCCCGCGGCACCCCGCCCGCATCACGGGGGTGTCCGGCGGGACGACGCGGACGTGCGCACAAGGCCGTGCGAGGGGGGAGGGCTGTGTTGCGGAGCTTGGGGCAGAGGCCGGTGACCGGCAGCGGAGAGGACCCGAGGGTGGCGGGACTGCGCACGGCCGTGTCCCGGCTGCGCCGCCAGCTCGCCGCCCATCCGGACTTCCCCGACCGCGCCATCGCGGAGGACGAGCTCGCCGCCCTGGCCGCGATGACAGCCCGGGACACGCCCGAGATTCCGCGCCTGCGCCGCTCCCTGCTGCTGATCGCGGGCGCGCTCGGTTCCGTCAGCGCCCTGCGGCCGGGCCTGTCCGACGTCCGTGACGCGGTGGACCTGTTCGGGCCGCCCGGCGGATGACGGGCGGCGCGGGGGCCCTCCCGCACCGGCCGGGGCCCGGGCGGCGCCGGTGCCCGTGCAGCGGATCAGCCCGCGCTCGCCAGTGCCTGCGACAGCTCCGCGGCGACCTGCTGGAGCACCGGCACGATCTTCTCCGTCGCCTCCTCCGTCAGCCGGCCGGCCGGACCGGAGATGGAGATCGCGGCGGCGGTGGGGGAGCCCGGCACGGAGACGGCGAGGCAGCGGACCCCCATCTCCTGCTCGCTGTCGTCGAGCGCGTAGCCGAGGTCGCGTACCTGTGCCAGCGCGGCGAGGAACTCCTCGGGAGTGGTGATCGTCCGCTCCGTGGCGGCGGGCATGCCGGTCCGGGCGAGCAGGGCCCGCACCTCGTCGTCGGGGACGCCGGCCAGCAGGGCCTTGCCCACGCCGGTGGAGTGCGGCAGGGCCCGCCGGCCCACCTCCGTGAACATGCGCATCGAGTGCTTGGAGGGCACCTGCGCCACGTAGACGATCTCGTCCCCGTCGAGCAGCGCCATGTTCGCCGTCTCACCGGTCTCCTCGACCAGGCGGGCCAGGTGCGGGCGCGCCCAGGTGCCCAGCAGCCGGGACGCGGACTCGCCGAGGCGGATCAGACGGGGGCCCAGCGCGTACCGGCGGTTGGGCTGCTGGCGGACGTACCCGCAGGCCACAAGCGTGCGCATCAGCCGGTGAATGGTGGGCAGCGGCAGGCCGCTGGTCACGGACAGCTCGCTCAGGCCGACCTCGCCGCCCGCGTCCGCCATCCGCTCGAGCAGGTCGAAGGCGCGCTCGAGGGACTGGACCCCGCCGCCGCCGGAGGACTTGGCGGAGTCGGTGGTGCTGGCGCTGGACGTCGGCACGGCGCGTTCCTTTCGGCACGGACAGGGTTCACCCTGCAGGAAGGGCCAAAGCCTACCGGGGGGCCGGCCGGCCCCCGCTGCTGCGGAACCGCCGTTCCGCTGCTCGGGATCGTGATGTCACGTGGGGAGACATCCAGGCCTCCGGGCGGGGGAGCGCCCTGTCGGGAGAGTGCCCTTGACGGCCTGCCACGGGGAGTGAAGACTCCTTCAACAGAACGTTGAAGGAGCGATGCGCGGGTGTGCCTCCCGTTCCCCGTACGGAACACGGCGGCAAGGAAGGGGTCCGGGTGTCCGACGCCGAACTGGTGCTGCGCTCGACGCGCGTCATCACTCCCGCGGGGACGCGCGCGGCGTCGGTCCTGGTGGCCCGAGGGACGATCACGGCCGTCCTGCCGCACGACGCCGGGACGCCGCCCGGGGCCCGGGTGGCGGACTTCGGCGACGACGTGCTGCTGCCCGGCCTGGTCGACACCCACGTGCACGTCAACGACCCCGGACGCACCGAGTGGGAGGGCTTCTGGACCGCCACCCGGGCGGCGGCGGCCGGCGGCATCACCACCCTCGTCGACATGCCCCTCAACTCGCTTCCGCCCACCACGACGGTGGACCACCTCCGCATCAAGCAGGAGGCCGCGCGGGACAAGGCGCACATCGACGTCGGCTTCTGGGGCGGCGCCCTGCCCGGCAACCTCAAGGACCTCCGCCCGTTGCACGAGGCCGGCGTCCTCGGCTTCAAGGCCTTCCTGTCGCCCTCGGGCGTGGACGAGTTCCCGCACCTGGACCAGCGGCAACTCGCCCGCTCGCTCGCGGAGATCGCCGGTTTCGGCGGCCTCCTCGCCGTGCACGCCGAGGACCCGGGCCACCTCGCCGCCGCCCCGCAGCGGGGCGGCCCCCGGTACGCCGACTTCCTCGCCTCCCGCCCCCACGACGCCGAGGACAGCGCCGTAGCCGCGCTCGTCGCACAGGCCGCGCGGTCCGGCGGGCGCGTGCATGTACTCCACCTGTCCTCCGGCAACGCGCTGCCGCTGATCGCCGCGGCCAGGGCCGACGGCGTGCGCCTGACGGTGGAGACCTGCCCGCACTACCTGACCCTGACCGCGGAGGAGGTCCCGGACGGCGCCAGCGAGTTCAAGTGCTGCCCGCCCATCCGGGAGGCCGCCAACCGCGACCTGCTGTGGCAGGCGCTGGCCGACGGCACCGTCGACTGCGTGGTCACCGACCACTCGCCGTCCACCGCCGACCTGAAGACGGACGACTTCGCCACCGCCTGGGGCGGCATCTCCGGTCTGCAGCTCAGCCTGCCGGCCGTGTGGACCGAGGCCCGCCGGCGCGGCCACGGCTTGGAGGACGTCGTCCGCTGGATGTCCGCCCGGCCCGCCGCGCTCGTCGGCCTCTGCCGCAAGGGCGCCATCGAGGCGGGCCGTGACGCGGACTTCGCCGTCCTCGCGCCCGACGAGGCGTTCACCGTGGACCCCGCCGCCCTGCAGCACCGCAACCGCGTCACCGCCTACGCGGGCCGGACGCTGTACGGCGTCGTGAGGTCGACGTGGCTGCGCGGCCGGCGCGTCGTGGCGGACGGCCGGTTCGCCGAGCCGCAGGGCCGCCTGCTGCGCCGCGGCGGCTGAACCCAGGTCCTGTCCGACCATGCGCGTCGTCGCCCGAAGCGCGGCAGACGCGCATGGTCAGACAGGGCTACTGGCGACGCCCGCACCGCCCGACCGAAAGGAAGGCCTATCACCGTGACGGCGATTCCCCGCTACACCGGCGGCGCCGGGCCCTACCGGGGCGGCGATCCCTACGCGGACTACCGCACCGCCGACTTCCCCTTCACGCGGTACGCCGACCTCGCCGACCGGCGGCTCGGCGCCGGTGTCGTCGCCGCCAACGACGAGTTCTTCGCCGAGCGGGAGAACCTGCTGATGCACGGGCGCGCCGAGTTCGACCCCGGCCACTTCGGGCACAAGGGCAAGGTCATGGACGGCTGGGAGACCCGCCGCCGCCGCGGCGCCTCGGCCGGCCACCCCTGGCCCGCCGACGAGGACCACGACTGGGCGCTCATCCGGCTCGGCGCACCCGGAGTCGTCCGGGGCGTCGTCGTCGACACGGCCCACTTCCGCGGCAACCATCCGCAGGCGGTGTCCGTCGAGGGCGCGTCCGTCCCCGGTTCCCCCTCGCCGGAGGAACTGCTCGCGGACGGCGTCACGTGGACGACGGTCGTCCCGCGCACGCCGGTCGGCGGCCACGCGGCGAACGGCTTCGCGGTGGACTGCGGACGGCGCTTCACGCATCTGCGCCTCAACCAGCACCCCGACGGCGGCATCGCGCGCCTGCGCGTGTACGGCGAGGTCGTGCCCGACCCGGAGTGGCTGCGGGTGCTCGGCACGTTCGACGTCGTCGCCCTGGAGAACGGCGGCCGGGTCGAGGACGCCTCGGACCTCTTCTACTCCCCGGCCGCCCACACCATCCAGCCGGGCCGCTCCCGCACGATGGCCGACGGCTGGGAGACCCGCCGCCGCCGTGACCGCGGCAACGACTGGATCCGCTACCGCCTGGTGGCGCGGGCCGAGGTCCGCGCGATGGAGATCGACACCGCCTGCCTGAAGGGCAACAGCGCCGGCTGGGCCTCGGTGTCCGTGCGGGACGGCGAGGACGGCGAGTGGACCGAGGTGCTGCCGCGCACCCGCCTCCAGCCGGACACCAACCACCGCTTCGTCCTGCCCGGGCCGGCGGTCGGCACGCACGCGCGTCTGGACATCCACCCCGACGGGGGCATCTCCCGCCTGCGCCTCTTCGGCTCACTCACCCGGGAGGGCGCGGCGGACCTGGCGACCCGCCAGCGTGAAGCCGGCGGCTGACGTCATGGGCTCGCCACCCGGAGCCGGCGGCTGATCCACGGGTTTGCTGCCGGGGGCCGGCGGCTGGCCCACGGGTTTGCTGCCGGGGGGCCGCGATGGCGGACCCACGGGTCCGCTGCCGGGGCCGTGGCGGCTGGCCCGCGCGTCCGCCCCGGGGAGCCGGGCGGCTGATCCACGGGTCTGCTGCCAGGGCCGTGGCGGCTGGCCCGCGCGTCCGCCCCTGGGGAGCCGGCGGCTGGCCCAGGGGTGTGCTGCCGGGGGCCGCGATGGCGGGCCCACGGGTCCGCTGCCGGGGGCCGGCGGCTGATCCACGGGTCCGCTGTTGGGGCCGCGACGGCGGGCCCGCGCGTCCGCCCCCGGGGAGCCGGCGGCTGATCCAGGGGTCGGCTGCCGGGGCTGCGGCGGCTGGCCCACGGGTCCGCCGCTGGGGGGCCGGCGGCTGATCCAGGGGTCCGCTGCCGGGGGCCGCGACGGCTGACCTACGCGTCCGCCACCGGGAAGTCGGCGGCTGGCCCACGCGCCCGTGGGGGCGCGTGGGGCCGGACGGACGCCAACGGGTGCGTCCGGGCCGGCCCGGGAAAGGTGGCGCCCTCTCCTCCCCAGGCGCCGACCCCTGATGGGCGGACTCGGCTCCGGCTCGGCACTGCTGCCAGTAGACCGACTCCATCGCGCAGGTCACCGACGCCCCCGAAGATTCGCCGGGTGCCGTGCCCGGGAGGCGTCCTCAGGCGTCCTCCAGGGCGTCGGGCACCGGCGGCGGATCGCCCTCGCGGCGCCGGTACCGCTCCCGCCACCAGCGCCGCGCCCTCTCCGCCGCGACGGCCCCGTAGGCGCCCGGGACGTCGGGACCCGCGGACTCGGGCCCGGCCGCCAAGGCGCTGACCTCGTCGTCCAGGGTCACCTCGACCCCGCCGACGTAGTCCGAGGTCATGTTGTAGAGGAAGGCGACAAGGGTGGCCAGCGCCGTGCCGAGGACCACCTCCAGCATCACGATCAGGCCGGTGAAGGCCAGGCCCTCGCTCATCGGGGGCCACGTCCCGGGCTCCAGCCCGCTCAGCACGCTCCACCCGACGGCCACGGTCGCGACGACACTCGCGCCGAGTCCCAGCAGGACCAGGAAGCTCGTCGCCATCACCGACCACGGATCCGCCTTCGAGATGCGTAACCGCACCCGGCGGGAGCGGGAGGGCGGTGCCTCAGCGGCGTCCTCGGGCGCCTCTCCGCCGGCGCGGACGACGGCGGGACGCGCCGGCTCGCCGTCGCCGTGGACCGGCATCGGGCGGTGGGCCCGCCGGCCACCGTGCCCGTGGGCGGCGCCGTCCCGCCGTGCGGGCTGCCCACCACCGGACCCGGAGGGGCGGAGGGTGCGCTTGGCTGGGCTCATGCTTCTCCTCACATGCCGTGCGAAGGCCGTCGTGGCGGCAGGCTCGGACGACGGCGGGCGGGCGCCTTGGGCAGCCGGGCGCCGCTGCGCGCGCCGGCCGCACCGCCCCCGCCGTGACACCTCGTGCGGCGCACCCGGCCGCTGAACGCGTCGCCGCCCCGCAGGGCGCCACGAGGGCCGGAGCCGTCGAGAGAGTGGGGCTTGGTCGACTGCTCCGTCGATGTGACGGTATGCGGTGGTATGCGACCGCGCATCCGGGCGTTCCCCCGGCTCGCGCCTGGCACCCGGCCCGGCCGTACGGCAGTGGACGCGCCGCACCCCGTCTCCGGCGGGCCCGCGCGACGTCCCCGGCGCACCGCCCGGCCGTGCGGAGGACCGGCGCGGCACTGCTGCGGATGGATGACCGCACGGAGGCGTCCACCGGCTTGACCGTGGTGACCAGCACGTCCACCAGCACCTCGCCGGGACCCCGCACGGGGCCGGGCAGCTCGCCGGGACCCGTGCGGGGCCGGGCAGCTCGCCGGGACCCGTGCGGGGCCGGGCAGCTCGCCGGGACCCGTGCGGGGCCGGGCAGCTCGCCCCAGCGGATCAGGTCCGGCGGACCCAGCCGTTCGACATAGGCGGCACGCATCAGCACCGGTCTTCCGCCCCGCGCCACCGGGCGCGCGCCGCGTCCCACCCCGCGCCGCGTCCCGCCCCGCGCCACCGGGCGCGCGCCGCGTCCCGCCCCGCGCCGCCGGGTGCGCGCCGCGTCCCACCCGGAACGGCGAGGGAGGGCGGCGCGCGGCGGCACTCCCGGACCAGCCCGCTCGTTGTCGGATCACGGGACGGCCGATCCGGGGGAAGGGGAGTGGCGATGGCGGACGTGATCGACCTGGGGGAGTACGGGGAGGGATTCCGCGCGGACCCGTATCCGGTGTACGCCGCGCTGCGCGCGCTCGGCCCGGTGCACCGGGTGCGGCTGCCCGAGCCGGAGGCCTACGACACCTGGCTCGTCGTCGGGTACGACGAGGCGCGTGCCGCGCTCGCCGACCCGCGGCTGGTCAAGGACGTCGGCCGGGGCGGCATCCTCGCGCTCGAGGAGCGGGTGATCGGCAAGCACCTGCTGATCACCGACCCGCCGCAGCACACGCGGCTGCGTTCCCTGGTCACCCGGGCCTTCACCGCCCGCCGGGTCGAGTCGCTGCGCCCCAGGATCCAGGAGATCACCGACGACCTGCTCGACGCGATGCTGCCCCGTGGCCGCGCCGACCTGGTGGAGGCGTTCGCCTACCCGTTGCCCCTCACCGTCATCTGCGAGCTGCTGGGCGTGCCGGAGATCGACCGCGCCGGGTTCCGGGACATGTCCGACGAGGTGGTCGCGCCCACGAGTCCGGAGGCGAGCGACCGCGCCTTCGACCGGCTCGGCGTGTACCTCACCGAGCTGATCGAGGACAAGCGGTGCGCGGGACCCGCGGACGACCTGCTCGGCGCCCTGATCCGCACCACCGCCGAGGACGGTGACCGCCTCTCCGTGAGCGAACTGCGCGGCATGGCGTTCCTGCTGCTGATCGCGGGCCACGAGACCACGGTCAACCTCATCGCCAACGGGGTGTACGCCCTGCTCACGCACCAGGAGCAACTGGCCGCGGTCCGGGCCGACCCCGCCCTGGTCGACGGCGCGGTCGAGGAGGTCCTGCGGCACGAGGGCCCGGTGGAGACGGCGACGTTCCGGTTCGCCGCCGAGCCCCTCACGATCGCCGGCACGGCCGTCGAGCCGGGCGACCCGGTCCTGATCAGTCTCGCCGCGGCCGGCCGGGACGGCGACCGCTACCCCGCACCGGACCGCTTCGACGTCCGCCGCGACACCCGCGGCCATCTCGCCTTCGGCCACGGCATCCACTACTGCCTGGGCGCCCCGCTGGCCCGGCTGGAGGCCGGCACGGCGCTGCGGACCCTGCTGCGCCGGGCACCCGGCCTGAGCCTGGACGGTCCCCCGGGCCCGTGGCTGCCGGGGATGCTGGTCCGCGGACGGCGGAGCCTGCCGGTGCGGTGGCAGGAGCGGCCACCGCTCACCTGAACAGGGCCTCCGCGCCGCCCGGGATCTCCGCCAGGGCGACCGCGCGGCGCTCCCGACGGGAGAGTTCGCAGGCCTCGGCGACGCGCAGCGCCTGCAGCGCCTCCCGCCCGTCGCACGGGTTGGGCCGCTCGCCGCGCACGACCTGGACGAAGGCGCACAGCTCCGCCTCGTACGCGGGACCGAAGCGTTCCAGGAACCCCGTCCACGGCTTGTCCGCGGCCGGCGGTCCGGTCGGCTCGGTGGACGCGATCGGCGTGCGGTCGTCGAGTCCGACGGCGATCTGGTCGAGCTCCCCGGCGAGTTCCATGCGCACGTCGTAGCCCGCGCCGTGCAGCCGGGTCGCCGTCACGGTGGCGAGGGTGCCGTCGTCCAGGGTGAGGACCGCCGCGCCGGTGGCGGCGTCGCCCGCCTCGCGGAACATGGCGGGCCCCGCGTCGGACCCGGCCGCGTACACGTCGACGACCTCGCGGCCCGTCACCCAGCGCAGGGCGTCGAAGTCGTGGATCAGCGTGTCCCGGAAGAGGCCGCCGGACAGCGGCAGGTACGCGGGCGAGGGCGGTGTCCGGTCGGACGTCAGCGCCCGGACGGTGTGCAGGCGCCCCAGGCGTCCCGAGCGCACCGCCTCCCGGGCCCCGGTGTAGCCGGGGTCGAAGCGGCGCTGGAAGCCCATCTGCAGGACCGTGCCGGCCGCCTCCACCTCGGCGAGCGCCTGCAGCGTGCCCGGCACGTCCAGGGCGATGGGCTTCTCGCAGAACACCGGCAGCCCCGAGCGGGCGGCCCGGCCGATCAGTTCGGCGTGGGCCTGCGTCCCCGTCGTGATCACCACCGCGTCCACGCCCCAGGTGAAGATCTCGTCGACGCCGGGCGCCGCCGTCTCGCCCAGGCGGTGCGCGAGCTCCTGGGCCCGCTCCGGGCGGGTGTCCGTGAGGATCAGGGAGCCGACCTCGCGATGGCGGCTGAGCGTGTTGGCGTGGACGGTGCCGATGCGGCCCGTACCGATGACCCCGATGCGCATGGGAACAAAGTGAGGTCCGAGCCCTCGCCCTGTCAATGCTTATGTCCTGACAATCGGACTACACGACTTCCCGTCAACCGGCCACGGAGCTACGCTCGGCCCCGTGCCGAAAACAGAACTGGACCCGACCGTGGCGCTCGAGCTCCGCGTGGACCGCGGCTCCCCGGTGCCGTTGTACTTCCAGCTGTCCCAGCAGCTCCAGGCCGCGATCGAGCACGGCCGGCTCACCCCCGGCAGTCTGCTGGGCAACGAGATCGAGCTCGCCGCCCGGCTCGGGCTGTCCCGGCCCACCGTGCGCCAGGCCATCCAGTCGCTCGTCGACAAGGGCCTGCTCGTGCGCCGCCGCGGTGTCGGCACCCAGGTCGTGCACAGCCGGGTCAAGCGGCCGCTGGAGCTCAGCAGCCTGTACGACGACCTGGAGGCGGCCGGGCAGCGGCCGGCGACGAAGGTCCTGGTGAACACGGTCGTCCCGGCGTCCGCCGAGGTCGCGGCCGCACTGGGCGTGACCGAGGGCGGCGACGTGCACCGGGTGGAGCGGCTCCGCCTGGCCCACGGGGAGCCGATGGCGTACCTG
This sequence comes from Streptomyces sp. NPDC046831, assembly GCF_040645305.1. Taxonomy (NCBI): domain Bacteria; kingdom Bacillati; phylum Actinomycetota; class Actinomycetes; order Kitasatosporales; family Streptomycetaceae; genus Streptomyces; species Streptomyces sp. NPDC046831. Next base: position 31,753 of record NZ_JBEYXZ010000022.1, on the reverse strand, counting down.
ACCAACCACCTGCCGCCCGGCCTGCTGGACCTGGACACCGGGCAGCTGGAGGCCACCGGCCTGTACCGCCTGCTGCGCGCCGCCGGCATCACCCTGCACAGCGCCCGCCAGTCCATCGGCGCCCGCGCCGCCCGCGCGGCGGAGGCCGAGCGGCTGGGCGAGGCGGAGGGCGCGCCGCTGCTCACCATGGAGCGCACCACCTTCGACGACACCGGCCGCGCGGTCGAGTTCGGCACCCACACCTACCGGCCGTCCCGCTACTCCTTCGAGTTCCAGTTGCTCGTCCGCGGCTGACGGCGGACGGCGGACGTCGGGTTGTCCGGACAAGGTGACGGAAGGCGCCTCCCCGGCGGCGGTGCGCCGGGCCCCCGTGTTCGATAATGCGGCGTTCGGGGCCGGTGAGGACGTCATCGGCCCTCGCGTACGTCGGACACAGCAAGAAGGGCACGGCCTCGTGGCACGGTTTCGGACCTGGCTAGGCATCGCGCTGGCAGGGGCACTGTCGGTGTCCCTCGCCGGGTGCAGCAGTACCGGCGGCAAGCGGGCGGAGGACGCCCGCAAGGCGGCGGCGGCCCAGGGGCGGGCCGCGGTGAACACGCCGCGCTGGACCTTCGCGATGATCACGCACTCCGGTGACGGTGACACGTTCTGGGACATCGTGCAGAGCGGCGCCAAGCAGGCCGCCGTCAAGGACAACATCGAGTTCCTGTACTCGCACGACGCCCAGGCCCAGCAGCAGGCGCAGCTCGTGGACGCCGCGATCGACAAGAAGGTCGACGGCATCATCGTCACCCTGGCCAAGCCGGACGCCCTGAAGGCCGCCGTGGCCCGGGCCGAGAAGGCCGGCATCCCCGTGATCACCGTCAACTCCGGGTCCGAGGTGTCACGGCAGTTCGGCGCGCTCACGCACGTCGGCCAGGACGAGACCGTCGCCGGCGAGGCCGTCGGCGAGGAGCTGACCGAGCGCGGGAGGAAGAAGGCGCTGTGCGTCCTGCACGAGCAGGGCAACGTCGGCCATGAGCAGCGCTGCGCGGGTGTCGCCAAGACCTTCCGCGGCACCGTGCAGAACCTCTACGTCAACGGCACGAACATGCCCGACGTGCAGTCCGCGATCGGGGCCAGGCTCCAGGCGGACAAGTCCTTCGACGCCGTCGTCACGCTCGGCGCCCCGTACGCGGACACCGCCGTCAAGGCGAAGCGGGACGCGGGCAGCGCGGCCGAGGTCGACACCTTCGACCTCAACGCCAAGGTGGCCGGCGAGCTGGCGGACGGCACGCTCGGCTTCGCCGTCGACCAGCAGCCGTACCTCCAGGGGTACCAGGCCGTCGACCTGCTGTGGCTCTACAAGTACAACGGCGACGTCCTCGGCGGCGGCAGGCCGGTGCTGACCGGCCCGCAGATCGTCACCAGGGACCAGGCGCCGGCGCTGCGCGAGTACACCGGCCGGGGCACCCGATGAGCGCCGTCACGGACGAGTCGGTCCAGATCCCCGATGAAAGGATCCTGCGGAGCTCCGCGGTCCGCAGCCTGCTGTCCCGCCCCGAACTGGGCTCCGTCGTCGGCGCCGTCGCCGTCTTCCTGTTCTTCGCCTTCGCCGCGGACGGCTTCCTGCGCGCCTCCAGCCTGAGCACCGTCCTGTACGCCTCGTCGACCATCGGCATCATGGCGGTGCCCGTCGCCCTGCTGATGATCGGCGGCGAGTTCGACCTGTCCGCGGGCGTCATGGTGACGTCCTCCGCGCTGGTCTCGTCGATGTTCAGCTACCAGATGACCGCCAACGTCTGGGTCGGCGTGGGCGTCTCGCTGCTGGTCACCCTGGCCGTCGGCGCCTTCAACGGCTTCGTGCTCACCCGGACCCGGCTGCCCAGCTTCATCGTGACGCTGGGCACCTTCCTTATGCTGACCGGCATGAACCTCGGGTTCACCAAGCTCATCGACGACACCGTCTCCACCAAGACCATCGCCGACATGGAGGGCTTCCCGGCGGCGCGCGACGTGTTCGCCTCCACGCTGACCGTCGGCGGCGTCAACATCAAGATCACTATCTTCTGGTGGCTCGGCCTGGTCGCCCTCGCCTCCTGGATCCTGCTGCGCACCCGCGCCGGCAACTGGATCTTCGCGGTCGGCGGCAACGAGGACGCGGCCCGCGCGGTCGGCGTACCGGTGGCCAGGACGAAGATCGGCCTGTACATGGGCGTGGCCCTCGGCGCCTGGATCTCCGGCCAGCACCTGCTCTTCTCCTACGACGCGGTGCAGTCCGGCGAGGGCGTCGGCAACGAGCTGATCTACATCATCGCGGCCGTCATCGGCGGCTGCCTGATCACCGGCGGCTACGGCAGCGCCGTCGGCTCGGCGGTCGGCGCGCTCCTGTTCGGCATGACCAGCAAGGGCATCGTCTTCGCCGAGTGGAACCCCGACTGGTTCAAGTTCTTCCTCGGAGCGATGCTCCTCCTCGCGACCCTGCTCAACGCCTGGGTCCGCAGGCGGGCGGAGGCAGCCAAGTGACGCAGACCGAAGCACGCACCCCGCTCGTCGAGCTGTCGGACGTCGCCAAGCACTACGGCAACGTCCGCGCCCTCGAAGGGGTGTCCCTCGAAGTCCATCCCGGGGAGATCACCTGCGTCCTCGGCGACAACGGCGCCGGCAAGTCCACCCTGATCAAGATCGTCGCCGGGCTGCACCAGCACGACGGCGGCGTCCTGCGCGTCGGGGGCGAGGAGACCCGCCTCGCCTCCCCGCGCGAGGCCCTCGACCGCGGCATCGCCACGGTCTACCAGGACCTCGCCGTCGTGCCCCTGATGCCGGTGTGGCGCAACTTCTTCCTCGGCTCCGAGCCCCGCAAGGGCGCGGGCCCCTTCAGACGCCTGGACGTCGACCTGATGCGCCGCACCACCCGGGCCGAACTGCTGCGCATGGGCATCGACCTGCGCGACGTCGACCAGCCCATCGGCACCCTGTCGGGCGGCGAGCGGCAGTGCGTGGCGATCGCGCGGGCGGTGTACTTCGGCGCCAAGGTCCTGGTCCTCGACGAGCCGACGGCCGCGCTCGGCGTCAAGCAGTCCGGCATGGTCCTGAAGTACGTGGCCGCGGCGCGCGACGAGGGCCTGGGCGTCGTCCTCATCACCCACAACCCGCACCACGCCTACCTCGTGGGCGACCGTTTCGTCCTGCTGAAGCGGGGCACGATGGTCGGCAGCCACACCCGGGAGGAGATCTCCCTGGAGGAGCTGACCCGGCAGATGGCGGGGGGCAACGAGCTCGATGACCTTCGTCACGAACTGCGGCGCGCCGGGTAGGGGCACGGGCGGCCGTGCGACCGGCCGCGACGCGCCCGCCCCGGCCACCCGGCGGGCAGCGCCCCCGCCGCTCCCCCGTACGGCACCCCTGCGCACCGTGAGGCAGAATCGGGCCCGATGAGCACCTACCGCGACCTCACCGCCCCCATCGGTTCCCGGCGCGCACCCGTGCTGCGCACGGTCGGGACCCGGGAACGCCGCTCCCACCTCACGGCACCGCGCGTGCCGACGGTCGGCATCGACATCGGCGGCACCAAGGTGATGGCGGGCGTCGTCGACGCCGACGGCAACATCCTGGAGAAGCTCCGCGCGGAGACCCCGGACAAGTCCAAGAGCCCCAAGGTCGTCGAGGACACCATCGCCGAACTGGTCCTGGACCTGTCCGACCGGCACGACGTGCACGCGGTCGGCATCGGCGCGGCCGGCTGGGTCGACGCCGACCGCAACCGCGTGCTCTTCGCACCGCACCTGTCGTGGCGCAACGAGCCGCTGCGCGACCGCCTCTCCGAGCGCCTGTCCGTCCCGGTCCTCGTCGACAACGACGCCAACGCCGCCGCCTGGGCCGAGTGGCGCTTCGGCGCCGGCCGCGGCGAGGACCACCTCGTCATGATCACGCTGGGTACCGGCATCGGCGGCGCGATCCTGGAGGACGGGCAGGTCAAGCGGGGCAAGTACGGCGTCGCCGGCGAGTTCGGGCACATGCAGGTCGTCCCCGGCGGCCACCGCTGCCCGTGCGGCAACCGCGGCTGCTGGGAGCAGTACAGCTCCGGCAACGCCCTCGTGCGGGAGGCCCGCGAGCTGGCCGCCGCCGACTCCCCGGTCGCCTACGGGATCATCGAGCACGTCAAGGGCAGCATCTCCGACATCACCGGCCCGATGATCACCGAGCTGGCCCGCGAGGGCGACGCCATGTGCGTCGAGCTGCTCCAGGACATCGGCCAGTGGCTCGGCGTCGGCATCGCCAACCTGGCCGCCGCCCTCGACCCGTCCTGCTTCGTCATCGGCGGCGGTGTCTCCGCGGCCGACGACCTGCTCATCGGCCCCGCCCGCGACGCCTTCCGGCGGCACCTCACCGGCCGCGGCTACCGCCCCGAGGCCCGCATCACCCGCGCCCAGCTCGGCCCCGAGGCCGGCATGGTCGGCGCCGCCGACCTGGCCCGGCTCGTCGCCCGCCGTTTCCGGCGCGCCAAGCGGCGCCGGGTGGAGCGCCACGAACGCTACGAGCGGTACGCCGAGGCGCGCCGCTCGGCCCGGGGGGTCCTGTGACGATGCCGCTGCCCCAGCAGGCGGCACCGCCGGACGAACCGCAGCGGCCGGCCGAGGACCGCCGCCACATGATCCGCCGGCGGGCCCTCACCCTGCTGATCATCGTGCTGCTGATCGGGGTCCCGGCCGGCTACCTGGTGATCTCCGCCAACCAGAGCCGCGACAGCGGCAAGGACAAGGAGGCCAAGTACTCCGCCACCGGCCTCACCCCGACCTACCCGTCGAAGGTGCAGCGCCGGCTCTACCAGGTGCCCGTCCCGCACCCGGCCGACCAGGTCGCCTCCTACGAGACGAACAACTGGAAGACCAGCCGCCTCTACGTCCGCTTCCGGACCACCGACGCCGGCCTCGAGACCTTCCTCAACACGATGGGCGTCAACCGCAGCGAGCTGAAGAAGGGCCACATCACCATCGGCGAGCGCGACCGCGAGGTCACCGGCTGGTCGTTCACCGGCCCCGGACCCTGGTGGGGCCTCACCCACGAGCAGCGGAACCCCGCACCCACCCAGGACGTCGTCGTCAACCTGTCCGACCCGGTGCTGCCCCAGGTCTACGTCGTCTCCCGCACCGTGCCCTGACCGGCGGCCGCGTCCGGCCGCCGGAGCCGGTTGTCGGACCCCGCCCGTAGAGTCGAAGACGACCGGGCCGGTGGAAGGGCTGAAGGTGACAGGACGCATGACCGACGTGGCGACGGCGGACAGGACCGCCGAGCAGGTCTCCGTGCGGCTCGCCGCCGTGTTCCTGCCCGCGTCCCTCCCGCGCGAGGGGCGCGTCGCCTTCTGGGATCCCGACGGCGAGGTGTGGCCGGACGACGGCCCCGCCGACGGCACGCGCCTCACCGTCGTCCGCCCGCACGGCACGGGCGTCCGCCGCAGGACCGCACCCGCCCTCACCCTGCCGCTCGACGCGGCCCTGCCGCACCTCGTGCGCGCACGGCAGGACCCGGCGGCCCACCCCGCCGCCGCCTGCTGGGGCGCGGCCGCCCTGCACGCGCTGCGGCTCACCGCCCGCGGGCGCCTGCTGCCCGGCCTGACCGCCGACGGGTACGACGCCTGGCGCGCGGGCCCCCTCGACCCCGACGACATCGCCCACCTGCGCGCGATCGCCGCCGCCCTGCCCCACGAGGGCCACGCGGTACCGCTGCCCGGCCCCGGCCCGCTGCGGCTGCCCGAGCCGGAGGCGCTGCTGCGCACCTTCCTCGACGCCGTCGCGGACACCCTGCCCCGCACCCCGGCCGCGCCCCACGCCTGCGGCGGTCCCTTCGCCGACCGCGCGCCCCGGCGCCTCCCCGACGCCCACGCCTGGGCGGCGGAGGTCGCCGCCGGCATGGACGCCGGCGTGCGGATCTCCCTGCGCCTGGACCTGGCCGCGTACGACCTGTTCGACGGCGAGGGCGGCGTGCGCAGTGCGGGCGCGGCGATCGTCCAGGTGCACAGCCTCGCCGACCCCACCCTGGTCGCCGACGCGGCGGCCCTGTGGGCCGGCGAGGCGGACGCGGCGTTCGGCCCTCGCGCGCGCGTGGACGCCGCCCTCGCCGTGCGGCGCGCGGCCCGCGTCTGGCCACCGCTGGACCGGCTCGCCGAACAGGACGTGCCCGACGTGCTGGCGCTGTCCGAGGAGGAGGTCGGCGACCTGCTCGGCGTCGCGGCGACGCGGCTGGCGGCCGCCGGCGTGGCCGTGCACTGGCCCCGGGACCTGGCGCAGGACCTGACCGCGACCGCGGTGGTGCGTCCCGCGCCGGGCTCCGCCACCGACGGCACCGGCTTCCTGGAGAGCGAGGACCTGCTGCAGTTCCGCTGGCAGCTCGCTCTCGGCGGGGACCCGCTCACCGAGGCCGAGATGGACGCGCTGGCCGAGGCCCACCGCCCGGTGGTCAGGCTCCGCGACCACTGGGTGCTGGTCGATCCCGCCCTCGTCCGCCGGGCCCGCGCACGCGACCTGGGCCTGCTCGACCCGGTCGACGCGCTGTCCGTCGCCCTCACGGGCAGCGCGGAGGTGGACGGCGAGACCGTCGAGGCGGTTCCGGCCGGCGCGCTGGCGGCGCTGCGCGACCGGCTGACGGCCGGAGTCGGGCCCGCCGAGCCGCCGCCGGGCCTGAACGCCACCCTCCGCGACTACCAGCGGCGCGGACTGGCCTGGCTGGACCTCATGACGTCCCTCGGCCTCGGCGGCTGCCTCGCCGACGACATGGGCCTCGGCAAGACGATCACCGTCATCGCGCTGCACCTGAAGCGGGCGCGCAGCGAACCGACGCTCGTGGTCTGCCCGGCGTCCCTGCTGGGCAACTGGCAGCGGGAGATCACCCGGTTCGCACCCGGCGTCCCCGTGCGCCGCTTCCACGGCCCCGCCCGCAGCCTCGACGGCCTCGACGGCGGTTTCGTGCTGACCACCTACGGCACCATGCGCTCGGCCGCGGCCGTGCTGGCCGGGGAGCGCTGGGGCATGGTCGTCGCCGACGAGGCCCAGCACGTCAAGAACCCGTACTCGGCGACGGCGAAGGCGCTGCGCACCATCCCGTCCCCCGCGCGCGTGGCCCTGACCGGCACCCCGGTCGAGAACAACCTCTCCGAGCTCTGGGCCCTCCTCGACTGGACCACACCGGGACTGCTCGGCCCCCTGAAGTCCTTCCGCGCCCGGCACGCCCGTGCCGTGGAGAGCGGCGAGGACGAGGAGGCCGTGGAGCGGCTGGCCCGCCTGGTCCGCCCCTTCCTGCTGCGCCGCAGGAAGTCCGACCCCGGCATCGTCCCCGAACTGCCGCCCAAGACGGAGACGGACCACCCGGTCCCACTCACCCGTGAACAGGCCGCTCTCTACGAGGCCGTGGTGCGCGAGTCGCTGATCGCCATCGGGACCGCCGAGGGCATGGCCCGCCGCGGCCTGGTGCTCAAGCTCCTGACCTCGCTCAAGCAGATCTGCGACCACCCGGCGCTCTACCTCAAGGAGCAGTCCCCGCACGGCGGCGACGACCGGCTCGCCGCGCGCTCCGGCAAGCTCGCCCTGCTGGACGAACTGCTCGACACCCTGCTCGCCGAGGACGGTTCGGCCCTCGTGTTCACCCAGTACGTCGGCATGGCCCGCCTGATCACCTCCCACCTCGCCGCCCGCGCCGTCCCGGTCGACCTCCTGCACGGCGGGACGCCCGTACCGGAGCGCGAGCGCATGGTGGACCGCTTCCAGAGCGGCGCCACCCCCGTGCTGGTGCTGTCGTTGAAGGCGGCCGGCACCGGCCTGAACCTCACCCGCGCGGGCCACGTCGTCCACTTCGACCGGTGGTGGAACCCGGCCGTCGAGGAACAGGCGACCGACCGCGCCTACCGCATCGGCCAGACCCAGCCGGTCCAGGTCCACCGCCTCATCACCGAGGGCACGGTGGAGGACCGCATCGCCGAGATGCTCGCGGCCAAGCGCGCCCTCGCCGACGCCGTCCTCGGCTCCGGCGAGTCCGCCCTCACGGAACTGACGGACCGCGAGCTCTCCGACCTGGTGTCGCTGCGGAGGGAGGCGTGATGGGCGCGGCCGGGACGGGTCCGTCCGCTCGGGAGGCGGCGTCCGGCACGGGCGCGGCGGTGCCGGGTGGGGGCCGGGGGCAGTCCGACGCGGGACAGGCGCCGGAGGGGGTGCGAGAGGCGCGGCCCGCCGATGCGGCCCGCCGCGCCCTGCGCTCCGCACGGTCGCAGCGGTCGCAGCGGCCGCAGGCCGGGACGTCCGCGGGACGGCCGGCCGCCGACGCGGCGGTCCGGCCGGCTCCGCGGGCGAGCGAGGGCGAGGCGGCCGATTCCGTGAGCCAGCGGGACCCCCGGCCCGGCGACGCCGCCCGCGCCGCCCTCCGACGTGCGCCGCAGGCCGCCGCCGACGGTTCGGCGGGGGGTGCGGTCCGTGCAGCCTCCCCCGGCTCCGAGGGGCCGTCCACGGACTCGGCGGACCTGACGGATGCGCTCGGCACACCTCCGGTCGGCGGACCCGGCGAGTCACCCGAGGGTTCCGCTTCGGGCAGCGGGTCGCCGTCGCCGATGGATTCGGCGGACATCTCCGACGGGGCCTCCGCGCGGCCGGCGGCTGCCTCCGAGCGGCTGGTGACTGCTTCCGACCCCTCGTCCGCAGACCCGGCCGTCGCTTCCGGCGGGCCGTGCACGGACCTGTGTGGGGCTTCCGGTGGGTCGTCTGCGGGTCTGTGTGGGGCTTCTGGTGGGTCGTCTGCGGGTCTGTGTGGGGCTTCCGGTGGGTCGTCCGCGGACCTGTGCGGGGCTTCCGGCGGGCCGTCCGCGGACCCGGCCGGGGCTTCCGGCAGGTCGTCCACGGACCCGGCCGGGGCTTCCGGCAGGTCGTCCACGGACCTGTCCGGCGCTTCCGGCAGGTCGTCCACGCGCTTGTCCGGCCTCCCGGGCGAGCTCGCCGCACGCCCTGCGGCCCGCGATGCGTCAGGCATACCCCCGGCGGCCGTCTCCGAGGGGGCCTTCGAGCACGGAGAGGGCGCGCCCGGCGAGGGGCGGCCGACGGCGGGGGGCACCCCGGGGCGGGCGAGGCCCGCTCCCGCGCAACGGCCTGCGGAGTGCACGACCGCGCCGCTTCCCGATGGTGCTTCCCCCGCCGGCCGGGGCGACTCCGGTGCCAGGGGGAGCCGCCCGGCCGATGTAGCGCGCGCCGCACTGCGTGCCGCCCGTGCTCGGGCCGGACAACAACAGGCGGAGCGGGCCGTGGAAGCAGTGGCGGCCAAGACCGGCGGCGACCGAGCGCGCCGATCGCACCGATCCGCGCCGGCTGCCGGACGGCCACGAGGTGACGCCCCGGGCCGGAACCGCGACGCGCGTGCCCAGGACTTGAGGGAGATGCTCGCCGACGCCTTCCGCATGCCGTCGGCGGGGGCCGGGCCGGGGGAGGGGCCGAGCGACACCGCGGCCGAACCCCCTCGGCGTCCTTCCCGCCCCGTGTCTGAGCCGGTTCGGGGTCGGCAGGGCTTCGCGGGCGACGAGACGCGCGCAGCCGTCGATCACGCGCACGCGCCGGGCGGCGAGGCGGCCGCCGTCCCCGGTGAGACGCCCGCCGTCACCGACGGAAGGGAGGCTGTCGGCGGTGAAGGGCCCGCGGTCACTGGCGAGGGGCCTGCCGTCGTCGGCGAAGGACGTGCCGCCCTCGGCGGGGAGCGCGGGGCCACGCTCAAGAGCCGTCCTGATTCGGCCCCCGCGGGCGTCGGCGTCCGCGGAAGAGGCGCCGTCCCCGACGAGACGTCCGTGGCCGGCGGCGAGTCATGCCCCGTCTTCGACGCACCGCACGTCATGGGTGGGTCACGCGCCGCCCGCGACGAGCCGCGCGCCGTCAGGGACCAGCCCGACGCTGCAACGGACGCGTCACGAGCCTCGTATGACAGCCCCGCAGACCCGCCCCTGATGGGTGCGCTTGCCTCTGCGCAGAGCCCGCGTGGGGCGTCGATAGCTGCCGACCAGCCGCCCGTGCATGGCTCGCGCCCGTTCGGAGCGGCGGATCACCCGCTCATGGCGGGTGCGCTTCCCGCCGCGCACGGCCCGCGTGGGGCGTCGGGGGCTGCCGACCAGCCGCCCGCGCACGGCCCGCGCCCGTTCGGAGCCGCGGATCATCCGTCCATGGCGGGTGCGCTTCCCGTCGCGCACGGCCCGCGTGGGGCGTCGGGGGCTGCCGACCAGCCGCCCGCGCACGGCCCGCGCCCGTCCGGGGCTGCCGACCAGCCGCCCGCGCACGGCCCGCACGGCGCGTCCGGAGCCGCCGGCCAGCCCCCCGCAGACGACCCACGCCCGTCGTCCGGTGAGCCGCGCCCGTCGTCCGGCGTCCCGCGTCTGCCGCGCAGCATGGCCTCCCCGCGCCGCGACGGTGACCTGCGGCGTACCTTCCCGCCGTTCCCGGCCTGGACGCCGGACCGCTCCGGGTTCGCCGAGACCTGGTGGGGGAACGCCTGGGTCACCGCGCTGGAGCGGGGCGCGCTGGACGCCGCCCGGCTGGCACGGGGCCGCGGTTACGCGGAACAGGGACTCGTCGACGCCATCACCGTCACACCCGGGTCCGTCCTGGCGTACGTACAGGGCAGCCGGCCGCGGCCCTACCGGGTGCAGATCCGGCTGCGGACCCTCGGCGACGCGGACTGGGACCGGCTGCTGGACGCGGCCGCGGAGCAGCCCGGACGCATCGCCGCGCTGCTCGACAAGGAGATGCCGCAGTCCCTCGCCGACTGCGGGGTCCCCCTGCTCCCCGGCCCGGGTGACCTGGAACCCAGGTGCAGCTGCCCCGACCGCGGCCACCCCTGCAAGCATGCCGCCGCCCTGTGCTACCAGACCGCCCGCCTGCTGGACGCCGACCCGTTCGTCCTGCTGCTGCTCCGCGGGCGCGGGGAGCAGCAGCTGCTCGACGCCCTGGCCCGTCTGAGCGCCGCCCGCGCGGCCCGTGCCGCCCAGGACCGGGAACCGGCACCTCTGCCGGGCGTGCGGGCCAGTGACGTCGTCGCCCGCAGCGGACGCGCGCCGCTCCCGGCCCCCCTGCCGCCGCCCCCGCACCCCGAGCAGCCCCCGGTGTTCCCGGCGGCACCGGGCGGCCCGGACCCCTTCGCGCTGGACCAGCTGGCGACCGACGCCGCCGCCCGCGCCCACGCCCTGCTCACGACGGGCCGCGACCCGGTCGGCGACCTGACGCTGTGGCAGGACGCCGTACGCCTCGCCGCGGCCCGGCCCGGCTCCGGGCTGACCGCCGCGACCCGCGCGCTGTACGCCTCCCTCGCCTCCGCCGCCGGACGCACCACCGCCGACCTGGCCCGCGCGGTCGCCGCATGGCGGCAGGGGAACCTGGAGGGACTCGCCGTACTGGAGGAGCCCTGGGACCCGCCGGCGGGCCGGTTCGACCGGGCCCGCCCGCTCCTCCTCGCCGCCGGCCTGCCGGCCTTCCGGCCCTGGCGCAACCGGCTCACCCATCCCGCCGGCCATGTGCAGCTCCGCCTGGGCCGGGACGGCCTGTGGTACCCGTACGAGTCCGAGCCGGGCCACGACGACTGGTGGCCCCGCGGCACCCCCGACCTCGACCCCGTCGGCGCCCTGACCGGCCTCGGCGCACCGGCGTTCCTCTGAGCACGGCGGCTCCCGGCCTGGGCTGAGGGCGGCGGCCCCTGGCCCGGGCTGAGGGCGGCGGCCCCCGGCCGGGGCTGAGGGCGGCGGCCCCCGGCTCAGCACGGCGGCCCCCGGCTCAGCACGGCGGTCCTGGGCTCAGGACGGAGGCCCCGGGCTCAGGACGGAGGCGCCAGGCTCAGCACGGCGGCCCATCTCCACCGGCGCGCCGCCCCCGCAGGGCCGGTGCCGTATCCCGGGACAGCCGGAAGCCCCGCCACAGCGCCCCGCACGCGCCCCGCGGCCCGCCCGACGCGCTGTCGCGCGGAAACGCTGAGATCATGAGCCGTAGAGCGCTGCCTATCGCCCTGACACACCGTGGTGGTGAGCGTCGTGGCCACACTTGACGAGAGCAGTCCGCACCCGGGCGTGCCGCCCGTGGACCCCGTGGGAGACCCGTTCCTGCGGACCCGGTTCGCCCTCCCCCTCCGCCCGGCCACGTTCGTGCGCCGGGAGCGCCTGGTCGCACACCTGGACCGGGCGCTCGACACACCGCTGACGATGATCAACGGATCGGCCGGCGCCGGCAAGACGCTGCTGGCCGCCGGCTGGGCCGGCGACCTGGGGCGCCCCGTCGCCTGGCTCACCTGCGACGCCGCCGACCGCGCCCCCGGTGTCTTCTGGGCCTATGTGCTCCGGGCGCTGCGCGCCGGCGGGGTCGACCTGGTCGAGAAGGTCGGCAGCCCGGCGGACCCGAGCCGGGTGGACCGCGCGCTGCCGGCCCGGCTCGCCGACGCGCTGAGCGGCCGTGACCGCCCCGCGCTCCTGGTCCTCGACGAGTTCGACCTCGTGACCACCCCGGAGATCGCCGAACAGCTGGAGTTCGTCCTCCGCCACGCGGGTGCCGGCCTGCGCCTGGTCGTCGTCACCCGCACCGAGCCGCTGCTGCCCCTGCACCGCTACCGCGCCCTCGGCACCATCACGGAGATCCGGAACGCGGAGCTGGCCTTCACCCCCGAGGAGGCGGCCACGCTGCTGGACCTGCACGGCCTGCGGCTGAGCAGGGACGGTGCGGGCGCCCTGGTGGACCGCACCCAGGGATGGGCCGCCGGTCTGCGCCTGTGCGCCCTGGCCGCGCAGCAGAGCACCGACCCGGACACGTACCTGAAGGAGTTCGAGGCCGGGCACAGCGCCGTCGCCGACTTCCTGCTGGCCGAGGTGCTCCGGCAGCAGTCGGCGGAGACGCAGGACCTGCTGCTGCGGGTCAGCGTGCTGGACAGGTTCTGCCCCGACCTGGCCAACGCGCTGACCGGCCGGCGGCACGCGGAGTCCCGCCTGGCCGAACTGCACCGGGCCAACGCGTTCGTCCACCACCTCGGTCACTCCTGGTACCGCCTCCACCCGCTGTTCGCGGAGATCCTCCGGGCGCATCTGCGTGTCCGCTTCCCCGGTCTGGAGACCGAGCTGCACCGCCGGGCCGCGGCCTGGCTCAGGCGCTACGGACCGCTGTCCGAGACGCTCGCGCACGGTGCCGCGGCGGGGGAGTGGGAGTTCACCGCCCGCGCCCTCGTCGACGACCTGGCCGTCGGGCAGCTGTTCACCGGCCTGCGCTGCGACGGCCTGGGCGAGCTCTTCTCGCGCATGGCACCCGACACCCCCGGCCCCGAGGCGGACCTCGTCCGCGCGGCACGTGCGCTGTCCGGCCGGGACCTCGACCGCGGTCTGGCCCACCTGCGGCGCGTCGAGCGGGAACTGGGCCCGGAGGCGTCCGCGGCGGCCCGGCTGAACCGCGCCCTGCTGGAAACCCTCGCGGCCCGGCTGACCGGCGCCCCCGGCCGCGCCGAGCGGGCGGCGGAGCAGGCGGAACGGGTACGGCGCGACATCCCGGCCGAGGTGCTGGACAAGCATCCCGAGCTGACCGCCCTGCTGCGGACCCATCTGGGCTCCGCCCGCCTGTGGGCCGGGCGCTTCGAGGAGGCGCGGGACGCCCTGTGGGCGGCCTGTGCGAGTCCCGGCGGGCCGTCGACCGCCCTGCCCCGCGAGGAGTCACTGGGCCACCTCGCGCTCATCGACTACCTGACCGGCTGGCCCGGCCGCGCCGAGCGCAAGGCCCGTGCGGCGATCGAGGACGCGGAGCGCTTCGGGGTGCCGGCGCGGTCCGGCTCCGGTGTCGCGCAGCTCGTGCTGGCCGCCGTGGCCGTCGACCGCGACGAGCTCGACACCGCGCAGACCCTCCTCGACCAGGCGACGGCCGCCGAGCGCGGCACGCCGGACCCGGTGGCCGCGGCCGGGCGGATCATCGCCGGCGGCCGGCTGCTGCTGGCCCGCGGCGACCCGGCGGCCGCCCTGGACCTCGCGCAGTCGGCGGTCACCGCCGCCGTGGCCTCACCGTGGGCCGAGGACCAGGCGGCCCTCGTCGCCTCGGCCGCCCACCTGGCCGAAGGCCGTACGGAGGCGGCCGCCAAGGTGCTGCGGCAGGCGGCGGACCACCAGTTCGCCTGCGCGGTGGCGGCCGCCCGGGCGCAGCTGGCGGCCGGGAACCGCGAGAAGGCGCTGGAACTCCTGGATGCCGTCCCGGCCGGGGAGAGCTGCGGCCCGGCGGTCACGGTCCGGGCCGTGCTGGTGCGGGCGCAGGCCGCCGACCAGGCGGGGGAGACCGCCACCGCCCGCGCCCTCGTCCGCCGGGCCCTGGCGATCGCGCGGCGCGAGCGGCTGCGGCGCCCCTTCACCGAGGCCGGGCCGTGGATCCGCGGTGTGCTGGGCGCGGACCCCGCGCGGGACCCGGCCGGCGACTGGTTCACTCCGCGCCCCGGCCCCGGCGCCGCCGCACCGGTGCACGAGGCGCCGCCTCCGCCGCCGGTCGTGGTCGAGCCGCTGAGCGCCCGGGAGCTCGACGTCCTGCAGCGCCTCGCGCAGCTGATGTCCACCGAGGAGATCGCCGCGGACCTGTTCGTGTCGGTCAACACGGTCAAGACCCACCTGAAGACGGCGTACCGCAAGCTCGCGGTGAACCGCCGCAACGACGCGGTGCGCCGGGCCCGGGAACTCCACCTCATGTGAACCCCGCCGATGCGCCGGGCCCGGCGAAAGGCCACCCGCGCGGCCCCGTACGCACCCGCCGCGGCGACGCCCGGGGCGGCCCGACGGTCGGTGCCCGCTCCGGTGGCGGTCGGCACCGGCGTGCCTGTGACCCCCTCCGCCGAGCCCCCCGACGTACCGGAAGAGGTCCCGATGCCCAGAACCCGCACCCCCGAGGCACGGACCCGCCTCGCCGAGCGCCGGGCGCACACCGACTACACCGGCGGCGTCTACGGATCACTGCTCGCCGCCTCCGTCGTGGCGGGCGCCGGCGCGCTCGGGGCGTTCCCGCGCGCGGAACTGGCCGTCCTGGTTCTGCTGACCGGTGTCGTCTTCTGGATCGCGCACGTGCACGCCCACCTGTTCGGCGCACGGATGGCACAGCTCACGCTCGACCGGAGGGTGGTCCTGCACGTCTGCCGTGACGAGTGGCCGATCGTCAAGGCCGCCGTTCCCCCGGCCGTCGCCGTGGCCGTCAGCCCGCTGCTGGGCCTGGACCTGGAGGGCACGGTGTGGCTGGCGCTCGCCGTGGCCGTGGCGGGGCAGGTGGGCTGGTCGGCGGCCGCGGCCCGCCGGGCGGGGGCCTCCTGGGGCCTGATGGCGGTCGCCGCGTCGGTCAACCTGGTGATCGGACTCATGATCATCGTACTCAAACTGGCACTGACGCACTGACGCACTGACGCACTGACGCACTGACGCACTGGCGCACTGACGCACTGACGCACTGACGCACTGGCGCAGGGACGCAGGGACGGGACGCACTGACGCAGGGACGCAGGGACGCATTGACGCGCTGGGGCGCTGACGCACCGACGCACCGGTGCGTCGACGCCGGAGAGCGCGCGGCCCCGCAAGGACTCAGTCCCCCTCGCGCCCCTCCCCGCGCCGGCACCGCTCCGCCCACGGCGGCACCGTCCCGCCCACGGCGCCACCGTCCCGCCCACGGCGGTGACGTCCCGCCACGGCGGCACCGCCCCGCCACGGCGGTGACGCCCCGGCACGGGCCGTGCCGCCCCCGTGCCTCACCTCCGCCGGGTGAGGCCCGGGGACGGCGCCCGGGCGGAGGATCGCGGGAGAAGGGCGCAGAACGCCCCCAAGGCCACCCGCGGGAGAGCAGCTCATGCGCTACGAGATCCGCGTCGACGGGCACATCTCCGAGACGCTGGCACAGGCTTTCCCGGAGCTGGACCACGTGGTGATGTCCGGCGAGACGGTCCTGTTCGGCCCGGTGGTGGACGAGGCCCATCTGTACGGACTGCTCGCCCGCTGCCAGTCCCTGGGACTCCGGGTGCTGGAGATGCGCCGCCTGCCGGAGTGACCCGGAGTGAGCCGAAGATGCCCCGGGCGCGACCCCCACGCCTACCCGGGCGGCTCCCGCTCTTGCAGCCGCAGACCCCTCTCCACGGCGGCCGCCAGCACCCGGGCGGCGACCCCCACGAGCAGCAGGCCGCCCGTCATCTGCAGCATCGTCACCACCCGCGCCGGCTCGGTGCGGGCGGCGACGTCCCCGTACCCCACCGTGGTGAAGGTGCTGAGCGCGAAGTACAGGGCGTCGGTCCTGGTCAGGGGCTCGGTGAAGGATCCCGGAGACTCCAGTTCCAACAGGTAGTAGGCGCTCGCGAAGAGCAGCAGGAACATCGGCACCGTCGCGGCGAGGGCCTCTACCGCCCGCAGCCGGGGATGGGCCGAGCGGGCGATGACCCTGATCTCCCAGGCGAGCACGAGGACGACCGCCAGCATCCCGAACGCGACGATCACCGCGGCCGCCGGCTGCCGGGTCCGGTCCATGGGCAGCAGGTAGTAGGCGGTCACCAACCCGGCGGTGGTGAGCACCGCCCGGAGCAGGGACACGACAGCCGCCCGCCGGCCGGGACGCGGGGGACCGTCGTGGCGGCGCGCACCCGGTGCGGGCACGTCCGGGGCTCCGGTGCCTGGAGAATCGCTCATCTCGTGCTGTGTCGTTCCCGGTCCCGTGGGCCGGCGCGCGGATCCCGGCCCCACCTCACCCCTGCGGCGGCGCGGACAATCACCCGTCACGGGTGACCCGCACGCAGCGGCCGGGCGGCACGGTGGCTGGTGGTGAGGTCCCCCACACCGTCCCGTCGGCCGGAACCCGGCAGCGAGCCGGGACCAGCGCGCGAGGAGGAGTCATGGGCGAGTCGCGTGGTTCCCCGTCGGCCGGGCCGCAGTACCCGCCCGGCGGGACGGCCCCCGCAGCGGGGAGCGACCCCGAGAGCCTGCTGGCCGCGCTCGGCCAGTCCTGGATGTGGCTTCTCGGCTCGGCCCTGGCCACGCTGGTGCCGGGCATCATCGTGCTCGTCTGGCCGGACGAGACGCTGCACGTGCTCGCGGTCGTCATCGGGCTGTACCTGCTGGTGACCGGCGTGTTCCGGTTCGTCTCCGCCTTCGCCCGCGAGGGACACGGCGAGCGGCTGCCCGCGCTGCTGACGGCGGTGCTGTTCGTCGTGGCCGGGGTGCTGTGCCTGAGGAACCCGCTGCAGACCATCGCCGCGCTGTCGCTGATCGTCGGGATGGTGTGGCTGGTGACCGGCATGCTGACCGCTTACACGGCCATCGCGGCCAGGGACCTGCCGCACCGCGGCTTCCTCTTCCTGGCCGCGGCCCTCGCCGTCGTCGCGGGCATCGTGGTCCTGGTCCTGCCCGCCCAGTCGGCCGTCGCGCTGACCCGGCTGCTCGGCCTGTGGCTGGTGCTGCTCGGTGTCGTGGAACTCGGCGTGGCGTTCGCCTGGCGGGCAGCGCTCCGGCGCGCGAGCGGCCGGCCCCGGTCCCGCTCCTCCGCTCCTGCGGCCTGACGCGCCCCGCCGCCCGCGGCACCGGGACACGGACCGCCGCGGGGCTCCCGCCCGCAGATCACCGCGTGGACCGTCCCCGCACCGCCGTGGGCACGGGAACCACGAGCAGCGGCCCGGCCCAGTGCCGTCGGCACCGACCGGCCGAGCGCCGTGAGCAGCCGGCCGTCGGGCCCCGGCCGCCCGAGCGCCGCAGGCAGCGGCCCCGCCGGCCCCACCGGCCGCCCGGATGCCGTGTCCACCGGCCCCACCGGCCGCCCGGATGCCGTGTCCACCGGCCCCACCACCCGGAATTGCGTAGCGGAGGAGACACCATGGCCGCGACCCCAGCGTCCGTACCGGAGGACTCCGGCGGCCCGGAGTCCGGACGTCCCCTGACCGCGGCGGAACGCGAGGAGTACCGGCGGCTGCGCCGGGCCGCGACCGTGCGCCACCGGCGGGCACGCCGCGCCGGTGCCTCGGTGCTGCTGGTCCTCACGCTGCTGCTGGCCCCCCTGGCGCTGGTCGCGGCCTGGGTGCACCAGGAGGTCTTCGACACCGACCGGTACGTGGAGACCGTCGCCCCGCTCGCCTCCGACGAGGACGTCCAGAACGCGGTGATCAACCGGCTGACGACCCGGGTCGTGGACCAGGTCGACGTCCAGGCCATCACCGCGTCGCTCAGCAAGGCGCTGGCGGACGCCGGGGCCCCGCCCCGCGTCGTGGACGCCTCCACGGCGCTCACCGCTCCGCTGCGCAGCGCGGTCACCGACGTGGTGCACCGCATCGTCAGCAAGGTCGTCACCAGCGACGTCTTCGAGCAGGCCTGGGTGCAGGGCAACCGGCGCGCGCACGCGGCGGTGGTCGGCATGCTCACCGGCAACCAGAGCGGCGCCCTGCGCGCCCAGGGCGACACGGTGCAGCTGGACATCGGGGTCGTCGTCGACCAGGTCAAGCAGCGGCTCGTCGACGCCGGCTTCAAGCGGGCCTCCGACATCCCGAGCCCGGACCGGAGCATCACCCTGTTCCAGACCGACCAGCTCACCCGGGCCCAGGACGCGATGCGGCTGCTGAACATCGTCGGCACCTGGCTGCCGGTGCTGACCGTCGTCCTGGCCGCCCTCACGGTGTGGACCGCGCCGGCCCACCGGTTCATGCTGCTGGCCGTGGCGACGGGCGTCGGCGTGATGATGATCCTGGTGCTCGTCGCCCTGGCTGTCGTACGGCAGGTGTACCTGAACAGCGTCCCCCCGCAGACCCTGCCCGCCGACGCCGCCGCGACGATCTTCGACACCTTCGTCCGCTTCCTGCGGGAGAGCGCGCGCACCCTCCTCGTCACCGCCGTGATCACGGCACTGGCCGCCTACCTCTACGGTCCCGGGCGCGCCGCCCGCGCGGTGCGCTCGCTCACGCGGCGCGTCACCGCCGCCACCGGCCGCGCCCTGGGACGTGCCGGGGTGCACACCGGGCTGGTGGGCCGCTGGCTGGACACCCACCGGTCCTGGACGACCGCGATCGTCATCGCCGCGGGCGTACTGGCCCTGATCCTCTGGAACCACCCCACGGCCGCGGTCGTCGCGCTCGTCGTCGGCATCGTCCTCGTGGTGATGTTCCTGCTGGCCGTCCTCGCCGACGCGCGGGGCGGCGACCCGGCCGCAAGACCCGGCACACCGGGCGGGGCGCCGTCGTGACCCGCGCACCACGGCCACCGGTCGCACCCGCCCGCCGTTCCACGCTCACCCGTCCCGGGTGAGGCCACCGGCCGCTTGCCGTGCGCACGCTGAGTAGGCGCGGACGCGCAGCCGGGCCGGGCCCGCCACGAAGGAGAGAGATGGATACGCAGACGTTCCTCGCATACGACTATCCGCTGCTGAGCGCCTTCTGGACCATGCTGTGGTTCTTCCTGTGGATCATGTGGTTCGTCCTGCTCTTCCGGGTCATCGGCGACATCCTCCGCGACGACACGCTGGGCGGCTGGGGCAAGGCCGGCTGGCTGGTCTTCGTCATCGTGCTGCCGTTCGTCGGAGTCCTCGTCTACGTCATCGCCCGGGGCAAGGACATGGGGCGCCGGGAGGTCGCCCAGGCCCGCGCGCAGCAGGAGGCGGCCGACTCCTACATCCGCAGGACGGCGGCGGCCGGCAGGAGCGACAGCAGCGTCGACGAACTCGCCAGGCTGTCCGACATGCGAGCCCGGGGCGACATCACCGACGAGGAGTTCGTCCGGGCCAAGGAGCTTCTCCTGAGCGGTGGAGTGCCGGCCGGCCGGGCCACCTCCTCCATCACCACCGACCCCGGTCGCTGAACACGCCGGACGACAAGGAAACGAGGCACGAGATGACCACGACACACTCCTCGCAGACGCGCACCGCCAAGCAGGAATGGGCCGGTGGGCTGATGATGTTCGGAGCCGTCATGCTGATGATCGGCGGCGTGCTCGACATCTTCCGGGGCATCATGGGCATCGCCCAGGACGCCGTGTTCGTCACCACACCCAACTACGTGTTCCAGCTGAACCTCACCGGCTGGGGCTGGTTCCACCTCATCCTCGGAGCGGTCGCCGTGGTGGTCAGCGTGGGGCTGTTCCAGGGACAGATGTGGGCGCGGGTGGCCGGCGTGGCCATCGCCGCGTTCCTCATCATCGTCAACTTCCTCTCCCTGCCGTACTACCCGGTGTGGTCCATCGTGGCGATCGCGATGTTCGGGTTCGTCATCTGGGCGCTGTGCGTGGCGGGCACGGAGGAATCCGCCACGGCCCGCATGCGGTAGGACGCGGCGCGCGGGGCGGAACGGATCGCCAGTGACGGCGCGCGGGGCGGAAGGGATCGCCGCCACTACGGGCACGATCCGCTCCGCCCCGCGTGGCCGGTGGCGGAAGATCCTCATTCACCGGTGGACCATGGAGCCATGGAACATGGCACGCCGGAGAAGGCGCAGAGCCGGGCGAAGGCCGGGCTGGACGACGCGTTCGCGGGCGGCGCCGAGGCGCCTGCCCGTGGACGGCTCCCCGGACGCCCCGGCCCTGGCGTGGCCGACCCGGGCGGCGCCCCGCAGCCGCACCCCGCACTGGCCGGCGGGCCGGTCTACCTCGACTACAACGCGACCACCCCCGTCGACCCGCGGGTCGCCGAGGCGATGCTGCCGCATCTGACCGACTTCTTCGGCAACCCCTCCAGCGGCCACCTCTACGCCCGCACCCCCCGCCGGGCGCTGGCCGAGGCCCGTGCCCAGGTGGCCGGCCTGATCGGGGCCGAACCCGGCGAGATCGTGTTCACCGCCTCCGGATCCGAGGCGGACCTCCTCGCGCTGCGCGGCGTGGCCCTGGCCTCCGGCCGCCCACATCCCCACGTGATCACGCAGGCCACGGAGCACCCGGCCGTGCTGGAGACCGCCCGTGCGCTGGAGCGGCTGCACGGCGTCCGGGTGACCGTCCTGCCCGTCGACCGGGACGGCCTCGTCGAGCCGGCCGCCCTGGCCGCGGCCCTCACCGAGGGCACGGTGCTGGTGTCGGTGATGGCGGCGAACAACGAGACCGGCGCGCTCCAGCCGGTCGCCGAACTCGCCGCCCTCGCTCACGGGCACGGGGCGCTGTTCCACTGCGACGCCGCCCAGGCGGCGGGGAAGGTCCCCCTCGACGTCAGGGCCCTGGACGTCGATCTGCTCACGGTCGTGGGCCACAAGATGTACGCGCCGAAGGGCGCCGCCGCCCTGTACGTGCGGGACGGCGTGGACCTGGAGCCGGTCGTCCACGGGGGCGGCCAGGAGCGCGGCCTGCGCGCCGGCACCGAGAACGTCGCGCTGGCCGTCGCCCTCGGCGCCGCCGCGGACATCGCGGCCGGGGAACTGGCCGACGGCGCCCCGGCCCGTGTCGCGGCGCTGCGCGACGACCTCCACCGACGGCTCACCGACGGACTGCCCGGCCGGGTGCGTCTGAACGGTCCGGTGGAGCGGCGCCTGCCGAACACTCTCAACGTCAGCGTCGACGGCGCCCTGGGCCATGAACTCCTCCCGGCGGCCGACCGGATCGCGGCGTCGACCGGATCCGCCTGCCACAGCGGCACCCACACCCCCTCGCCCGTGCTGAGCGCCATGGGCCTGGACCCGGCCCGTGCGCTCGGCGCGCTGCGGCTGTCGCTCGGCCGCTGGACCACGCCCCAGGACGTCCGGACCGCGGCCACCGCGCTCATCCGGGCGGCTGCCGCGCGGTGACCGGGCCGCCCGGCCCGCGGCAGCGCGATCGGCGGTGAGCGGGAAGGCGGGGACGTCCGCGTTCCGGGCGGGCCCGGTGGGCGGTGTCCCGGCGCGCGGGCTTCCGCGGATGTGCGGCAGAGGAGGCGCTGCTCGGCGGCAGCCACCGCGAGTTCACCACCGGTTACGTCCCCTGCGTCCGCTGGACCCGGCTGTGTCCGGTTCTCGCCGCTCCGCGGTAAATGCCTGGACTGGGCACCTCCCCTGACGGGAAACTGCCCACTTCCGAACCTCCGGGAGTGTGATGGGGACAACAGAGACGCCGGCGCCGAGGCCGGGCAGGAGCGCGGTCGTCCTGGCGCTGCGCCGCTACGGCCGGGAACTGATGCGGCTACGGCTGCTGGCCCTGCCCGCGCTGCTGCTGCCGGCCGTGGGCAACATCGGCATCCGCTACATCGCCCCCCTGCTGATCGCCAAACTGGCAGCACAGGCCGCCGACGACAGCGGTCTCACCCTCACCTCGGCGCTGCCGTACGTGCTGTACTTCGGCGCGACCCTGCTCCTCGCCGAGGGCGTGTGGCGGATCGGGCAGCACTGCCTGAACCGCGTGGACGCCCTCGGCATGGAGCACCTGTACGTGAGCGGCATGGACGAACTCCTCGCGAAGGACGCGGCGTTTTTCCACGACAACTTCGCCGGCTCCCTGACCAAAAGGGTGCTCAGCTTCGGCAAGCGCTTCGAGGACTTCGTCGACACGGTGACGTACCGGATCGTGGGCAGCCTCGTCCCCCTGGTGTTCGGGGCCGTGGTGCTGTGGAGCTACGAACCGATGCTCGTCGCCGGCCTCCTGGTGATGATCACGGTGACGGCGGTCGCCGCGACGCCTCTGATCCGTCGTCGGCAAAGGCTCGTCAACGACCGTGAGGCGGCGGTCGCCCGGGTCTCCGGCCACGTCGCCGACAGCCTCACGAACATGGAGACCATCCGGGCGTTCGCGGCCGAGCGGCGGGAGGCCGACGAGCACCGCGGACGTGTCGCGGACTCCCGGCGCCTGACGCTGAGATCCTGGGACTACGGCAATCTGCGCGTCGACACCCTGGTCGCCCCCATGTACGTGCTGACCAACGTGCTGGGGCTGTTGGTCGCCATCACCTTCGGTGGCCCGGGCCAGGGAGTCGAGGAGATCGTCGTCGCTTTCACCTACTTCTCCAACGCCACCCAGATCATGTTCGAGTTCAACCAGATCTACCGGCGTCTGGAGAGCTCGATGACCGAGGCCGCGCAGTTCACGGAGCTGCTGCTGGATCCGCCCACCGTGCTCGACCCGACGGACCCCGAACCGCTCGCACCGCGGGACACCGGCATCCGCTTCGAGGCGGTCACCTTCGCCCACACCGGTGCGAAGCCGATCTTCCAGGGACTCGACCTGGACGTGCCGGCGGGCGCACGGTTCGGACTGGTCGGCAGGTCCGGCGGCGGGAAGACCACGCTCACCCGGCTCCTGCTGCGGATGTCGGACCTCGACGACGGACGCATCCTGATCGGCGGTCAGGACATCAGCCGGCTGCGCCAGACCGACCTGCGCTCACTGATCGCCTACGTTCCGCAGGAACCCGCCATGTTCCACCGCAGCCTGCGGGACAACATCGCCTTCGCCCGGCCCGGCGCCACCGACGAGCAGATCCGCGCGGCGGCCGCGGCCGCGCACGTCACGGAGTTCGCCGACCAGCTCCCCGACGGCCTGGGCACCCTGGTGGGGGAGCGGGGAGTGAAACTCTCGGGCGGCCAGCGGCAGCGCGTCGCCCTCGCCCGGGCCATCCTGCGCGACGCCCCGATCCTGCTGCTCGACGAGGCGACCAGCGCGCTGGACTCGGAGAGCGAACTCCTCGTCCAGGACGCCCTGTGGCGGTTGATGGACGGACGTACGGCCCTCGTGGTCGCCCACCGTCTGAGCACCGTCGCCGGCATGGACCGCCTCGTCGTCCTCGACCGCGGAAGCGTCGTCGAGCAGGGCACCCACGAGGAACTGCTCGCGGCGGACGGTGCCTACGCCAGGCTGTGGCAGCACCAGTCGGGCGGCTTCCTCGGCGAGAGCACCGAGCCGGCCCTCGGGCGCCCGGTCCCGGGGCCCGGTCTCCGGGGACTGCCCGGACCCCCCGACCCGGCGCCGGACGGAGCCCGCAGGACGCCGTCGCACGCTCCTACGATCACCGGATCCCCATGACGGGTAGGTTTCCGGACATTCCCGGCCGCCGGGAGGTCTGCTGCTCCGGCGGCGCCCACTGCTTCGCCCCGGCCCGCTTCGGCACACACGCCGACGCGGAGATCCTCACCAGCACCGCCCGCGCTTTACACAGCGCACCGCGACCGTGACACTTGGCGCTTGTGCCGGCGCGGCTTGGAGGGGGCACCGACGTGGACGACATCCCGCCGGGATGGGCGAGGCCGACACCGCTCGGGTACGGAAGCGCCTCCGAGGCGGCGCACTTCGTCGCCGCGCCGCTGCTTGCCGGGGCGTGCATCGCCACGGTCAGCGTCCTCGGTGCCGACGCCGACAAGTTCCGCTGGCCCGCTCCCGCGATGCTGCTGCTCACCCTGTCCTTCGTCGCACTCATCGGCGCCGTGCAGTACGGCTTCCACGCCCGCCAGCACTTCTACTCCCCGGGCGACGTCGACACCTGGCATCCGCCGGGTGGCCCCCGCCCGGCCGAGGAGCTCCTGCGCCGGGAGCAGCAGCGTGACTTCCAGGAGTGGCGACGCCTGAGCCGCCGGGGCAGCACGGCCTACAACGCGGGCATCGTGCTGCTGGGAGCGGCCACCACGCTGGTGCTGGCACCACCCGAGGGAGCCTCGCTCGCTCACGCCGTGTGCCGCTGGACGGCCGCCGTCGTCACGGCGGTGGGCAGTCTGGCGGAACTGGAGTACATCCTGCGCGGCCGGCGGATGCGCAGGGTCCTTGCCCGCGCGGTCCGGGACGCGAGGACGGAAGGAGATCCGGGTGTCTGAGTCCTCGCCCGGTGCGTTCGGGGCGCCGCTGGACGCGGAAGGCACGCGCTGCTGCGTGTGCGACGGCCCGTTGCTCTTCCGGGGCCGCCCCTTCAAGCCGCACTGGCGCTCCTGGTTCACGAGCAGCGCTCGGCTGATGGACGAGGCGTCGTACGACCATGCGGTCGGCTGCGAGGCCTCCCTGCTCCCGGCCGCCTCACTGATCGGGATGGACAGGCGGCAGGCCCTGGCGGAGGCAGCTCGCCGCCGGGGCTCGGCGGACGGTGATCCACCGCCGGCGCCGCCGCGCTGAGTCCCGGGACGGCGCCGGCTCCCTGAGCCGTGGACGCCGGTCGGCTCCGCCACCCCAGGACGGCGCCGTGCGCGGTGAACCGCGCACGGCGCACACGCGGGCCGGTCAGGACGTGCCCCTGAGGCTGTTCCTCAGCTCGTCGACGAGACGCTGAGCCGTGTCCGCCTGCTCACGGCACGGCTCTCCCAGCGACCGGAAGTCGGACAGCGCCTTGTCCGCGTACAGCAGGGCGTCCTCCAGCCGGCCGCCGCGGTGCACGAGGAAGTTGGCGAAGTCCATCCGGCTCTGCCCGGCTCCGAGGGTGTCGCCCGCGAGGTCGTGGGCCAGCACCGCCTGGCGGTAGTGCCGTGCGGCCTTCTCGTTCGCGTCGACGATCCGGTAGACCGCGCCGAGCTGGTGGTGGAGTGTCGCCCTGAGTTCGGCGCTTCGCGCGTCGTCCCCGGGGAACTGTGCCAGCGCTTCGGTGTAGAAACTCTCGGCCAGCAGGATTTCGGGGTAGGCCTCCTCCGGGATCGGGACAGTGATCCGGCCGGGGCGGCTCGTGTCGACGGCCCCCGCCTGTACGAGCCGCTGAAGGTGCTCCTCGGTGAGGCGGTTGACGCGGTCGAGGTGGAGGGCACCGAGACCGTCCAGGGCGCGCGCCCTGGTGAGGTGATCGGTCTTCCGCGCGAGCCGGTGACTCTCGTGGAAGCAGGCCTCCGCCCTGCGCTCGAAGTCCGCTCCGCTCCGGTGCCTGAACCAGTGGCCGAGACGGATGAGCGCCGACGCCTCCAGCGTCCGGTCGCCGATCCGGTGCGCGAGGTCGACCGCCCGCTGCAGGGCGCGCTCGGTCGGTTCGCCGTCGAGCAGACGCAGCGCCTCCTGGCGGAGTTCGTGCTCTGCGGCGGCGTCCGGTGAGGCGGACACCGTCTCCGCCGCCTCCCGCGGTTCCGGTCGCTCCGCGTTGTCCGGCCGCGCGCCGACGGGGCCGGCCGGTGCCCGGCCCAGCTCCGTCAGGTACTGGGCGAGCACGGCATGCAGGGACCTGTCCCGGAACACCAGGTCCGGGCGGGCCGCGCCGGTGGCCGGGTCGACCAGCACGGGGGACAAGTCCTCGACCAGGGGACGCCACAGCTGCCGCCGGCCCCCTTCCAGGTAGAGCATGCGCAGCGCCTGCATGGGCCCCATCACCTCGTCGGCCAGTGCGTGGTCCAGGGCGTACCGTCGCGCGTGCAGCAGATTGTCCTCGTCCAGTGCGATGACAGGGAGCACGTCGCGCCCGCCCTCGTTGTACGTCCAGAACAGTGCGTGTCCGTGCCGGTCGTAGTGCTCGGCGAGGGCTTTGCGTATCGTCGCCGGCACGTTGTCCGCCCATCCCTCGGACAGCGGACGCAGGGCGGAGGGCAGCAGGGGATGGATCGCATGGAAGTCGGCGCCGAGGGGTGTCAGCCAGCCCAGGGCCGCGGCGGCCGAGAGAAGACCGGCGGCGTCGTCGTAGTCCAGGGCCGGCACGTGCCGGCCGGCCTCGGTCTGCTCCAGGCGCCGGGTCACAGCGGCCAGGTGCACGGCGGCGACGCTGGTGCGGAAGAAGAGCAGCAGAGCGAGGGCTCGCTGCTGCCGCTCGTCGAAGACCCCGCGCAGGCTCGCGGTGATCGCGGCGGGAGCCGGCGCTCCCCGGCCGGGTTCGAGTGGGCGGCCGGTGCCGGTGTGCAGCGCCTCCAGCCAGGCATGCACGCCGCCGGCCGGTTCGGCGTCCCGCAGACGACGGCACAGGGCGCGCAGCACCGCGGGGTTGCCCTGGCTGAAGCGGGCCACCGGCTCCGGCAGGGGAGGCGCGCCCGGCCCGAGGGTCCGTGCCGCGAACTCGGCGCGTTCCGCGATGCTCAGCGGACCCAGGGCGATCCGCTCGATGTTCCCCGGCAGCCAGGGCGCCCCGTCCGTGGCGGTGAGCAGGAGCCGTATCGGTGCCTCGGCCAGTCCGGCGAGGAGTTCCGCCAGGCGGGCCCGCTCCGCCTCGGTCCAGGCGGCAGCCGCTTGGACGTCGTCCCAGATCCACAGCGCGGATGCCGGTGACACGCCCTCGGGCGCCGTGGGAGCGAGCCCGTTCAGCCGCAGCCGTGACTCCTCCAGGCCGGCGCAGTCCGTGCTGCGCAGGGAGGTGAACACCACCGGGCCCAGCACTCCCGCGGTCCGGCGGTACCACCGGGCGAAGTCCGCCGCCGTGGCGGTCCTGCCGCTGCCGACCGGGCCCTGGAGCAGGACCGCCCGGACGCTGTCGAAGGCCCGGTCCAGCGCGATGGTCGTGTCATCGCGTCCCACGAAACCGACGTCGGGCGGGGCGGGCAGGGGCGTGTCCAGGTCGTGGGCGAACGGATCGGACGGTGGTGCGGATCGTGAGCGGCCGGCCTCGCGGCGCGTGACGTCGAACAGACGGACCGAGCGGCGCCGATACACCACCGGTACCAGCCACTCGTCGATCCGCGGTCCCGGACCGGCCGACACGGCCAGGTCCTGCCGCGCCAAGGTGACCGCCTCGGCCAACTCGGCACCCTCGAGAAGGCGTTCGTACAGCCCGGACACGAAGGCCACGGCGGCTGAGACGTACACGTCGTAGCGCATGGCCACGACTGCGCCCAGGCCCGACCGCAGGGCGTTGCGGGCGAGGGACCCGAAACTGCGCAGCTGTTGCGGAGCGGAGCCGGGGCCGGCCGCCGTCCCGGTGGCCGGCTGTCCGTACGGAAAGGTACGGTCCGAACCGCAGGCGTTCAGGATGAGTGCGTCGACCCCGGTCGCGGTGAGCAGCTCGCCGAGCCGGCCACCGGTGACGTGGCGTGCGTTCCCCTCGGAGCCGGGATCCTCGAACACGGCGACGCCCTGCGGCACCGCGCCGTGCGGGGCCTCGATGGAGCCGTGCCCGTCGAAGTGGACGATGTGGAACGGCTCGCCGCGGTCCTTGGCGGCGCGCAGGGTGCGCTCCAACTGCTCGTACGTCGGCGGGCGCAGGACCTGTGTCCGGACGTCCGGGTGGCGCTCGGCCGAGCGGATCAGCCGGCCGGCGATCGACCGGAAGGGCACGTCGCGGTCACCGCGGGGCCTGCAGATCGCCAGCAGGATCCGGATCGGCCCCGGCCGGACCGGCGTCCGCTCTTCGGCCGTCACGTCCCCGGCCGACAGCACGTGGGTGAACGAGCGCGCCGCCAGGGAGAGAGCGGGCCCCCTCGGCTCCCGGAGCAGTTCGAACGGCACGGACACCAGGTCGTCGAGACCGACTTCCACCTCGACACACAGGTCTCCCACCTGTCCCCGGGCTCGCCGCCACAGGGTTCGCGCCTCGTCGGAGTATTCGAACAAAGCGCGGAAGAGCAGCTCCCCGAGTTCGGTGAGCCGCGCGGAGCAGCGATCCGCGATGACCGGTGCCGGATCGGACGGGAATTCACGGTAATCCTCGAGATACCAGCGGATTTCCTCGTGATCCTGTCGGCTGATCTCCAGGTCCGGCACCGGGACCGCAGTACTGGACCGTCTCGTTCCGTCGTGGAGAACGATCTCCACCAGCGGATCGGAGACCGTGGTTGCGGGCCGCAGTCCAATATTCAACGATGTTCGCGCCGGCTCCGGCAATCGCTTCGCCCCCCATATTCTCGTATCACGCTACGATGCCCGAAATCCTAGCGGCGGGAGGGCGGCGGACGATGGTCGATGAGCGGGATCCGTCGGATCGCCCTGCTCGTCCGGACGAGAGTCACGGCAGGTCACCTGTCGAACTGTTCCTGGAAGGCATGTCTTTCGCTCAGCGGGAGGACGGTGAACGGGCTGACAATCTTGACAGGTCCATATCCTGTTTCCGTGCCGCTCTCGACATGTTTTCGTCATTCGAGTATCCGTACGAAGGTGCGATGATCGAATACGAACTCGGAATGAGCCACCAGGAACGTACGGCATACGGCGGGGCGCACCACCTCGAAGCTGCCGCCGAGTGCTACCGAAAGGTGGCAGGCCTGCTGGAGGGCTCCGTGTCGGCCGATGAGCGGAAGTTGTTCGGCGCGGCCATGGGAAACCTCGCCGCCATCCACCTCACCCGCTCCGGTCGCCGCCCCGAGGAAGTCGAACGCGCGATCGCAGCCTGCAAGAGAGCGCTTTCCGTGCAGGACCCCGAAGTCGCACCCCGCGAATGGGGTGTCACTCAGCACAACCTCGGCGAGGCGTACCGCATGCGCGCCCGGGGTTCACCGCGCCGGAACCTCGAACATGCCGTCGCCGCCTATGAAGCCGCCCTCCGGGTGCGCCCGGCGACGACGGAGCCGGTACTCCACGAGCGGACGTCCGCCGGCCTCGCCCACGCGCGCCGGGCACTCGCCGGCGTCGCCCGGCCGTCCCCTGCCGACGAGGCCGGAACCGCCGGCGAGGACGCACGGAACCTGTCCCGCCGCGCACGGGCCATGCGTCACATCGCGACCGCGGAACGGCATCTGGGGCCGGCCCTCACGGCGGAGGGCGATGCCTCCGGCCACGTCCGCGCGGCGATCGACGCCTACGTGTCGGCGCTGGCCCTGCTCGACGAGCGACGCGACCGCCGGACGTGGGGAGCGGCGCAGCACAACCTCGCCTGTCTCCACCTGACGCGTCGCTCAGGCCCTGACGACCTGGAACGCGCGGTCACGGGCTATCAGGCGGCCCTGCGGGTCCGCACCCGGGAACGGGAGCCGGAACTGTGGGCCTCGACCCAGTACAGCCTGGCGTCGGCCTATCTGGACCGCAAGGAAGGCGACCGCGCCCGGAACATCGACACGGCCGTCCGCGCCGCCGAGGCCGCACTGCCCGTCCTCATCCAGCCGACCCACGCAGAACACCGGGCCAAGGCCATGCACAACCTCGGACTGGCACTCCTCGCCCGCTTCCAGCACGCGCGGCTGGAACACGGACGCGACGGCGACCCCGACGACCTGGTGCGCGGCATCCGGTGCCTGGAGGAGGGGATGAGCAGGGCAAGCGGCAGACACGGTGTCACGCAGGCCCACGCCATGCTCGCCCTGGGCCACCACGCGCTCGCGGACCGGACTCTCGACCGCCGGCAGAGCCGGGAGTACCTGGCCCGGTCCCTCAGCCACTTCCGGCAGGCCCGCGGTACCGCCTCCGCCGAGGACTCCACCCTGCGGCACCTCGTCGACCGGGTGCTCGCCCGCGCCTACGGCACGGCGAGCCGGCGGGGCGAACGGGCGAGCACGGAGGAGGCCATCGCGTTCGCCGGGACCGCGCTGGACTCCCTCGACCCGGTCGCCGACCGCGAGGGACGGGTCCTGTTCCACCACCTGCTCGGCGACCTGTATCTGCGCCGGCAGGACGGTACGGCGCAGGCGAACGCGAGCAGCGCGGCCGACGCCTACCGCAGTTGCCTGGCCGCCATGGACTCCACCACGTCCGCGACCGACCGCGCGGACGTCCTGCGCGGTCTCGGCGACGCCTGCCGCGCCCTCGGCGGTGACTCCGTGCCCCTCGCGGCCGAGGCCTACCGCGCCGCGCTCGGCGCCTACCTCACGGCCCCGGGGCCACGGGGGGACATCGCGATCGCCGGGACCCTGACGGCGTTCCACGCGACGCAGCACCGGCGGTGAGAACGCCGTCGCGCGGCGGCGGTCACCGATGAGCCGGACATCGCTGACCGCCTTGGCCCTCCCGCTGCTCCTGACCGGACTCCTCCCGATCCGGGAGACGCGAGGATCGCCGGCATGGCCCTGCGACCCGTCATGGTGAACATCAAGGCTCTCGATCACTCGGCGGTCGGCCGGTTCTGGGCGGAGGCGCTCGGCTGGACTGCCTACAGCCCCGGCGTCACCACCTACGTCGGCCCCGCCGGCGGTTTCGTCTGGCCGGACCCGGTCGCCCTCGGCGTCGACGTCGTTCCCGTCCCGGAGCCCAAGACGACAGCCAAGAACCGTGTGCACCTCGACCTCGCCACCACCTCCGCGGCCCACCAGGCGGAGGTGGCCGCGCGCCTCCGGGCTCTCGGCGCGACGCCCGTACACGTGGGGCAGGGCAAGGTGCCGTGGACGGTCCTCGCCGACCCGGAGGGCAACGAGTTCTGTGTGCTGGAGCCTCGGGAGAACCACCGGTGCACCGGGCCGATCGCCCGGGTGGTCGTCGACTGCGCGGAGCCGCGGGCCATGGCCCGGTTCTGGGGCGAGGCGACGGACTGGATCCCGCACGAAGTGACCGACGACCGTGCGGTGTTCCGCTCCGCCAAGAATCTCGGCCCCTGTCTGGAGTTCGTCCGCACCCCCGGGGTGAAGACCGCGCCGGACCGCGTCCACCTCGACCTGCTGCCGTACCCGGGCGACGACAAAGCGGCGGAGGTGGCCCGGCTACGGGCCCTCGGTGCCACCGACCTCGACGTCGGCCAGGGCGACGTCCCCTGGACGTGCCTGGCCGACCCGGAAGGCCACGAGTTCTGCGTCCTCGCCCCGTCCTGACGCGGGGCCCCGAGTGATCCGCTCGGATCCGGCACCTGGTCGCACAGCGCGGCGAGTGAGAGGTCGAACGGGCCGATGCCGACGCCGAGCGGATCGTACGGTTCGGTCGGTGGCCGGTTCACGACGTGGCGGTCCTCCCGGCGGGTGCGGCCGGCCGGCGGATCATCAGGACGGCCCGCTTGCCGGTCAGGTCGAGTTCGGCCGCTCGGTGGAAGCCGGCGTTGCGGAACGCCCGGAGGGACGGGGTGTTGCGCACGTCCGGCTCGCCGACCAGGCGGGGGGCGTACCGCAGCAGGTGGTCGGCGAGTGCGGTGAGCAGGATGCTGCCGAGCCCCCT
>NZ_JBEYXZ010000021.1:0-120245 GCF_040645305.1 Streptomyces sp. NPDC046831 | reverse complement strand
AATCTTCCGCAGATCCCGATGCAGTCCAAACCGCATGACGTCAATCGCCAAAGCCGTCCTCACCCTGGAGCGGCAACGCTGAAGAAGCTCACTGAAGCGGCTGCGTGCTTCCTCGCCGACTCATGACGTCTGCCGCCGCTGCAGCCAGCGACGGAGCCGCCGACCGCAGCGACCGCATAACAGCCAAGGCCGCGACGTGCGTTCCCTGCCGGGCCCTCTCGTGTCGTGCCGTCACCGAAAGTGCATCGTTTCTGCCCCTTCATGGTGAGGCGCGCGTCAGACTGTGGTCATGGACTGGCTCACGCCCCTCACCGGGTTCGTTGGCGTGGTCGTGGGGGCGGCAACTTCCTACGCATCGACCCACCAAGCGCAGAAGCAGCAGCTTGCGGATGCTCGTCTGGCACGTAATGAAGCCGAGCGTGCAGCTGTCGTGGCGGCGAACGCTCAGGCGCTCACCGCTCTGCTGGGCCACATACGCAAGATGCCTCCTGACTCATCGCTGCCGGAGGTTCAAACGGCCGAGTACGAGCAACTTCTCGCGAGGGAAGAGGCTTGGTGGCACGAGCTGCTTGAGTACATTGAGCCTGCTCGTGTTGCGGCCCTGGAAGTGCGTGATGAGGAACTGCGAACGCTTATTGTTGATGGTCTGGCCTGGATATATGAGTGCCAGTATTTCAATCTGGGGCCTTACCGGCGAAGCCGGGAATGGATACTGATGGGAACAGTCCATCACTTGATCGGGTGCGTATTTTCCTGGCGTCGCGGTGACGCTGCTATGCCCGAGCCGAATGGTCGTTATAAGCGCCTTAAAGAGGCGTGGGAATACGAAGAGGAAGTTCGCCGCATTGAAGCGGAAGAGCGCGAGGCGGCGCAGTAGGCGAGTACATCAGCTGGCGCGGCATCGGAGGCGGATGCAGCTGCGAGAGAAACCGGGTCTCCTCCCGGTACGGGCCGCAACCGTCATCAACAGCCGGTCGGCCACGTCCGCGAGGCGCAGCTCGCCTCTCGCGAGACCGAACGCGATGCTCACGAGAGTTCGCGGATCTCGGCCTCGTGACTCCTGTTCGGTAGGCCGGCCAGTTCGCGCAGGGGAATCAAGCCGATTGACGAGCGCATGCGCAGCGAGCATCGGTAGTTCGTCGGGAGGGAGCACCTTCGCCACGTACTGCTAAGCGCTGTGCTGTAACCGATGGCTAGCCGATTGCTGTTGTGGCCTCGGTTTCTTCTTGCCCTGGGTCTTGCCGGGGATCTTGGGAAGCTGGGTCTTCGCTGCTCAGTGACGGTGTGCCTGTGCGCCTGGTGGTCGCCCTTGGTCCTCATTGGTCACTGTCCAGCGGCCTCGGGCGGCCCAGAGACGGCCCAGCTTTGTCTCGCTCGGCCGACGGACGGCATCTTCAAAGCGCCCTGTCTGAACCTCAGCCGACGACAGTCCGCCACGATGGCGGGTGTGCCAACCGATCACGCACGCATGTGCCTCGCTGCGTCCCGACCCGCCTCAGCCATGCTGCCTGTGCCGTCGACCAGAGCAGGAACCGGCGGCCAGCGCCTGACGACGGGGGCGCCGGCCGAGCCCTCAGCTTGGGAAGCTGGGGTTGTCTAGGAGTGGTCGCTGAGCTGAGCTGCGGTGGAGCGGCCCCGGAGCCTGACAGGCTGGCCCTCTGGTCACCGCCATTCCCCGTGGTTCCCTGCAAGATCTGGCACGGTTCTGGCACGATCTCTTCGTCTGCTTGTAGCAGTACCGGGCCGGTGCCTGACCGGTCTGCGAAGGCTGGGCAGTGGCCACGCGATGGGGGAGGGGCAATGAGGATCAAGGACCCGGAGTACCCGACAGCGGTCGAAGCGGCCGTGGAGATCCTGCGGGAGTGGGCACGTCGGGGAAAGACCATCACGTACGGGGAGTTGAGCGCCGAGTTGGCGGCACGGGGCTTCGACTCCATTCCGCCTCACCGCGGAGTTATGACCTACCTGCTCAAGGATGTCTGCCTCCACCGTAATGAGGACGGACGAGCACCGATGCTTTCGGCGATCGTGGTGAACAAGGCGAGCCAGGAGCCATCCGACCAGTTCTCCAGCCTTGCTCGAAACCTGCCCTTCTCCCGGCCAGCCAACTGGACCTGGCGGGACGAGCAGCAGCAGGTATTCGCTCAGCATCGCGAGGAATGACATCAGCCCTCGACACTCGCTTTAGGAGTTCGATCTAAGCTCGGCCTGGTCGGCACCTGCCTCGTCTACCTGTGCCACATGTGGATGACGTGTGCCGCCGCCGTCCGGGGTCGTTGATGGCAGCGTTGGATGTCAGTGGAACAGCTGCGGCACCTCGCCGAGGTGGCCGCGGCCTCCGACCCAAGCGGCGCAGATCCCGCTGTCGAGGAAAGGTTTTGTCAGTACAGTTGGCTTCCGATCTTGGCGCCATTCCTGTGCGCCTGCGGCTACGGTTCTGTTCGGCGAAGTACCTGTTCGCTGGCTCCATTTGCGGCACGATCGTCAAAAAAGGTCGAGTCTCCTGAACCGGAGGCCGACGACACGACCGGGGAACTGAGGACTGAATGAGCGAACGCTTTCCAGACGTCGACTGGTACTGCGACAGGTGCGGAGAGCGCCTCAACGATCAAGCTGGCTTCGATGACCACCGTTACACGTGGAAGTGCGAAGAGTGTGGACACAAGAACAGCATTTCGAGGGACAATATCTACGACTCCCACGAAGACTTCCACGGATCGGCATGACCCGAGGCCGTTCTCTGGATAGCGCACGGAGGGCTTGATGGCATTCGACACCAGTGACTACGACGAGATTCGCTCGATGAAGCGTGACGACTGCTATTACTTCACTTATCCAATCGAGTACATCATCGATCGAATAGGCGACGAGAATTCGGACGAATATGTGATCGGAAACACGACGATCGACGTTCAATTTGACTGGCATGATGGTGACGACAGTCGGGCGCCCGGATATCGACTCAGTTACAAGGTCAACAACTACGATCAAATCCCGGTCGGCTTTAACGGATCAGAATCCGATCTGCTTGACCAGATCTACTCGGACATCCAAGACGACTTGCGCGCTTCCGGGATCGAGGTCGGCGCGGTCGAAATCTGGTTCTAGGTGATTGTTGTCTATTTGTCGTCCGGCCAGCGGAGCTAGATCATCGGCCTGCGACAGATCCTCGCCAAGTACCGCAAGTGATACCGCAGGAGAGCCGTCACCAGCCAACGGACCCGGTGCAGTTCGTCGCGGTGCAGCCATCGGTTCGAGCTATGCTCAGGGCGCCGAAACGGGCGGGGTTTACGGCCGAGGCGGTCACCCAGTGCGTCTCGATGCAGTCGGCCGCTGACAGCCCTGTCATGCCACCACACCTGAGCTGTGAAGGGCCGGGGAGAGAGGTCCCCTCTCTGGCCCCGGCGGCAAGCTGGCCGAGTGGCTGGGCACGAACGGGGCGGGGGTCGGCGTAGCCGAACCCTGGGACGCGTGCTGCTGCCTCTGGCAAAGTGATCGGCATCGCTAGACGATTCTCGTGAGGAACCTTGTGAGCACGCTCGGTAGCTTTATCTGGTCAATCGCTGACCAACTTCGGGGCCCCTACCGCCCCAACCAGTACGGGACAGTGATCCTCCCGTTCACGATCCTGCGACGGCTCGACTGCGTGCTGGAGCCGGACCGCGCGGCGGTACGGGAGCTGGCTGCGAGGTACGAGAACCCGATCCGGCTCAAGGTTGAGGTCAAAAAGGTCACGGGGCGGACGTTCTACAACACTTCCAACTACGAGTTCGCGAACCTGCTGGCCGATGCGGACGGGCTCGCGGACAACCTCGCTGACTACATCGATCGGTTCTCCGCCGACGTGGACGTGTTCGAGTACTTCGACTTTAAAAAGGAGATCTTGGCCCTGGAGAAGGCCGGGCTCCTACGCGAGATCGTCAAGTCCTTCGGCGCCGTCGACCTGCATCCCGACGTGGTGTCCAACGCAGACATGGGGGATGCGTTCGAGTACATCATCCGCAAGTTCAACGAGGCCGCGAACGAGACTTCCGGAGACCACTACACGCCGCGCGACGCGATCCGACTGCTGGTCGACCTGCTCTTCGCGGAGAAGGACGTCGACCTCTCCGAGGGCGGCATCATCCGGTCGCTGTACGACCCCACCGCCGGCACCGGGGGCATGCTCTCCCTGGCCGAGGAGCACCTGCTCGCGCAGAACCCCAAGGCGAAGCTGAGTCTGTACGGCCAGGAGTACAACCCGCAGTCGTACGCCATCTGCAAGTCCGACCTGCTCGCCAAGGGCCACGATGCGACCAACATCGCCTTCGGTAACACGCTCACCGACGATGCCTTCAAGGGCCGCCAGTTCGACTATTGCATGTCCAACCCGCCCTACGGGGTGGACTGGAAGCAGTACGCCAAGGCAGTAAAGGGGGAGCGCGAATCCGCCGGCCCATACGGCCGCTTCGCGCCCGGACTCCCCGCGACCTCGGACGGCCAGATGCTCTTCCTGCTCCACTTGGCCCACAAGATGCGCGCACCCGAGGACGGCGGCGGCCGCGTCGGCATCGTCATGAACGGCTCGCCGCTCTTCAACGGCGCTGCCGAATCCGGTCCCTCCAACATCCGCAGGTGGCTGCTGGAGAATGACCTCGTCGAGGCGATCGTCGCGCTGCCGACCAACATGTTCTTCAATACCGGAATTGCCACCTACATCTGGATCCTCGACAACACCAAGCACCCCGACCGCCAGGGCAAGGTCCAACTCATCGACGGCACATCGTTCTGGACCAAGATGCGCAAGAACCTCGGGTCCAAGGGACGCGAGATCAGCGACGATGATCGCGCCAAGATCGTCCGGCTTTATGCAGACTTCGAGGATGCCGACCCCGACCTCTCCAAGGTCTTGCGCAACGACGAGTTCGGCTACTGGACCATCACCGTCGAGCGTCCCCTGCTCGGTGGGGACGGGAATCCTGTCGTCGACCGCAAGGGCAACCTGAAGCCCGACTCGAAAAAGCGTGACACTGAAAATGTGCCCTTCACCTACGGTGGCTCAACCGCCGGCGCGGCAGGGGAGCGCGAAGTCATCCAGAGGTACTTCGACGCCGAGGTGAAGCCGCACGCTCTTGTCGCCTGGATCGACTGGACCAAAACCAAGATCGGCTACGAGATCCCCTTCACCCGCCACTTCTACAAGTACGTTCCACCCCGCCCACTCGCCGAGATCGATGCCGACCTGGAGAAGCAGGTCACCAAGATCCTCGACCTGCTGCGGGAGGTCGAGGGGTGAGCTCTCTGACGCTGAT
This sequence comes from Streptomyces sp. NPDC046831, assembly GCF_040645305.1. Taxonomy (NCBI): domain Bacteria; kingdom Bacillati; phylum Actinomycetota; class Actinomycetes; order Kitasatosporales; family Streptomycetaceae; genus Streptomyces; species Streptomyces sp. NPDC046831. Next base: position 114,954 of record NZ_JBEYXZ010000021.1, on the reverse strand, counting down.
CGGTGCACACCGTGCCGTCTCCGAGTTGCTTGAGAACCGGCCTGAGTCGTGGGACGTCGTTCGCTTCAAGGGTTTGTTCCAACGACTCGATCGACGAAATGGCGACCTCGCACACGAGATGTTGTCGTTGCGCTCGACAGGTGAAGTCGTCGCGCGCGCTGAGATGGGCGGGCGTCAGGAGCCTGACGAGGCCAACCTGCCGAAGTACCTCATCGCAGAGGTTAACGACCTTGTGGTTAACCCGATGTGGCTGATCGGCGGCGGCATCGGCGTGTCGCGGCGGGCAGGAGCGGTCAGTCCTGACTACCGCGTCTACAGGTCGCGCGGTGCCTTGCTTCCGCGGTTCGTTCATCACCTGCTGCGATCGCAGCCGTACCTTGACCAATACCTTCTGTACACGCGGGCGCAGACGACGTTTGACCGCCGCGTACAGCAGTCAGACCTGGACAATCTCCCACTGCCGGTGCCTCCCATGGAGGAGCAGCGAGCCATTGCCGACTACCTCGACCATGAGACGGCCCGCATCGACACGCTCATCGAGGAGCAGCAGCGGCTGATCGAAATGCTCCAGGAGCGGCGGTTTGCGCTCCGTGCCAACGTCGCCTTGCATGGAACAGCGCCGACCGAGGAGGTCGAGAGCCCCCTGCCGTGGGCAGAAAAGCTTCCAGCTGAATGGCGCGTCGTACCGCTCACGTCAGTCGCTAAGCTGGCAAGCGGGCACACGCCGAGCCGCTCCCGCGAGGACTGGTGGCGGGACTGCTATATCCCGTGGGTAAGCCTCCACGACGTCGGGACGATGCGGTCTGTCAAGTACCTGCACGACACGGCACAGCGCATCAGCGACGCTGGGATCGCCAACAGCTCTGCCCGGCTCCTTCCGGCACGGACCGTTGTCCTCTCTCGAGATGCGACTGTCGGTCGTACGGCGATCATGGGTGTGCCGATGGCGACATCTCAGCACTTCGCGGCGTGGGTGTGCGGACCGGATCTTGACCCTGAGTACCTCTGGGTCTTGTTCGGGGATGCGATGCAGCCTTTCTTCGACTCGTTCCAGAACGGCTCGACGATCCGAACGATCGGGATGGGGGACCTGAAGGCTTTCCGCATCCCGCTCCCGCCGCTCGACGAGCAGCGCCGCATCGTCGAATACCTGGACGAGGAGACCGCGAAGATCGACTCGCTCATCGCCGAGACGGAGCGGTTCGTTCAGCTGTCCAGGGAGCGCCGGTCGGTGTTGATCACGGCGGCGGTGACGGGGCAGATCGGCGTACGAGGGGTGGCGTGATGGCGGACCACAACGAGGTGGTCTTCGAGACGGAGATCTGTGAGTATCTGTGGGATCACGGTTGGCTGTACTCGAAGAATGACCATGATGGTGGTGAGTACGACAGGGAGCGGGCGCTGTTCCCGGCGGACCTGTTCGCGTGGCTGGAGGCGACGCAGAAGCCGGCATACGAGAAGGCGTTGAAGGCAGCTGGCTCGCCGGCGAAGTTTTTGGACGTGCTGACCGCGGCGCTCGACCGGCCGCTGGAGCACGGCGGGGGGACGCTGAACATCCTGCGCAACGGGGTGCAGTACATCGGCGGTGGCCGGTTGAAGATGGCGCAGTTCCGACCGGAGACGTCGCTCAACGAGACCACGACGGCGCTCTACGAGGCGATGCGGGTGCGGGTGGTGCGGCAGGTGCACTTCTCGACCGCTGACCAGCGCAACATCGATCTGGTGTTCTTCATCAACGGGCTTCCGGTGGCCACGGTGGAGCTGAAGACCAACTTCACCCAGTCGCTGGACGAGGCGGTAAACCAGTACAAGCAGCGTCGCAATCCGCTGACGAACGGGCGGCCGGAGCCTTTGCTGTCGTTCGGGCACCGGGCGTTGGTGCACTTCGCGGTCTCGAACGACCTGGCGGCGATGACCACGAGGCTGGAGGGGGAGAAGACTCACTTCCTGCCGTTCAACATGGGCTTCGACAGCGGAGCTGGCAACCCGCCTGGTGCGGACGGCCGGTCGTCGACGGCGTACCTGTGGGAGCGCGTCTGGGAGAAGCACGCCTGGTTGAACATCGTTGGGCGGCTGATGATCGTGGAGACCAAGGAGGAGTGGGACGTCATTGCCGGCACCTCGGTGCGGCGTACGAGCATGCTTTTCCCGCGGTTCCACCAGTGGGAGGCCGTCACGAACATCGTTGAGGCGGTGAAGGAGGAGGGTGTCGGGCAGCGGTACCTTATTGAGCACTCGGCCGGGTCGGGGAAGACGAACACCATTGCCTGGACGGCTCACCGGCTGGCGCGGCTGCATGTCGGCAATCAGAAGGTCTTCGACTCGGTCATCGTGGTCGTCGATCGAACCGTGCTCGACGCCCAACTGCAGGACGCGATCCGGCAGATCGACGGCACCGACAAGATCGTCAAGACGATCAGCCCCGAGGACGTCCGGAAGGCCGGCCTGAAGTCGAAGTCGGGTCTGCTCGCGCACGCGTTGAAGAACGGTGAGCTCATCATCGCGGTGACGGTGCAGACCTTCCCGCATGCGCTGAACGAGATCCGGAGCGACGCCGGCCTGAAGGGCAAGCGGTTCGCTGTCATCGCCGATGAGGCGCACTCCTCCCAGTCGGGGCAGATTTCTTCGAAGCTGAAGCAGGTGCTGACGGCCGAGGAGGTCAAGGAGATCGAGGAGGGCGGCGAGGTCGATGTGGAGTCGATCCTGGCCTCTGAGATGACCGAGCGGGCCGACTCGGACAACATCTCCTACTTCGCCTTCACCGCGACGCCGAAGAACAAGACGCTGGAGCTGTTCGGCCGCAAGGGGGCCGACGGGAAGCCGCACGAGTTCCACCTGTACTCGATGAAGCAGGCGATCGAGGAGGGCTACATCCTCGACGTGCTCAGGGGCTACCAGCACTATGACACCGCGCTGAAAATCGCCGGGAAGGCCGAGAGCGGCGACGGAGGGGAGGTCGAGGAGGCCACCGCCCGCAAGGGTCTGATGCGGTGGGTGAAGCTCCACCCCACGAACATCAGCCAGAAGGTGCAGATCATCGTCGAGCACTTCCACACCAACGTCGCCTACCTGCTCGAAGGCAAGGCGAAGGCGATGGTGGTGACCGACTCCCGCAAGTCCGCAGTGAAGTACAAGTTGGCCATCGACGCCTACATAGCCAAACGCCGCGCCGAGGACGTCTCCTACAACTACCGCACCCTGGTCGCCTTCTCCGCCGGGGTGACGATGGCTGAGGACGAGACCTGGCACAGCGATTGGGGCCCGCAGCCCTCGAAGGATGACGAGTTCACCGAGGTCAACATGAACCCAGGCGCCGGGACTGATCTGGCGGCCGCATTCAAGGGCGACACGTACAAGATCATGCTGGTCGCCAATAAGTTCCAGACCGGCTTCGACCAGCCCCTCCTCTCGGCGATGTACATCGACAAGAAGCTACCGGGGCTCACCGCGGTGCAGACGCTCTCGCGGCTCAACCGCACCCACCGCACCGCCGGTGGGGAGCAGAAGCGCAAGACGTTCGTCATCGACTTCGCCAACAACCCCGAAGACATCAAGGCAGCCTTCGAGCCGTACTTCAAGAACGCCACCCTGGAGACCGAGACCGACCCGTACATCGTCATCCACCTGGCTAACAAGCTAGCCCAAGCCGGAATCTACACCGACGACGACGTCCGCAAGGTCGCCGAACTGTGGGTGTCCCGCAAGGGCAACAACGCGCTCTCAGCGGCGATCAGCCCAGCGCAGCACGATTTCCGGCGCCGCTATGCGCGAGCGATCGAGGAAGAGGATAAGGTCGCCCTCAACGCGCTCGACCTCTTCCGCAAGGACGTCTCCACCTACGTACGCCTCTATGACTTCATGTCCCAGATCGTCGACTACGGCGACCCCTACATGGAGATGCTCTCCATCTTCCTGCGCCTGCTGGAAAAGGTCATCGCCGAGTCCGCCTGGGCCGCCAACGTCGACCTCTCCGACGTGGTACTGGTCGGGGTCAAGCACAACAAGGCGAACGCGGTCGACATCTCACTCGTGGGCGACGGGCGACTGAAGGGCATCAGCGCCGCCGGCACGGGCACGAAGAAGGATCCGAAGTACGTTGCGCTCCAGGTCGTCATAGACAAGATGAACGACCTCTTCGGGGCCGCATCGTTCGCCGAGTACCAGATCCGGGAGTTCGTACAGGGGCTCGTCCAGCGGTTGCTCGCCGACTCGAACCTGATCAACCAGACCAAGGTGAATTCCAAAAAGCAGTTCCTGGAGTCTCCAGACTTCCAAGCAGCTGTTACGGAGGCGGTCGCAGACAACCAGGACGCCCACAACACGATGGCTGACTACTTCTTCACCGACGGGCCGGCTATCAACACGATCATCGTCGCTCTCGCGGATGCCTTCTACGAAGCAGCGGTCGATCAGCAGCTGGGTTTTTGAGGTTCTGTGGTAGCCGCTTTGAGGAGAGAGGTTGGGGAGTGGGGGCACTGACCTGGAGCTTCGATACCTGGTCAGGCTGCCGAGAACTCGACTGCGACACAGTTAGGTTGACCGGGGCTCACCCCTGTATCTAGTAGTGGCACGAACTCAGCCAGCGACAGCCAGCCACGACGGCGGGTGCGCCGACCGACCACGCACGCGTGTGCCTCGCTTCACCCCCACCGGCCTCAGCCACGCTATCGGGGTGTGTCTATTCGTCGCGAAGCAACTGGGACGGGGTGCCGTATTGGGGTTGGTGTGGCTCCTACCTGTGCTGATGGTCGGTAGAGGCTCACGGTTGTTCGCCGGCGTTCGTGGGCGCTGTCACGCAGTTAGACACTGAGGGGTGCCGCTCAGGCCGGGGACAGCCTTGCCCCGTGGCGTTCGTGAACCCGTCGTACCTGCTTGATCCAGAAGCTACCCTTCTCGTCCTTCGGCGCGTTGATGGCAGAGATCGAACCCGCGGCCTTGAAGACGCTCGTCGGCCAGGCGGGTAGCTCTTCGCACCGCTCCCAACTGGGAAGACGTGCTTACTCGACCGGTTGTCAGACCCTTCCTCGATACTGGAGAAGGTTTCAAGGAGCTGGCTGGGGGCGAGGTGATGGCCAGAAGGATCATGGGCGCGGCGTTGCGAATCATGACGCGGTTCAGGTGCCGAGGCAGCGTCAACTCTCGTAAGCTGGGGGGATGCTGAAGCGAAAGCTTGTCTTCTATCGCTGGGCATCTGTGGCGGGGCGGACTGTCTTCGATCCCCCGGCAGTAGCTCAGCGCCTAGCCCAAGAAATCGCGGCTGATAGGTCGTCCCAAATGGTGGAAAAGGACGGGGTGATCACAGCTGTAGAAGTAGTTGAACCGGGAGGCGACAGGGACCCCGCTAAGTTCCGCGTTCTGGCGCTCAGGGGGGAGGAAGATCGACCATTCAAGTGGGATCCAGACGGTTCGATCGGCCCAATATCATTGTTGGCCAACGAATATCCGGCCGATGCCACACACATCTCGATCTGGCCCGACGGATACTGCGCTCACGATATGGGTAGGTATTCGCCGAGGCTTTCACGCCTCGCGTTCTTCTTGCGGCAGCGTCTGCGAGAGTACGTTCAGTTCGACCCCTTGTACGACCAGGAGGCATTTCGCAGGCTGAAGGAGATGGAAGGACAGTTCCGATCCTTTGAGCTAGCGATGACCAAACCGGAATATGCAACGAGAGGGAGGGGGACGTTCGGGAACTTGTGGCCGGCGGTAGCTGGGGAGGAGCTGCCGTCTGTGCGAGTAAGCCTCGGCATGGGCCGTTACGGGCCGAAGGACCGGTACATCGACCAACACATCGAGGAGGAACTGCTGGAGCTTGCAGCTCAGGCTAGTGACCTACTCACTGGAATGGTTGTCAGGGGGAGGAGCAGGAGGACCAACCGAGTCGAAGAGGTCAACCTGCTCACAGATCGACTGAGCACAGAGGTCGAGTTGCCCCAACGGACTGACATCCCATCAGCACCTCGTGTGGAGTCCGTCTTCTTCGAGCTGGAGCAGGCGTACAAGGACTTCAAGCGCCGAGGGGTGTTTGAGACGACCTCGACAGCGGAGTTGATGCGGAGAGGGTGACACGGAGGCGTGAGGGGGCGGCATGTCTGATCTGTCAGAGAAGATTAATCGAAATTGGTGGATCTTCCCCATAGTGGCTTTTATTGTGGCGGCGGCATGCTTGTTCTTGGTCTCCGTGTTCGACGGGACATGTCTCCTGGCTGCCGTGAAACCGGATTTGCGCAAGGATATCTACTCGTCATTGACCGGTTCTTCTAGCGGGCTACTCGGATTCGCTCTAGCCGCAGTGGCAATCCTCGCTGCCTTTGCGCCCAAGATCGATGGACAAGGCAGGAATCGCCGCAAGGAAGAAGAGCTAGCGGAGGCGCGCAGTGACATCGCGAAGTGTCTGCTTGTGACGAGTGCATTTCTCATGGTGATCCTTGTCGCGTCCACCATTGGCATTGGAGCGGATGCGGGGCGTGAGGGGAACCCTGTGCTATCAGTGCTGGTCGTTGCAGCTGGCTTTGCAAGTCTGATTGGCCTGCTTATCTCGGGACTCGGAGTAACGCTTTCGATTTTGGAGCGTAATTCCCTCCGATAACGTTCGGGGGAATCCGAGGTCGGCGGAGCGGCTTTGGGCTGGAGTTTCAATTACTCAGTCAAGCGCCGCCGCACTGGGGTCCCGGTGCACCAGTTTGGAAGAACCGTATGCGGGTGGCGGCTGACCTGGCGGGGCACTGACCTGGGCCGGAGCGTGATCGGCGCCGCTGTTCCCCGTGAGTCCCCGTTGCATCCTGCCGGACCGGGCACGCAACGGGCACGGCTCGAGTGGCGACGCACGCAGCCCGGCCGTATGGGGCGGTGTGCGACCGAAGGGGGTCAAGGTCTATCGTCCGAGCATGGGTTTCGCCTTACCAGAGGGTCTTCCCCCGGGGCGGTTCGTCTCCTCGGGGTCGGTGTGCGTCTGGGTTGCGGACGAACTGCCGTCCGACGTCGATGGCGTGTGGCGACCCCTGCTGCAGGGGCAGGAAGACACCGGGCTGGTACCACTGCTGAGCGGACCGTTCCTGGGCCGTCCGACGGACCTGGCCGAGATATCCGCTGTCCGTGTGGAGAACGTCCTGGCCTCGGACTTCGCCGAGTACCGGCGCCGCCGTCTGCCCTGTTGGACGGACCCGAAGCCGGTGCCGGTGCCCGAGGGTATGGCGCCGTGGCCGCACGATCCGGGCCCACCCTTCGGGACATGGCCGGGCCTGACGCCGGCGACTTCGGTCACGGACGCTGATCCCTCTTCGGCGGACGCTGCAGCGCGCACGATCGGCCACCTCATAGCCACAGACCCGTACCAGCTGGCCGGATGCAGCCTCGTGCTGGTCCCCGCACAGCGCAGCGCCGATATACCGGCACTTCTCGGCTGGAATGCGGAGGCTCCGCTGCCGCTCGTGTGCGCGCTGCTGCGCAGCTGGGAGGAGCGGTTCGGCGCTCGGGTGGTGGGAATGGGAGGCGAGTTGTTCGTCTCCGTTGCCCGCCCACCGCGGACCGCGGCGCACGCGGAGCTGCTTGCCCTGGAGCATGTCCTGTCGACCGCTGACAACATCGTCGATGATCCGCCGACACCCTTCCCCGAGTACGCGGAGAGTTTGCCGCTGCGGACGCACTGGTCGTTTTGGTGGGACTGACTCCCCAGCGCCAAGTGACCGTCATCTCCGTGGATGATCCAGAGCCCGTGCATGGGTACGCGGTCGGCGTAGCGGCTTTGGGGTGGCGCTGCTTTGGCGCGAGTGATCATGGCCCCGTAAGCTTCCGGCGCGTCGAGCAGTCTGTGGACCTGCCCGGTAAAGCACGACGTTGGGGCCGTGATCTTCGAGGCTCGCGCCAAGGTGGCTCCGTAAAGCCGTGGAGCTGACTGCCCCAGCCACGACGTGTTTTGACCTCATGCTCCGTGTGCCTGTCCTCTTGGGCGGGAGCGGGCGGCCGGCGGTGCCGAGCGGGGCGGAGACATGAGCGCGGGCGCCGCCGGCCGCCCGCGCCCGCCCGGAGGAGCGAAGCGACGACGGGTGCTTGAACCAGTAGGGAGAGTTTGAATCACGCTCGGGCTGCTGGGCGTTGATGCTGCTCTCGTGCCTGATGACTGCTGGCTAGTGGTGTAGAACCCTGGGCATGGGGAGTGAACGGCGGGAGCGGATGAGGGCCCTTGGGGCGCGCCTTCGTGTGCTTCGTACAGAGGCCGGCCTGACGGGTGCTGTGTTGGCGCAGCGGGCCCGTGTCGGGCAGCCGACTGTGTCCAAGGTTGAGACCGGGCGCATGGTTCCGAGCCTTGATGTGCTTGACCGGCTCTCGCGTGCCCTCGGCCTCGATGAGGCGACCGCCGGTGAGGTGCGTGATCTCCTGGCCGCGGTAGGGGCGGCTGCGGACTCCGGTCAAACGGAGGGCAGCGCTCCGGCTGGTGCGGCCGTTGATGATGAGGTTCGTGCCGCTCGGCTGGTGCGCTCGTTCCAGTGCGTCGTGCTGCCGGCCATGCTCCAGAGCGCCGAGTACGCCCGGCACGTCTTCGAGAGTGCACCGAATGCAACGCCTGAGTCGGTCGGCCGGGCTGTCGCTGCCCGTGTGGAGCGACAGAGCGTGCTGTACGAACCGGGGCGGGAGTCGGTGTTCGTGCTGACCGAAGCTGTGTTCCGGACATGGCCCGGGACACCGGCGCTGATGCTCGCTCAGCTGGACCGTTTGCTGGCTGTCGAGAGTCTGAACACCGTGCGGCTCGGGGTCATCCCCTGGCGTCGACCGGTGCCGGTCCTGCCTCGCCATGGGTTCACGTTGTGCGACCGGCGAGCGGTCGTGGTCGAGACGTTCGGCGCTGAGCGGGTGGCGGTCGACTCCGCGGAGGTGGCCGCGTACGAGGAGACGTTCGACCGCTTCGAGCGGGCTGCGGTCTTCGGTGGGGAAGTACGGGACCTGCTGTTGCGGGTGATGAAGGAGTTCCGCGACTTGGGAGACACCCTCATCCCTTAGAGGAATAATTCCTGGCAATGCCTGGTCTGTTGGCCGCTCGCAGGAATACTCTGCCACTCGGGTGTCTAGCCCCCTAGACGACGGTGAGGAGTCTCCTATGCGGTCCAAGTGGTGCCGTGCGTTTCCCGGTGTGGCCGAGGAGGTGGCGCATGCCCGTCACTTCGTCGCTGCCCTGCTCGACGGGCGCGGCCCCGTCGACGATGCCGTCTTGGTCGTGAGCGAGCTGGCGACCAATGCCGTACGGCACTCGCTGAGCGGTTCGGCCGGCGGCTGGTTCCTCGTGATCATCCGCTTCGGCGATGATCTCGTGCGTATCGAGGTGGTCGACCAGGGCGGCGAGCGCGTGCCGCATCTGTGTGACGTAACCAGCCAGGAAGAAAGCGGGCGCGGGCTGCTGCTGATCGCGTCCTGTGCCAAGGACTGGGGTGTGAAGAACTGGCCCGACGGGCGTTCCGTTTGGGCTGACCTGGCGCGGGAGGGTGCGTGACCGCGCCCTGCCTGACGTTGGTCGGTGATCACCCTGTGGGCAGTCGCAGGTGAGCCCCCGGGGCGTGCCTCGGCGGCGGTCCCGGTTCTTCGTGGTCGGCGTTCATACAGGGCGGCGCCTCCCGCCCATTCCGTCTAGGGCCCTAGACTCCTGGGTACTTCTAGGAGGTGCGGTCATGTCGGACGAGCTGCAGCGGATCACGGGGATCGATGATCCGTATCTGCTCCTGCGTGAGGTCACGAAGAGGCTGGCCGACGCGCAGCAGGAGGTGACTGAGCTCGCCAGGCTCCGCCGCCGTGTCGTCCAGGACCTCCACGCGCAAGGACTGTCCTACGCGCAGATCGCCGAAAAGGCCGGTCTGAGCCGCGGGCGGATTCATCAGATCCGGCACACCGGCCCGGCACCCGAGGGAGCCTTCCTCGGTGTGGGTGCCGTCACCGTGGTTACTCCGCTGCGGTGGGACGGCGAGAAGAAGCGCCCGGTCGTCGCCATGGCCGACATGAACTCCGGGAAGCGACTGGAGGAGCTGGCCAAGTCCTACGGGCTTGCCGCCAGCTCCGGCCACGTACAGGTGAGCGGTGAGATCGACCTCAACCGTGACGGCCTGATCGTCGTCTGCGGACCGGGCATGTCCGAGGCCATGAGGGACCTGTACGCCCAGGACCCGGTACTCGGCTGGGAACATCCGGAGGGCGAACCGTGGGCGCTGGTGGACCGGCGCACCGGCGCGGTCTACCACGCGGGGGCGGACGTCGAGCCGCGCCGTCCGCACGACGTTGGATACCTCGGCAGGCTGCCCCGACCGGACGGCAACGGATCGGTGCTCGCCATCGCCGGAGTCCACACGGCAGGCTCCCTCGGCGTGGTCCACCTGCTCACGTCCGACCTCAACACGCTTTGGGGACAGGTGGGCGAGCGCCACTTCTCCACGCTGGTGAGCGTCGAATACGACCCGGAGACGGACGAGCCGCAATCCGTCGAACTGCTCTGCCCCCTCTACCTGCACGACGAGGAGGCAACGGGGTGAACGTCGCCCTCGGCTCGCAGCCGGCCGAACCGGGGCGGGAGAACGAGGACTTCGCCGCAGCTGCTTTCGGTGCGGCCGTTCTCCTCGACGGCGCCGGCGTAGCCGGTGCGGAGACCGGATGCGTGCATGGGATCGCCTGGTTCTCCTCCACGCTGGGCGGGCTGCTGCTGGCCGGCATCGCGGCACACCCCGCCCGGCCGCTCGCCGACTGTCTCGCCGACTCGATCCGAACGGTCCGCTCCCTGCACGAGGACACATGCGACCTGGCCTATCGGGCCAGCCCGACCAGTACGGTCGTCGCTGTCCGGGCCGAGGCGGAAGCTCTGGAGTACCTCGTTCTGGGTGACTCGACCCTCCTCCTCGCCGAGAGGGACGGGCGAACGACCGCTATCACCGACCAGCGCCTGGACGACGTCGGCAAGCGACTGCGGGGACCGGTCGACACGCTGCCCACCGGTTCGCCTGAACACGCCGTTGCCCTCGCGGAATACCGGGACGCTCTGACCGGCCTCCGTAACCGGCCGGGTGGCTTCTGGATCGCCGGCCCCGACCCGCGAGCGGCCGAGCATGCCCTGACGGGGACTGTCCCGCTTCATTCACTGGCCTCCGTAACGCTGCTGAGCGACGGGGCGACGCGACTCGTGGACAGCTTCGAACTCGCCGGCTGGAGTGAGGCGTTGGGCATCCTCAACTCGTCGGGTCCTGATGGGCTGATCCGCCGCGTACGCGAAGCCGAAGCCGACGACCCCGACGGTCGGCGCTGGCCGCGGGGCAAGACCCGCGACGATGCGACCGCGCTGCACTGGGTCATGCGTTAGCGCACCCCACCGGCTCGGACTGCACACTCGTATACCCCCCTAGACAGTTGACGGGGCGTCGATTACGGCAGTCGTCAACCCCCCTAGACAGTTGAGGTGGGTTACCTCCTTGCTGTCTAGGGGGGTATCCAACTGATTCGGCGCTCGTAACGGGCGCCCGACCAAGTGAGGTACGCACACCATGCGCGTCATTCCCGTCGACACTTCGGCCGCCACTCTGCTGGTCACGAAGCTGCCCGAGGTCAAGGTCAAGGACCGGCAGACCGGTGAGGTGGCCGTGGACCCGGTGACCAACGATCGGCTCATGGTCCTGGAGCTGGTGTTCATCGCCGAGGGCGGTTCGGACATGATCAAGGTCACCGTCCCCGAGAAGGGCATCGGTGAGGGCCTGGTGATGGGTACGCCGGTCTTCCTGTCCGGCCTGGTGGCACGGCCCTGGGAGAGCGAGTTCGGCGGCCGCTCCCGGCACGGCATCGCCTACCGGGCGGACGCCGTCATGGTCGGCGCCCCGGCGGCGGCGCGGGGCTGAGCACCATGACCGATGCCCTGGGGCTTCTGGTGCCGTTACTGCTGACGGTGGCCGCGCTGGCTGCGGTGCGCCGTCGGCTGCCGGTCCTGTTCTGGTGGCTGGTCGGATACCCGGTCGTCACGCTGCGGGTGCTCACCTCGTACCGGGCCACCATGGATGCCTGCGGCCTGACGGTGCCGGCCTCGGCCGTCCGTCGGGCCACCGCCCGGATGATGGGGCGGCAGGCCCCGCCCGTACCGCCCCGCCGGTCGCTGCCCCGGCCGACTGGCTCCGGGCTCGTGATGCGGCTGCGGATGGCGGCCGGGCAGGCGCCCGAGGACTTCACCGCCTCGGCCGATCGGCTGCGGCACGCCTGGGGCGCGCATGCCGTGCACGTCCACCCCACCAAGCCGGGGCGGCTGGAACTGCGGTTGGTTGGTTGGGACGTCCTCGCCGACGTCCGGCCCGCTCGTCGGTGGCTGCAGACCGGCCCGCTGTCCCTGCCGTTGGCGCTGCGTGAGGACGGGCACTGGCACGTCCGGGACTTCCGCACCGTGCCGCACGAACTCATCCTCGGCGCCACGCAGTCGGGCAAGTCTGTCTACCTGCGCAACCTGCTGTGTGGGCTGGCCCGACAACCCGTCGCGCTCGTCGGCATCGACTGCAAATGGGGCGTCGAACTGGCTCCGTTCGCCCCGCGGTTGTCGGCGCTCGCCGATACGCCGGACCGCGCGAACGACCTCCTCGACGTCCTGGTGGAAGAGATGGAAGCGCGGTTCCGCCTGATCGGCGTGAGGAGCGGGGCCGGTCCGGACGCGGTGCTCACCTCGGACGTGTGGGGCCTGCCGGAGAAGGTACGGCCGGTGCCGGTCGTGATCGTCGTCGACGAGGTCGCCGAACTGTTCCTCGCCGCGAGCAAGGACGAGGAGAAGCGGCGGGACGCCATGGTCACCAAGCTCATCCGCCTCGCCCAGCTCGGTCGCGCGGCCGGCATCTACCTGGAGGTGTGCGGGCAGCGCTTCGGCGCCGAACTCGGCAAGGGCGCCACGATGCTCCGCGCCCAGCTCACTGGCCGGGTCTGCCACCGCGTCAACGACGAGACCTCCGCCAACATGGCGCTCGGCGACATCGCACCCGAAGCAGTGCTGGCCGCAACCTCCATCCCGGCCGAACGGCCCGGCGTCGCGGTCGTCGGCGACTCCTCCGGCGGATGGTCCCGCGTCCGCTCACCCCACCTCACCCTCGACGACGCGGCGGCCGTCTGCCGCGACACCTCGGGCCTGGTACCGGCACTGTCCCGCCTCGACCCCTTCCGGCCCGCCGTCGCTGCGGAGCCCGCCGGGCCTTCTCCTGCCGTCCCCGTCGCGCCCACCGCTCGCCCGGTGCCCGAGTAACCGCGCTCCCTCTCCCACGGCCGGCGTGACCGCCTCCGCGCCGCGTCCCTGCCCCTCCCATGCCTGAAACCGGAAGGAAGACCTGTGTCACGTCCCTCCATCACCGAGGTCAGTGCGCTCATCGCCGACCTGGCCGCGCTCCGCCAGGACCGCACCTCCGCCGAGTACGCCGCGCTCATGGACCGTAAGGCGGATCTGCTGGAACGCATCGTCACTCACACGCCCGGCGACGCCGAGGCCGCCGAGGTGGCACGCCTCGCCCGTGAGCGTGCCGACTCCCTCAAGTCCGCCGACTGATCGCGCCGGAAGGAGCCGTGCCGATGCGTGCCCACCTGGCCCGAGTGGACGCCGTGGTCGTCCAGGCCGTCATCGCAGGCGCCCTGTCTTTCTCCCACCTGCACGACCTCGCCGCGGCGGTCGGACAGGGCGGCTGGAAGGCGTGGGCCTACCCGGTGAGCGTCGACCTGCTGCTGGTCGCCGCCTGGCGCCGAATGCGACAGCAGCAACGAGCTGGACAGGCGGCCGGGAGTCCGCGGCTGTGGTTCCTGGTGGCCCTGGCCGCATCCCTCGGCGCCAACGTCGCAACCGCCGGCCTCCTCGACCTCGACCACGTACCGGCCTCGCTCCGCGTGGTCGTCGCGGGCTGGCCCGCCGTCGCCTTCTTCGGCGGAACGCTGCTGGCCCACGCTCCGCACGGCCCGCAAGTGCCGGCGGCGCCGGTCTCCTCCTCGACGGCGGACGCGGATGCAGACCCGCACCCCGCCTCCGCCGCCGTCGACGGGCCCGGCCGCGACGCACTTCCGGCACCCTCCTCCGACCCCCAACCAGCTCCAGAGCCCACCCCCGAACCGGTCGTTGCTCCGCCCCCGGCGCCTGCTCCCGCCGTCTCCCTTCCGCCCGCCCTCGTCGACCGCGTCCGGGCCCTGGCCGAGGAACACCACTCGGCCACCGGCCACCCCGCCGACCCCGACGCCGTACGCGCCCGGCTCGGCCTGCCCCCGTCCATGACCCCGTCCGTTGCCGCGCACCTCTGAAAGGAGCACCACCATGAACCGGCGCTTCCGCAACGTCCGCCGCATCGGCCCCGTCACCGTCGCCTCCTACGTCGACCGCGGCCGCAACCGCCACCTGGCTGCCTGCACCGCACCCCGCTGCGACTTCTCCGCCGAGTACGACAGCCGCGCCGCCGCCGAACTCGCCGCCCGTACCCACCGCTGCCCGGCCTGACAGGAGATCACCGCAATGGACGTTCCGCTCTGGCTCGCCCTGCTCGTCGTCGGGGTCCTCGGCGTCAAGCTCATCCGTCCGCCCTGGTGGCTCATCGCCGTCCTGCTAGTCGGCGGCTACCTCCTTGCCGACAGCCTGCTCGCCCCCGTCATCGACAGCTTCCTCAAGTAACCGCGAAGGCAGACCCGTTCATGTTCCGGCCGAAGATCCCGACCATGCCGCAGCCCACCGGCCTCGTCGCCCTGCCCGCCGTCGTCGAACCGACCACCGTCACGCCGGGCGTCCCGGCCCCGCCGCCGGCCTTCGTCGCCCCGGCCCCGGCCCGTCCGGCCGTCCGGCTCACGCCTGGCACCGTGCTCGCTCTCGTCGGCGGCGGCACCGCCGTGGTCCTGGTCGTCGGCGCCGTCCTGGTCTCCATGCTCCTCGCCGTAGCCGTCACCGCCGCGTCCGTGGCCGTGTGCGCCGTCGTCATCCGTTCCGTCCTCACCCGCCGCTGACCTCGTAGCTCCGCCCGCCCGGCCTGCCCATGCTGTCTAGCCCCCTCGACAGGCCGGGCTTCCGCACCGTACGTCCACTCCCTGCAAGGAGGAACCCGCCCATGCCCCCTGCGGCTCCGACCGCAGCCATCCGCCAGCTGGCAGCACTCGCCCAGCACGGCGACCTCAGCGCCTACGCCCACCAGATCCAACGCCTCGGCGGCTGCGAGCGGCCCGTCCGGATGGAGGGCCACCGGCTCGACGTCCACGCCGCCACCGGAGAGATCGTCCGCGAGATCGCCGACCGCGACCTCCCGGCCGGACAACTCCTCATCCGCTGCAACAACCGCCGCGCCACCCGGTGCGCCTCCTGCGCCGAGATCTACCGCAAAGACACCTTCCACCTGGTCACCGCCGGACTGAGCGGCGGCAAGGGCATCGGCCCGTCCGTCGCCCAGCACCCGCGCGTCTTCGCCACCTTCACCGCCCCGTCCTTCGGCCCCGTCCACAACCGCCCCGGCGGCGGCCGGTGCCGCTGCGGACGCCTCCACCCCGACGACGACCCCGCCCTCGGCACGCCCCTGGACCCGGACCGCTACGACTACCGCGCGGCCGTCCTGTGGAACGCGCACGCCGGGGCCCTGTGGGCCCGCTTCACCACCTACCTGCGCCAGCACCTCGCCTCCCGTGCGGGCCTCACCCGCACGGAGCTGCGCGACTGCCTCAAGGTCTCCTACGCCAAGGTCGCCGAGTACCAGCGGCGCGGCGCCGTCCACTTCCACGCCGTCATCCGCCTCGACGGCCCGGACGGCGCCGAGGACACCCCGCCGGCCTGGGCCACCACGCAACTGCTCACCGACGCGATCCGCTCCGCGGCCCGGATGGCCGAGGCACCCGGTCCCGTCCTCGACGGGCACGAATGCGCCTTCTGTTTCGGCGAACAGCTCGACATCCGCCCCATCCTCTCCGCCGACTTCGCGGGCACCTCGGAACTGTCCAGCCGCGCCGTGGCCGCCTACATCGCCAAGTACGCCACCAAGGGCGCCGAAACCGCCGGCACCCTCGACCGGCCCATCCGCAACCCGATCACCGACCTGATCGGCTCCGGCGTCACCGACCACGCCCGGCGGATGATCCTCACCTGCTGGCACCTCGGCGCGCTGCCCGAACTCGAGCCTCTGCGCCTGCGCAAGTGGGCCCACATGCTCGGCTTCCGCGGCCACTTCTCCACCAAGTCCCGCGCCTACTCCGTCACCCTCGGCGCCCTCCGCCAGGAACGCGCCGACCACAACGAAGCCCTGGCCCGCGAACGCGCCGTCGAGGCCGGCCACCCGCTACCCGACCCGGACACCGTGCTCGTCCTCTCGCACTGGGTCTTCGCCGGCACTGGCCTGACGGCTGCAGAGACCTGGCTCGCCGCTACTCGTCAATCCGCCCCTGTAAGTGAAGGAGGACCGACCGCATGACCTCGGTGATGATCCAGCGGAAATGGCATACGACGGCTGAGGTCGCCGAGATGCTGGGCTTCAGCCTTTCCAAGACCAAGATGCTCGTGCTCACGGGCGAGATCCGCTCGGTCAAGATCGGCCGGAACCGCCGCATCCTCCCGGACTGGGTGGACGAGTATGTGAGCCGTTGCACCTCCGAAGCCGTCGAGGGATGGTCCGCGTGAGTGGGAAGCGAGGCAACGGCGAGGGGTCCATCTACCCGTACAGGAACGGCTTCGCTGCCTACGTCTGGGTGACCACTCCGGACGGCAACCGCAAGCGCAAGTACGTCTACGGCCCCACCCGCAAGGACGTCCACGAGAAGTGGCTCAAGCTCCACAACGAGGCCAAGAAGGGGCCGGTGGCGACCAGCACGCCGACCCTCGCGAACTACCTGGCGTACTGGCTCAAGGAGGTCGTGGAACCCAACCTCCGGCCGCTCACCGCCGCCACGTACGAGACGACCGTGCGCCTGTACGTCGTCCCGCTCCTCGGCGCGAAGCGGCTCGACCGGCTGACCGTTCAGGACATGCGGGGCTGGCTCAACAGGCTCGCCGAGACCTGCCAGTGCTGCGCCCAGGGCAAGGACGCCAAGCGGCCCGAGGAGCGCCAGCGCTGCTGTGCCAAGGGGGAGTGCTGCAGGCAGACGCTTTCGAAGCGCTCGGTCAACGATGCCCGGACGATCCTCCGCAGCGCGCTGACCAACGCCATGGTGGAAGAGCGTATTTCGAAGAACGTCGCCCAGCTCGTGAAGGTGCAGCGGGCCCGGCGCAAGCGGCCGGACCCGTGGTCCGTCGAGGAGGCTTGCTCCTTCCTGGAGAACGCGCAGATGTGGCGTGACTACCTGTACGCCGCGTACGTGCTGATCCTCGTCCTGGGGCTGCGCAAGGGTGAGGTTCTGGGACTGACCTGGTCGGACGTGAACCTTGATACGGGAGAGCTGCACATCCGCCACCAGCTGCAGCGAGTTCGCCGGCGCCTGCTCCACACCGACACGGCCAAGACAGAGGCGTCCGAGGCGGTGCTTCCGCTGCCGGACATCTGCTTGGCGGCGCTTCGGCTCCGTAAGAAGGAGCAGGAGGTGGCGAGGGAGCGGGCCGCGGATCTCTGGACGGAATCGGACCTCGTCTTCACCACCCGCAACGGCACCCCGGTGGAGCCTCGGAACTTCACTCGCGAGTTTGACCGCCGCTGCGAGCGTGCCGGCGTCCGGCGGATCCGCGTGCACGACACCCGCCACACGTGCGCCTCGCTCCTCGCCGCCCTCGACGTCCACCCTCGGATCGCGATGCAGATCCTCCGCCACTCCGAGATCGCGGTGACCATGGAGGTCTACACGCACGTGCCCTCGGCGGACACCCGGCGGGCCCTCCGGAAGCTCGGGAAGGCTCTGGGCGGCAGCAAGCAGAGGGACGGCAAGAAGAAGGGCAAACGCAAGCGGGAGGAGCGGCCGGACGGGGACGGCCTTCAAGAGCCATAACGGTTGCTGTACTCCGCTGCTGTACAAACACTCAGAGGCCCATTCACGATCACGTGAATGGGCCTCTGACCTGTGTCGGGGTGGCGGGATTTGAACCCACGACCTCTTCGTCCCGAACGAAGCGCGCTGCCAAGCTGCGCTACACCCCGATCGTCGCTGCTCTCGCGGCGACGACGTTTACTTTAGCCCACCGGGGGCCGGAGACGAAATCCGGTTGTTGCGGCGACGGCGGGCCGGGATGCGGCGGGCCGCGCCGAGGGTCACCAGCGCGTGGGCGAGGGCGGGGAGGATGAGGCCCAGTGGGCGGGTGCCGCGCCGACTGCTGCGGCGGTGACCCGCAGGCGGCGGCCGTCGTCAGGGGGGCGGACGGGTGTGATCGCCGCGGCGCGCCGGCGAGCGCCGGGACGGGGAGGGAGGCATCAGCCGCGACTCGCCGGCCCTGCGGGGAGGCTCCGCATGTCCATGGCCGTAGGCGAGGTCATGCCCCCGGCGTCCGGCCGGCCCGCGTCCTTGCCCCGCTCGGCTGGTCGCGTCTTCGCCCCGTACAGCCGTTACGTTTCTCCAAGCCGCCCCGTACCGCCCCGGCCCCGTCAGTCCCGCTCCACCAGTGTCAGCAGGGTCGCCTCCGGGGGGCAGGCGAAGCGGACCGGGGTGTAGCGGTTGGTGCCGCAGCCCGCCGAGACGTGGAGGTAGGACGTGTGGCCCTCGGCCGTATGGGTGGACAGGCCCTTCACGCGGTCCGTGTCCAGGTCGCAGTTGGTCACCAGCGCCCCGTAGAAGGGAACGCAGAGCTGGCCGCCGTGGGTGTGGCCGGCGAGGATCAGCGGGTAGGCGTCCGCGGCGAACGCGTCGAGAACGCGCAGGTACGGCGCGTGCACCACGCCCATCGAGAAGTCCGCCGCGCCCGAGGGGCCGCCGGCCACCCGCGCGTACCGGTCGCGCTTGATGTGCGGGTCGTCCAGGCCCGTCAGCTCCACCGAGACGCCCTCGATCTTCAGGGTGCCCCGGGTGTTGGTGAGGTTGAGCCAGCCCGCCGCGTCGAAGCTGTCGCGCAGGTCCTCCCACGGGTTGTGCACCACGCCGACGGCCGGCGGGTTGCCGTTCAGGCCGTGGCGGCCCTGCACCTTCTCGACCAGGTAGCGGGCGGGGTTGCGGGGCCTGGGGCCGTAGTAGTCGTTCGAGCCGAAGACGTACGCGCCCGGGTACTCCATCAGGGGGCCCAGCGCGTCCAGGACCTCCGGCACGCCCTCCGAGTCGGACAGGTTGTCCCCGGTGTTGATCACGAAGTCGGGACGCAGACCCGCCAGCGAGCGCAGCCAGCGCTGCTTCTTGCGCTGCCCGCCGACCATGTGGATGTCGGAGACCTGCAGTACACGCAGGGGACGCATCCCGGAGGGCAGGACGGGGACGGTCACCCGTCGCAGGCGGAAGGAGCGGGCCTCGAAGCCCGCGGAGTAGAGAAGACCGGCGGCTGCGACCGCCGTGATGCCCAGGGGAACTCCGTATCGCGCGCGCATGAGTCCATCGTGTCAGGCCCGCGGGACGCAGCGGTAATCAGCCAGGGGAGCGCCCGGTGGTCAACCCGCCCGTGGGCCGGGGGAAATCGGCGCGCGGCCGCGTCTTCGGAGCTGCGACAATCGATGCATGACCACGCTCAAGTCGAAGCTGCACGACGACCTCAACGCCGCGATCAAGGAGCGCGACGAGCTCCGCTCCTCGACGCTCCGGCTGACGCTCGCCGCGATCACCAAGGAGGAGGTCGCGGGCAAGGAGAAGCGCGAGCTCTCCGACGACGAGGTGCTGAAGGTGATCACCAAGGAGGCCAAGAAGCGCCGTGAGGCGGCGGAGGCCTTCGCGCAGGGTGGCCGGACCGAGCAGGCCGAGCGGGAGAAGGCCGAGGGTGAGGTCCTCGCCGCGTACCTGCCCAAGCAGCTGACCGACGAGGAGCTGGGCGAGATCGTCGCACAGGCCGTCGAGGAGGCGAAGGCGGCCGGCGCCGAGGGGCCGCGGGCCATGGGCGCGGTCATGAAGATCGTGAATCCCAAGGTGGCGGGGCAGGCCGAGGGCGGTCGCGTCGCCGCGGTGGTCAAGAAGCTGCTGGCCGGCTGACGCCTCCGGCCGCTGCGGGACGCCGGAACGTTCCAGGTCGTCTCCGGCCGCAGAGGGCTCCTGACGTTCCAGCGCCTCTCCGGCCGCTGACGGGCCTCTGACGTTCCAGGACGTCTCCGGCCGCAGACGGGCCCCTGACGTTCCAGGACGCCTCCGGTCGAGTGGCCTCCTCGGCCGCCGCCCCGGCCCGGCCGGCGGGTGCGGCGCGGCAGCCCCCGACGACATCGGCCCCTTCCTCCCCGGCGAGCGAGTCACCGGAGGGGGAGGGGCCGTCGTCGTGGCCGGGGGCGCTGTGGTCAGCGGCGGCCGCCGTTGCCGTTGCCGCCGAAGCCGCCGCCGTCCTGGCCCTGGAAGAAGCCGCCCGGCAGGGAGATGGTGGGCTCGGGTTCGGTGCCGCCGTTCGTGCCGCCGCCGGTCAGGCCGCCGATGAAACCGCCGATGCCGCCGGCGTCGCCGTTGCCGCCGTCGTCCCGGTCGTGGCGGTCGTCGCCCCGGCCCCGGTCCCGGCCCCTCTCCCGGTCCTTGTCCTTGTCCAGGTCCGGGATGTCGACGAGGTGGAAGGACGGCGCGTCCTTGCCCGCGAGCGCGCCGTTCATGGCGTCCCGCCAGATCGGGCCGGGGACCTGACCGCCGTAGACGAGGGCGTTGTAGACGCCGCCGATGCTGATGTTGGTCATCTTGACCTGCTGGGAGGCGCTGCCCACCCAGACCGCGCCCGACAGGTTCGGCGTGTAGCCGACGAACCAGGCGTTCTTCCGCTCGTCCGTCGTACCGGTTTTGCCGGCGTTGTCGCGGTCGGAGAGGCCGGCCTGCTGGCCCGTGCCGGAGTCGACCACGCCCTGCAGCAGCGTGTTGACGGTGTCCGCGGTCCTCTCGGACATGGCCCGCTCGCACGTCGACTTCGGCACGGCGAGCGACTTCTCCTTGTCGGCGATGCGCTGCGTGATCGACTCGATGGCGACCGGCGAGCAGTACGTGCCCCGGTTGGCGAAGGTGGCGTACGCCGTCGCCATGGTCAGCGGGGAGATGCCCTTCGAGCCGAGCGCGATGGCGGGCGCCTGCGGCAGCTTGTCGCCGTTGCCCTGCACCACGTGCAGCTTGTCGGTCATCCGGACCACCGGGCAGAGGCCGACGTCGGAGATCATCTGGACGAAGTAGGTGTTGACGGACTTGGCCATCGCCTCCTTCATCCGGTAGGGGCCGACCTCGGTCTCGCTCTCGTTCTCCACCGTGTAGCGCTTGTCGTTGACCCAGCGCTTGCCGTCGCACGCCCGGACCGGGCTCGGGTACTCCATCTTGTACGGCGACGGGTATTCCTGCGTGACCGGCTTGCCCTGCTCCAGCGCGGCGGCCGCGACGAACGGCTTGAACGTCGAACCGGTCGGGAAGCCGAAGTTCGAGCCGCCCCGGTCGCTGCCGACCGAGTAGTTGATCTCGGTCTCGTTCTTGCCGTAGCCGTAGGGCTTGGACTGGCCCATTCCGACGACCCTGCCGGTGCCGGGCTCGACCAGCACGGCGGCCGCCGCGACCTTGTCCGACTTGTAGACGTGCTGCTTCAGGGAGGCCTGCACGGATTCCTGGGCCTGCGGGTCCAGCGTCGTACGGATGGTCAGGCCGCCCTGGTTCCAGACCTTGGCCCGCTTCTCCCGGGTCTTGCCGAAGACCGGGTCGTTGAGGAAGATCTGCTCGACGTACTTGCAGAAGAAGCCGGCGCCCTTGGCGGCCGTGATGCAGCCGTTGCGGGGCTGGGTGACCTTCAGCTCCACCGGCGTCTTCCTCGCCCTGTCGGCCTCCGCCTGGGAGATGTCGCCGACCTCGGCCATGCGCTGCAGGACGACGTTGCGCCGCTTGGTCGCCTCGGCCACGTCGTTGACCGGGTCGTAGCGGCTCGGCGACTGGACGATGCCGGCCAGCAGCGCCGCCTCCTGCAGCTTCAGGTCCTTGGCGTGCTTGGAGAAGTAGCGCTGGGAGGCGGCCTCGACGCCGTAGGCCTGCTCACCGAAGTAGGTGATGTTCAGGTAGTTCTCGAGGATCTTCTTCTTGCCGAGTTCCTGCTCGACCTGGATCGCGTACTTCAGTTCCTTGACCTTGCGGCCGAGGGTCTGCTGGGTGGCCTGGGCGACCTTCGTCGGGTCGTCGCCGGCCTCCTCGACGAAGACGTTCTTCACGTACTGCTGCGTGAGGGTGGAGGCTCCCTGGGCGACGCCGCCGCTCTGCGCGTTCTTGTTGAGCGCGCGCAGGATGCCCTTCAGGTCGATCGCGCCGTGGTCGTAGAAGCGCGAGTCCTCGATGGCGACGATCGCCTTCTGCATGTACGGCGACATGTCCTTGAGCTCGACCACCGTGCGGTCGCGCGAGTACACCTGCGCGAGCCGGCCGCCCTTGCTGTCCAGGATGGTGGTGCGCTGGCTCAGCGGCGGGCGCTTGAGGTTGGCCGGAATCTCGTCGAATCCCTCGACCGACCCCTTGGCCGCCAGTCCCAGCGCGCCGGCCGCGGGCAGCGCGATGCCCGCCATGACCGCTCCCGCGAGCACACTGACACCGAGGAACTTGGCGGCCTGCTGCGTTGGCGACTGACCACCGCCCGAGCGCTTCTTTGGCATGGGGGCAGCCTAATCCGTAGTTATGAGCGTTCCGCAGGAGCGGGTGCTTCTCGGAGCGTTCGAGTACCAGACCGTGACATCCAGGTGCAGCCGGGCTGTCGAGGCCTCAACGTAGATCGGTGCTCGGTCTGGTGCGAATGGTGGTGGCGGTCACGTGGGCGCTGGGCGGATGCCTGATGCATGCCGGGCTTCGATGCCTAATGGCAGACCGTGCGGCGCCCGGCGTTCTCGTGGCCGCCACTACCTTCGTCGGCGCCGGACGGATTCCTGAAGCCAGCCTGGCCCATGAGGCCTCGGCTGAGACCTGGCGTCGTCAATCCCAAGCGTCTTGATCACTCGTTGGCTTTGGTGGTGCGAGCCCATCGCACGGTGCCCTCTTGATACGCCCGAGCCGTCTGAGCTCCCGCATAGACGGGGGCCCGTGGGATGCGCTGGTGCCACGAACGGCTAGTGAGGTGGCGGCCCGGCCGTGGTGCGGTCGAGGCCTGGGATTAGGTCGCTGCGTGGCCCGCATGCGCTCGTGACCAGCGCAAACACCGAACTCTGGGGAGGTGAACCTTGATCTACTGCGGAATCGACTGGGCGGAACGAACCCACGACGTCGCCCTGGTCGACGACACCGGCCAGCTGCTCGCCAAGCGGCACATCACCGACGACGCGGCCGGCTACACGCCGCCTGCACCGCCGCCGACCAGCTCGCCGAAGCGGTGGAAGAGGCCTTCCCGCAGCACCCGGACGCGGAGGTCCTGCTGAGCTTCCCCGGCCTCGGCATCCAGCTCGCCGCCCGTGTCCTGGCCGAGATCGGCGACGACCGCACCCGCTTCGCCGTCGCCCGCGGACTGAAGGCCTACGCCGGCTCCTCACCCATCACCCGCGCCTCCGGCAAGAAGTCCGCCATCACCAGACGCTGGGTGAAGAACGACGGGCTCAATCACGCCGGCTACCTCTGGGCCTTCGCCTCCCTACGAGCATCCACCGGGGCCAACGCCCACTACCGGCGCCGACGCGAACAAGGCGACTGGCACGCAGCCGCCCAGCGCAACCTCTTCAACCGTATGATCGGACAGCTCTACCACTGCCTGGAGCAGGGCACGACCTACGACGAGTCGCTCGCCTTCGGGGCCTCTTCCACCGAGGCCGTTGTCACGGCGGCTTGGACCGGTCAGCGGGGAGTGAGACAGGCTTCGAGAGCGGCTCGCTGTCGTGGCGGTAGATGGTCGCCCAGAGGGGTCTTGCGGGGGCTGTGCTCGCCCTCGCAGAGCCAGCTCTGCTCGTCGTCGTCGAACCACCACTCCTCGGCGCCCCACATGGGATGCCCCTGAAGCAGCTGTCTGGCCAACGCCTCGCTCGCCTCGGGCGCACCCTGTTCGACCAGAGCCTCGACCACTGCCGAAACGGCCCCCTCCGGAACTGCCGTGTCGCCGAGGACCGGCAGAAGAAGGAGGAGACGGGCGTGAGGGTCGGTGACTCCTGCCGCACCCGGTGGTGCCTCCACCAGGGCGGCGAGCTCGGGCCAGCACAGCCCGGGGCCGATGCGGTCCTGATCGTCACTGGCCAGGACGAGGTCCTGGCTCCAGTCGGGATGCGTGAGGAAGTAGTCCGTGGTCGTGAACTCCTCGCCGCTGTTGAAGTGCACGACGATCGCGAAGCCGCCGACCAGCGGCACCGTGAACATGGGCCACGCCGACGGGTCGTGGAGCGTCTCCAGCGCGGCGTCAGCGTCGCCGGCGTCCGCCCCGAAGGCCTCGGGCGCGAACCCCTCGGCCAGGTCCGCCAAGTACGCAGGCCAGAAGCCCGGCTCATCCAAGAGCGGGTGCCCGTCCACGACGGGCGAAGAGGAGTACCAGTGCCGTGCCATCGCCATGCCGGGATTCTCTCCAAGCCCGGTCAGAACTGTTCGAAGACCCCGGCCCTCACGGCCGACCCGCTTGACGGCATAGCAACGTGAGGTGTCTACGTTCTCAATCGCCGGACACGCGCGAAGGCATTGGCCTAAGCTGCTCTCGACTGTCACAGCTGTGCGGCCACCTATCAATACGTGTGACGGCATCGGAACGTTCCGCGTCCGGCCCGGTTTTCTTCGCCGGGCGTGTCCGGGGGTGCCGGAGCGCGCTGAGGCCGGGTGGAGAGCGTGCCCGGAAACCGTCTCGAGTGCCGTGCGGCATCCGGTGCGGCGCGACGGAATCATCCCGCGATGCCTGGAACGTCGCGCATGTCGCCAGCTCACTCCCCCGGGTGATCTGCCGCTTACCCATAGTCCGTTCGGACCATTCAAGATTGGGCCCGCTGGGGGTGTTGCGCTGTGCCCGCCTTCCGTAACGTCCTCAACTGGCGGCGGTGAATATGCCGCTGCCGCCGTGGGGGAGCCTCGATTCGGGAGAGGACGGCGCCGGTATGGGCTGGGTAACCGACTGGAGTGCGCAGGCGGCCTGCCGCACTACCGATCCGGATGAACTGTTCGTACAGGGAGCAGCGCAGAACAGGGCCAAGGCGGTGTGCACGGGTTGCCCGGTGCGCACCGAGTGCCTCGCCGACGCGCTCGACAACCGTGTCGAGTTCGGCGTGTGGGGTGGCATGACGGAGCGGGAACGCCGTGCGCTGCTGCGCCGGCGGCCGACCGTCACCTCGTGGCGCCGGCTGCTGGAGACGGCTCGGACGGAGTACGAGCGCGGGGTCGGCCTGGTGCCCCTCGACGACGACCAGGTGTACGAGGACTTCGCGGCCGTGGGCTGAGGGAGCCTACCCGGCCCCCTGAGGGCGCCCCGTCCGGAACTGCGGAAGGCGGGAGCCGGTGCCGGGTGCGTCGCTAAGGCCCCGGGAGACGCTTCCTGCCGGGGCCTCGGCACGCGGCGTCCGGAGCCGGCGGCCGGGTGCGTGCCGAGACAGGGGCGTTGGACGCGCGCCCCTGATCGGCGCGGGACGCGCGCGCCCGCCGGGGTGAGGTGAAGGCAGCCGGGGCCGCCTTCGCGGTCAGCCGGTCGGGTCGGGAAGCTCGCGCCGGTTGTCCGCGAGCCGGTTCCCGATGTCCCGCAGTCCCGCCAGGTCGTGCACGTCGCCGGGCAGCGCGGCCACTTCGGCCACCGCGACCTCCGGGTGCAGCGCGGTGAAGCGGTCGCGGGTGCGCTGCTCGCGCGAGAGCAGGTGCATGCGCTCGGCGTGCAGCCTCAACAGGCCCGCCGCGACGCGGTCGACGGACTCGTCAGGTGCGCCGGACCCGTCGAGCCCGGCCTCCTGGGGGTCCGCCAGGCCGGCGCGGTCCCGGCCGGGGTCCGAGTCCTTCTCCGAGCCCTTCCCACCCGGGGCCTGCGCGTCCGGTTCCAGCGTGTCGGATTCCTGCGCGGCCGCGTCCCGCCCAGCCGTGCCGTGCGCGCCGGAGAGGTCCTGGTCGGCGGGGGAGCCGTCGTCGGGAACCGGTGCGCCGGATGCGGGAGAGTACGAACCGCCGTACGTGTCGGGAGAGTTACGAAGTCTTGCTTTCCCGTCCCCCTGATCCACAATGCGGGCGTCCTCAAGATTTTCCGCGGCGGCGACAGCCCGTTCGGCCGACAGCCCGTCGGCGCCGCTGCCGTGCACCCGGTTGAGCACCAGACCGGCGAGCGGCATCCGCTCCGCGGCCAGCCGCTCCACGAAGTACGCGGCCTCCCGCAGCGCGTCCCGCTCCGGGGCCGCGACCACCAGGAACGCCGTCCCGGGTGCCTGGAGCAGCTTGTACGTGGCGTCCGCGCGCGTACGGAAGCCGCCGAACGTGGTGTCCATCGCGGCCACGAACGTCTGGACGTCCTTGAGCAGCTGACCGCCCAGCAGCTTGCCGAGGGTGCCGGTCATCATCGACATGCCGACGTTGAGGAACTTCATGCCCGCGCGGCCGCCCAGCTTGGCCGGGGCCGTCAGCAGACGGATCAGCCGGCCGTCGAGGAAGGAGCCGAGCCGTTTCGGCGCGTCCAGGAAGTCCAGCGCCGACCGCGACGGCGGTGTGTCGACGACGATGAGGTCCCACTCGTCCCTGGCCCGCAGCTGGCCGAGCTTCTCCATCGCCATGTACTCCTGCGTGCCCGCGAAGCCCGCCGAGAGCGACTGGTAGAAGGGGTTGGCCAGGATCGCGGCCGCCCGGTCGGGGTCCGCGTGCGCCTCCACGACCTCGTCGAAGGTGCGCTTCATGTCGAGCATCATGGCGTGCAGCTCCCCGTCGCCCTCCGTGCCCTTCACGCGGCGCGGGACGTTGTCGAGGGAGTCGATGCCCATGGACTGGGCGAGCCGGCGGGCCGGGTCGATGGTGAGGACCACCACCTTGCGGCCGCGCTCGGCGGCGCGCAGCCCGAGGGCCGCCGCCGTGGTGGTCTTGCCCACCCCGCCGGAGCCGCAGCACACGACGATCCGCGTCTTCGGGTCGTCCAGGAGCGGATCGACGTCCAGCACGCGCGTCGGCGCCAGCCGGCGGGCGGAGTCGTGCGTGTGCGGGCGCGACGGGTCGTGCGCGTGGGTCGAGGGCACCGCGGTCTCCCGCGCGGGGGCCGGATCCGGGCTCATGACATCCCCTGCTTCCGCAGCTCGGTCGCCAGTTCGTACAGGCCCGCGAGGTCCATGCCCTCGGCGAGCAGCGGCAGTTCGTGCAACGGCAGTCCGAGTTCCCCGAGGGCGGAGCGCTGCTCCTCCTCCAGCAGGTACCGCTCGGCGTACTCCTCGGCCTGCTCCAGCAGCGGGTCCACCAGCCGCTCGGCGTTCCCGCCGCGCCGCGCGCCGCCGAGCCCGGCGGCCGACAGTGACCGGGCGAGGCCGGCGCGGGGGACGGTGCGGACCAGGTCGAGGTCGGCGCCGTCCAGTATCCGCGGCCGGACCATGTTCACGACGACCCGTCCCACCGGCAGGCGGGCGGCGCGCAGTTCGGCGATCCCGTCCACGGTCTCCTGGACGGGCATCTCCTCCAGCAGCGTCACCAGGTGCACGGCGGTCTCCGCCGACTTCAGCACCCGCATCACCGCCTGCGCCTGGTTGTGGATGGGGCCGATCCTGGCGAGGCCGGCGACCTCGTCGTTGACGTTGAGGAAGCGGGTGATGCGCCCGGTCGGGGGTGCGTCCATGACGACGTAGTCGTAGACGAAGCCGCCGCTCCTGTCCTTGCGCCGCACCGCCTCGCACGCCTTGCCGGTCAGCAGGACGTCCCGCACGCCGGGCGCGATGGTGGTGGCGAAGTCGATCGCGCCGATCTTCTTCAGGGCCCGGCCGGCGCTGCCGAGCTTGTAGAACATCTGGAGGTACTCCAGAAGGGCCAGTTCGGGGTCTATGGCGAGTGCGTACACCTCCCCGCCCCCGGGAGCCACCGCGATCTTTCGCTCCTCATAGGGCAATGCCTCCGTCTCGAAGAGCTGTGCGATGCCCTGCCGGCCCTCGACCTCGACGAGGAGCGTTCGCTTCCCCGCCGTGGCCAGGGCCAGCGCGAGGGCGGCGGCGACCGTCGTCTTTCCGGTCCCGCCCTTGCCGCTGACGACCTGGAGCCTGCTCACGTCTTCGAGCCTAACCAGTCAGCGCCCGGCCTACGCGGGAGGCTGTGGACAACAGCGGCTACAGTCGCCCCCATGACCAAGTGGGAATACGCAACCGTGCCGCTGCTCGTCCACGCCACCAAGCAGATCCTGGACACCTGGGGCGAGGACGGCTGGGAGCTCGTCCAGGTCGTGCCCGGGCCGAACCCGGAGCAGCTGGTGGCCTATCTGAAGCGGGAGAAGCAGGTATGAGCGCGGTCGAGGCGAGGCTGGCCGAGCTGGGCCTGACGCTGCCCGCGGTCGTGCCGCCGCTGGCCTCCTACCAGCCCGCCGTGCAGTCCGGCCCCTACGTCTACACCTCCGGCCAGCTGCCGATGGTGGAGGGCAAGCTCCCGGTCACCGGCAAGGTGGGCCTGGAGGTCACGCCGGAGGAGGCCAAGGAGCTGGCGCGCACCTGTGCGCTGAACGCCCTCGCGGCCGTGAAGTCCGTCGCGGGCGACCTGGACCGCATCGCGCGCGTGGTGAAGGTGGTCGGCTTCGTCGCCTCGGCCGCCGACTTCACCGGCCAGCCCGGCGTCGTCAACGGCGCCAGCGAGCTGCTGGGCGAGGTGCTGGGCGACAAGGGCGTGCACGCGCGAAGCGCGGTCGGCGTGGCGGTGCTGCCGCTGGACGCGCCGGTGGAGGTCGAGGTCCAGGTCGAGCTGGTTCCGTGAGGAGCCGGCCCCGGCCCCGGGCGCCTCTCGAACATTCGCTCACCACGGGATAGCCTCCGCCCATGGCGAATGGGCAGTGGTTCCCCGAGGACTGGCCGGACCGCATCCGCGCGCTGGCCGACGGCACCCTCACCCCGGTCGTTCCGAGGCGTGCGGCCACCGTCATGCTCCTGAAGGACACCGGCGCCGGTCCGGTCGTCCACATGCTGCGCAGGCGGGCCTCCATGGCCTTCGCCGGGGGCGCGTACGCGTACCCCGGCGGTGGCGTCGACCCGCGCGACGACGACCACCACATCCGCTGGGCGGGCCCCACGCGCGCGTGGTGGGCCGAACGGCTCGGCGTCGACGAGGCCGGCGCCCAGGCCATCGTCTGCGCGGCCGTGCGCGAGACGTACGAGGAGGCGGGCGTCCTGCTCGCCGGTCCCACGCCGGACTCCGTCGTCGGTGACACCACGGGCGCCGACTGGGAGGCGGACCGCGCCGCCCTGGTGGCGCGGGAGCTGTCCTTCGCCGAGTTCCTCGACCGGCGGGGCCTGGCCCTGCGGTCGGACCTGCTGGGCCCCTGGGCCCGCTGGATCACCCCCGAGTTCGAGTCCCGCCGCTACGACACCTGGTTCTTCGTGGCCGCGCTCCCGGAGGGCCAGCGCACCCGGAACGCCTCCACGGAGGCCGACCGCACGGTGTGGATCCGTCCCGGCGACGCGGCGGCCGCGTACGACAGGGGCGAGCTGCTGATGATGCCGCCCACCATCGCGACCCTGCGCCGGCTGGCCCCGCACGCCACCCCCGCCGAGGCGCTGGCGGCGGCCCGGACACGCGACCTCACCCCCGTCCTCGCCCAGGCCCGTCTGGTGGACGGCGAGATCGTCCTGTCCTGGCCGGGCCATGACGAGTTCACCCGGCACGTCCCCACCGGGGCGGCACCACCCGCGTGACGATCCGCACCGGACGGGCCGGGACGCCTCCCGGCCCGGCGGCGCCCGACCAGCGCGGCCCGGACAAGCCGCACGACCAGCACGACCCGCTCGGCCGGCATCACCGACGTCCAGGAAGGTCCCCCGCATGACGGACGCAGCAGCGCTCCCCGGGCAGCCCCGGGGCGGCGTGCTCTCCGGACCCGCCACCGCGCGGGCCGTCAACGTGCTCGCGCCCAACGCCTCCGCCATGACCCTGGACGGCACCAACACCTGGATCGTCTCGGAACCCGGCTCCGACCTGGCCGTCGTGATCGACCCGGGTCCGCTGGACGAGGGCCACCTGCGCACGGTCGTCGAGACCGCGGAGCAGGCGGGCAAGCGCATAGCCCTGACCCTGCTGACGCACGGCCACCCGGACCACGCCGACGGCGCCGGACGCTTCGCCGAACTGACCCGCACGGAGGTGCGCGCCCTCGACCCGGCGCTGCGGCTGGGCGACGAGGGCCTGGCCGCCGGGAACGTGATCGTGGTCGGCGGCCTCGAACTGCGGGTCGTGCCGACCCCCGGCCACACCGCGGACTCCCTCTGCTTCCACCTCCCGGCCGACCGGGCGGTCCTGACCGGTGACACCGTGCTCGGGCGCGGCACGACGGTCGTGGCCCACCCCGACGGCCGGCTGGGCGACTACCTGGACTCCCTGCGGCGGCTGCGGTCGCTGACCGTCGACGACGGCGTGCACACGGTCCTGCCCGGCCACGGGCCCGTCCTGGAGGACGCCCAGGGCGTGGTCGAGTACTACCTCGCCCACCGCGCCCACCGGCTCGCCCAGGTGGAGACGGCGGTCGAGGACGGCTACCGCACCCCCAGCGAGGTGGTCGCCCACGTGTACGCCGACGTTGACCGGTCCCTGTGGCCCGCGGCGGAGCTGTCGGTGCGGGCGCAGCTCGAATACCTGTGCGAGCACGGACTCATCTGACGCCGCCCGCCCGGCGCCGGCGCCTCGCCCACCGGAGGCCGGCCGGGCCCCGCGCGGCACGGGCCGCTCTGGCGGCGGGCCCGGACGGCATCGGGCGTGAGCGACGGGGGACGGCAAAGGTCCCGCCTCGTACGAGACGGGACCACATCGGCGTACGGCCGCCGGGCGCCGGGTCAGCGGGAGCGCTTGGCGAGTCGTTCCACGTCCAGCAGGATGACCGCGCGGGCCTCCAGCCGGAGCCAGCCGCGCTGGGCGAAGTCGGCCAGCGCCTTGTTCACGGTCTCGCGGGAGGCGCCGACCAGCTGGGCCAGCTCCTCCTGCGTCAGGTCGTGCACGACGTGGATGCCCTCCTCGGACTGCACGCCGAAGCGGCGGGAGAGGTCCAGCAGGGCGCGGGCGACACGGCCCGGCACGTCGGAGAAGACCAGGTCGGACATCTGGTCGTTGGTCTTGCGCAGGCGCCGCGCGACGGCGCGCAGCAGGGCGCCGGCCACCTCGGGCCGCGCGTTCAGCCAGGGCTGGAGGTCGCCGTGGCCGAGACCCAGCAGCTTGACCTCGGTCAGGGCGGTCGCCGTCGCGGTGCGCGGGCCCGGGTCGAACAGCGACAGTTCGCCGATGAGCTCGCCGGGGCCGACGACGGCCAGCATGTTCTCGCGGCCGTCGGGGGACGTGCGGTGCAGCTTGACCTTGCCCTCGGTGACCACGTAGAGACGGTCGCCCGGGTCGCCCTCGTGGAACAGCGAGTCGCCGCGTGCGAGGGTCACCTCCGTCATGGAGGCGCGGAGCTCCGCGGCCTGCTCGTCGTCGAGCGCCGCGAAGAGCGGATTGCGCCGCAGAACGTCGTCCACGAGTTCTCTCCTTGTCGACCTGCTCAGGGGAGTCTCGCTCCCCAGGTGTGCCAGGGGACCGGGTTCCCCATTTTGCCGGACGGTCCGAACAGTGTGATCTGTCACAAGGATGCCGCACAGGTGTCCCGGGGTAAGCGGCAGGGGGCCGATTGGGGAGCGATCTTCCAGGTCCGAAGCGGATCCCGGCGCCGACCCTTAGGCTGGCCGGGTGTCCAAATCGCCGGTGAGAGCACAGAACGAGGGGGCTGCGCGGGTGGTTGCACGGAAGGGTTGCGCTGTGGGCGAACAAGAGCCCGAGGGTCGCGCGAAAGGCGCGAAGGCGGCGAAAGAGGCGCCCGCGGAGAAGCCGGCGCCGGTGAGGAAGAGCGCCGCGACGAGGGCCGCCGCGAAGGACACCCCCGCGTCGGGGAAGGCGGCTCCCGCGAAGAGGACCGCCGCGAAGAAGGCCACCGCCGCCCAGAAGACCGCTGCGTCCCCCGCCGCGAAGAGGACCACCGCCAGGAAGACCGCCGGCGGCGCCGCCCTCGTGAAGAAGGCGAGGCCGCCGCGGAAGGTGACCGTCGCTCCCGAGGCCGCCACGGCCCCCGTGAAGCAGGTGTCCGCCGAGAGGACCGTCGCCCCGAAGCCGTGGAAGAACGAGTCGCACACCGCTCTCGTCCGCCGCGCCCGCCGAATCGACCGCGAGCTCGCCACGGTGTATCCGTACGCCCACCCCGAGCTGGACTTCGAGAACCCCTTCCAGCTGCTCGTCGCCACGGTCCTGTCCGCCCAGACCACGGACCTGAGGGTCAACCAGACCACGCCCGCGCTCTTCGCCGCGTACCCCACCCCCGAGGACCTGGCCGCCGCCAATCCGGAGGAGGTCGAGGAGATCCTGCGGCCCACCGGGTTCTTCCGCGCCAAGACCAAGTCGGTGATGGGTCTGTCGAAGGCGCTGGTGGAGGAGTTCGGCGGCGAGGTGCCGGGCCGGCTGGAGGACCTGGTCAAGCTGCCCGGGGTCGGCCGCAAGACCGCGTTCGTGGTCCTCGGCAACGCCTTCGGCCGCCCCGGCATCACCGTGGACACGCACTTCCAGCGGCTGGTGCGGCGCTGGCGGTGGACCGACGAGACCGACCCCGACAAGATCGAGGCAGCCGTCGGCGCGCTCTTCCCGAAGAGCGACTGGACGATGCTGTCGCACCATGTGATCTTCCACGGCCGCCGCATCTGCCACGCCCGCAAGCCCGCCTGCGGTGCCTGCCCGATCGCCCCGCTCTGCCCGGCCTACGGCGAGGGCGAGACCGACCCGGAGAAGGCCAGGAAGCTGCTGAAGTACGAGAAGGGCGGCTTCCCCGGCCAGCGACTGAAGCCGCCGCAGGCGTACCTGGACGCGGGCGGCAGGCCGGCGCCGCCGCTGGGGGCCGGATGAGGCAGGCGGAGGACCGTCCCGCGGCGGGCACCGGACACGGCGGCGCGGTTCGGGCCGGCCATTGGACATGGCAGCCCGGTCCAGGCCGCCACGGGATACGGCGGCCGGCCCGTTCCGGCCACGGAACACCACCGGCCGGCCCGCCCCGGCCGGAAGGCGGTCCGGTCGGCCGGCGGGCCGCGGGTGCGCGGACCGGTGGAACGAACTCCGGCGACCGGGCGTTGGACGCAGCAGGACGACGGGGGTGGCGATGACGCGCGCGAGCGAGACCCAGGGTGGCCAGGTGGTGCTCAGCAAGGAGGGCCTGCCCGGCTGGCTGGATCCGGTGGTGCGCGCGGTGGAGACGGTCCAGCCGGTCCAGCTCAGCCGCTTCCTGCCGCCGGAGGACGGCGCGGGGCGCCAGTCCGCCGTCCTCATCCTCTTCGGCGAGGGGGAGCGGGGGCCGGAGCTGCTGCTGATGGAGCGGGCCAGTTCGCTGCGCTCGCACGCCGGCCAGCCGTCCTTCCCCGGCGGCGCCCTCGACCCGGAGGACGGCGACCCGGAGGGCGACGGGCCGCTGCGGGCCGCCCTGCGCGAGGCCGAGGAGGAGACCGGACTCGATCCCGGCGGGGTGCAGCTGTTCGGCGTGCTGCCGAGGCTCTACATCCCGGTCAGCGGCTTCGTCGTGACGCCCGTGCTCGGCTGGTGGCGCGAGCCCAGCCCGGTCGGCGTCGTCGATCCGGCCGAGACGGCCCGGGTGTTCACGGTGCCCGTGGCGGATCTCACGGACCCGGCGCACCGCGCCACGACCGTCCACCCCAGTGGCCACCGCGGCCCGGCATTCCTGGTCGAATCGGCCCTCGTGTGGGGGTTCACGGCCGGGATCATCGACCGCCTGCTCCACTTCGCGGGCTGGGAGCTGCCCTGGGACCGGGGCAAGCAGGTCCCACTCGACTGGCGGTCATGACAGGGTGGGGTCCGTGCCGTCCCGCCGGAGGGACGCATCCCAGGTCCCCGGCCGGCCCGTGGTGAGACGGAAGAAGATGAGGCGAGGCTCGAAGCGGTGAACGTGCTGGACATCCTGCTGCTGGTCGCCGCTGTGTGGTTCGCGGTCGTGGGCTACCGCCAGGGCTTCGTGGTCGGCATCCTGTCGGTGATCGGCTTCCTGGGCGGCGGCCTCGTCGCCGTCTACGCCCTCCCGGTCATCTGGGACGCCCTGACGGACGACTCGGCGGTCAGCACGACCGCCGCCGTCGTCGCGGTCGTCGTCGTCATCGTGTGCGCGTCGGTCGGCCAGGCGCTCACCACGCACCTGGGCAACAAGCTGCGCGTGCACATCACCTGGTCCCCGGCCCGTGCCCTGGACGCCACCGGCGGCGCCCTGGTCAACGTCGTCGCCATGCTGCTGGTCGCCTGGCTCATCGGCTCCGCCCTGGCCGGCACGACGCTGCCGACGCTGGGCAGGGAGGTGCGCACCTCCAAGGTGCTGCTCGGCGTCTCGCGGGCGCTGCCCGCGCAGGCGGACACCTGGTTCGCCGACTTCTCCTCGGTCCTCGCGCAGAACGGCTTCCCGCAGGTCTTCAGCCCGTTCGCGAACGAGCCGATCAACGAGGTCCGCCCGCCGGACGCGGCCCTCGCGAACAGCGTCGTCGCCGCCCGGGCCAAGCGGTCCGTGGTCAAGGTGATGGGCACCGCCGAGAGCTGCGGGAAGGTCCTCGAGGGCAGTGGCTTCGTCTTCGACGACCGGCGGGTCATGACCAACGCGCACGTCGTCGGCGGCGTCGACGAGCCCACCGTCCAGATAGGCGGCGAGGGCGAGAAGTACGACGCGAAGGTTGTCCTCTACGACTGGCGGCGCGACATCGCCGTCCTCGACGTGCCGGACCTGAAGGCGCCCGCGCTGAAGTTCGCCTCCGCCGACGCGAGCGGCGGCGACAGCGCGATCGTCGCCGGCTTCCCGGAGAACGGCGCGTACGACGTCCGCGCCGCGCGCCTGCGGGGACGCATCACGGCCAACGGCCCGGACATCTACCACCGCGGCACCGTCCGCCGTGACGTGTACTCGCTCTACGCCATCGTCCGCCAGGGGAACTCGGGCGGCCCGCTGCTCACGCCCGACGGCAAGGTCTACGGCGTGGTGTTCGCGAAGTCCCTCGACGACGCGGAGACCGGCTACGCGCTCACGGCCGACGAAATCCGGCAGGACATCGCCGAGGGGCGCACCGCGAACCGGCAGGTGGGCAGCGACGCCTGCGCTCTGTGAGGCGCGAGCGGCCCGCCGCCACGAGGTTCAGCCGGGCGCGTGACGCCCGGGCGGCCCGTTTCCGCGACAGGGGCGGGAGGTCAGTCGCGCGCGTGGCGGAGCCGTACCGAGACCCAGCGTGCCCGGCGGCGCAGGATGTGCGGGATCCCCACCCGGTCCGTGCCCGGCATCTGCGGTGCCCCCCGCCGGTGGGAACTGAGACCACCCGTCGAGCGGTGGTCGCGTGCCGCGTCACTGTAGTCGTGCGTCCAGCCCATACCCGGACCTGTGCCCCTGCCCGAAGGTCGATAACCGCCCGCCGGCTCCCCAATTGGCCTATGCGCCGGGCACATGGCCGAACAGGGCACAGGTGTTCGCGTCAGGGCACCGCCCGCGTCGGAGCCGTCACCGGTCGGGTTCGGGATCCTTCAGCCAGTTGACCAGTTCGGTGGAGAACGCGACCGGGTCCTCCTCGTGCGGGAAGTGGCCCAGTCCGTCGAACAGCCGCCAGCGGTAGGGCGCTTCGACGTACTCCCCGGAACCGGCCGCGCTGCGCGTGCGCTGCACCGGGTCCAGCGAGCCGTGCAGGTGCAGTGTGGGCACGCGCACGGGCCGCTTCATCCGCCGGTAGAACTGGATGCCGTCGGGGCGGGCCAGGGAGCGCACCATCCAGCGGTACGGCTCGATCGAGCAGTGCGCCGTGGAGGGGATGCAGATGGCGCGGCGGTACATCTCCACGGCGTCGTCGTCCGGCAGCCGCGGTCCCGACCAGTCCCGGAGCAGGCGGGCCACGAGCGCGCCGTCGTCGGCCGTGAGCTGCCGCTCGGGGATCCAGGGCCGCTGGAACCCCCAGATGTAGGAGCCGGCGGCGGTCTGCCGGACGTCGGTCAGCATCGCCGAGCGCCAGCGCCGGGGATGCGGCATCGACGCGACCGCGAGGCGGCGGACCAGCTTGGGGCGCATCGCGGCCGCCGTCCACGCCAGGTAGCCGCCCAGGTCGTGGCCGACCAGGGCGGCGTCCGGCTCACCGAGCGAGCGGATCACGCCGGTGATGTCGAGGGCGAGGTTGGCGGGGTCGTAGCCGCGGGGTGTGCGGTCGCTGCCGCCCACGCCCCGCAGGTCCATGGCGACGGCCCGGAAGCCCGCGTCGGCGAGTGCGACGAGCTGGTGGCGCCAGGTCCACCAGAACTGCGGGAAGCCGTGCAGCAGCAGCACCAGCGGTCCGTCGCCGAGCTCGGCGATGTGGAAGCGCGCGCCGTTGGCGGCGACGTCGCGGTGGGTCACCTTCGTCCCGCCGGGAAGGTCGATCCGGACGACCGAGGTGGGATGCGCCGAAGGGGTGGCTGGGTCCGTCATGACGACGAGCGTGCCACAGCCTCGACTGCCTCCGGGGCCCGCTCCTCCAAAGCCGGGATTTCGGGGCGCGGGTGCGGCTTGGCCTTCTGCAGCACGCCGGCCGTCTCCTTCACGGACGCGGCGACCTTCTGCGGCCCCTTGCCCTTCTTGGCCTTCTTCGCGAAGACGACGCCGATCAGCGCGAGGAAGGCGGCGACGAGGACGTTGGCGGCGAAGGACAGCAGGAAGCAGACCGCGAGGTTCCAGCCGCTCCAGGTCCGGATGCCGTAGGCGAGGGCGAAGTTGAGCATCGGCAGGGAGAACAGCAGCAGCACCCCCGCCGCGCTGAACGCGCCGCCGCTCGTCGCGCCGCGCTTGACGTCCCGCTTCAGCTGGGCCTTGGCCAGGGCGATCTCGTCATGCACCAGCGCCGACAATTCGGTCGTCGCCGAAGCGACCAGCTGGCCGATGCTGCGTTCGGCACCGACCGGGCCGCCGTCGGGTGCGCTCATCGCGGTCTCCCTCATCTGTCTGCGTCTGTCCGGCTGGAAACGGTCCTGACGTTTGTACCGTCCCGTCAGATCATGCCGGACCGTGGTTCTCCTCGCCTGCCCCGCCCGGTACTTCGGCAAGCCGTCTCTCCCGTTCGGCGGCCCTGACCGCGGCGAGGTGGCGGTGCTCGGCGGCCTTCCGCTCGTGGATCTCGGCCATCCGCAGGTGGTACGCGGGATCGTCCTCCTCGTAGACGTCGGGGACGCCGTCGAGGTCCTCGTCCCGGTTCTCGGCCTCGCAGATCCGGCGGTAGTGGGCGTTGCGCAGCTTCAGCAGGACCGTGGCCAGCGTCGCGGCGATCAGGGAGCCGGTCAGGACGGCGGCCTTGACCTCGTCCGTCATCACCGCGTCGCCCTCGAACGCCAGCTCGCCGATGAGCAGCGAGACGGTGAAGCCGATCCCGGCGAGCGTGGCCACCGCGAACAGGTCGGCCCAGGCCAGGTCCTCGCCGAGCGAGGCCCGGGTGAAGCGCGCGGTGAGCCAGGTGCCGCCGAAGACGCCGACCGTCTTGCCGACGACGAGACCCAGGACCACGCCGAGCGTCTCGGGCCTGGTGAACACGTCGGACAGCGCGTCGCCGGAGAGGGGGACGCCGGCGCTGAAGAGCGCGAAGAGCGGCACCGCGAGGCCCGCCGACAGCGGCCGTACGAGGCGCTCGACGCGCTCGCCGGGGGAGTGCTCCTCCGGGCGCGGCCCGTCCGGCCCGGCGACCTCGCGCGGGGTGCAGCGCAGCATCAGGCCCATGGCGACACCGGCGATGGTGGCGTGGATGCCGCTGGTGTACATCAGCCCCCAGACGACCACGGCCAGCGGGACGTACACGTACCAGCCGCGCACGCCCCTGCGCAGCAGCAGCCAGAAGACGGCCAGGCCGGCCACCGCCCCGCCGAGCGCGGCGAAGTCCAGCCGCTCGGTGAAGAAGACGGCGATGATCAGGATGGCGCACAGGTCGTCGACGACGGCGAGCGTCAGCAGGAAGGCGCGCAGGGCGCTCGGCAGCGAGGTGCCGATGACGGCGAGCACGGCGAGCGCGAACGCGATGTCGGTCGCCGTGGGCACCGCCCAGCCGGCGAGCGATCCGCCCGCGGCGGCGTTCGTGACCGCGTAGACGACGGCGGGGACCGCCATGCCGGCGAGCGCGGCGACCACCGGCAGGACGGCCGCCCTGGGATCGCGCAGGTCACCGGCGACCAGTTCGCGCTTGAGTTCGATGCCGGCGACGAAGAAGAAGATCGCGAGCAGTCCGTCGGCGGCCCAGTGCTCGACGGACAGCCGCAGGCCGAGGGCGGAAGGGCCGAAGGCGAAGTGGGAGACCGTCTCGTAGCTGTGATGCAGTCCGGGGACGTTGGCCCACAGCAGGGCGGCGACCGCGGCGACGAGCAGCAGCACCCCGCCGACGGTCTCGGTGCGCAGCGCGTCCGCGACGAACGTCCGCTCGGGCAGGGACAGGCGTCCGAGAGCCCTGCGGGCGGCGTTGGGGGTGGGGGTGGGGGTGGGGGTGGTCACGTCGGAGACCTCCGGTCGGTGGGCAGCACGCATCGCATGCCGACCAGACTTCCCGGCGCACCCTTGGACGATCTTCTCGTATGACGTTGTTCCCGGTTCACCCGGGAGGAGCCGGCGCTGCCCCGTGATCCTCGGGGTGGACACGGGAGGGGGCACCCGGCGGTCACCGGGTGCCCCCTCGCCCCGTGCTCAGTCCTGGCTGGACGACGACGGGAGCTTGGACTGGATGAGGTCCATGACCGTCGAGTCGGTCAGCGTCGTGACGTCACCGAGCTGCCGGTTCTCCGCCACGTCCCGCAGCAGGCGGCGCATGATCTTGCCGGACCGGGTCTTCGGCAGCTCCGCCACCGGCAGGATCCGCTTCGGCTTGGCGATCGGGCCGAGCGTGCTGCCGACGTGGTTGCGCAGTTCGGCGACCAGTTCCTCGGTCTCCGCGGCCGTGCCGCGCAGGATCACGAAGGCGACGATGGCCTGGCCGGTGGTCTCGTCCACGGCGCCGACGACGGCGGCCTCGGCCACCGACGGGTGCGACACCAGCGCGGACTCGACCTCGGTGGTGGAGATGTTGTGGCCGGACACCAGCATCACGTCGTCGACGCGCCCGAGGAGCCAGATGTCGCCGTCCTCGTCCTTCTTGGCGCCGTCACCGGCGAAGTACCGGCCCTCGAAACGGGACCAGTAGGTGTCGATGAAGCGCTGGTCGTCGCCCCAGATGGTGCGCAGCATCGACGGCCACGGCTCGGTGAGCACCAGGTAGCCGCCACCGCCGTCGGGCACCTCGTTGGCCTCGTCGTCGAGGACCGTCGCCGCGATGCCGGGCAGCGGACGCTGGGCCGAGCCGGGCTTGGCCTCGGTGACGCCGGGCAGCGGCGAGATCATCATCGCGCCGGTCTCCGTCTGCCACCAGGTGTCGACGACCGGGGTGCGGTCGGCGCCGATGTTCTTGCGGTACCAGACCCACGCCTCGGGGTTGATCGGCTCGCCGACCGAGCCCAGGACGCGCAGCGAGGACAGGTCGAACTTCGCGGGGATGTCGTCGCCCCACTTCATGAACGTCCGGATCGCCGTCGGCGCGGTGTAGAGGACGGTCACGCCGTACTTCTGCACGATCTCCCAGAACCGCCCCTGGTGCGGGGTGTCGGGCGTGCCCTCGTACATCACCTGCGTCGCGCCGTTGGCCAGCGGGCCGTACACGATGTACGAGTGCCCGGTGACCCAGCCGACGTCGGCGGTGCACCAGTAGACGTCGGTCTCCGGCTTCAGGTCGAAGACGGCCCAGTGGGTGTAGGCCACCTGCGTGAGGTAGCCGCCGGAGGTGTGCAGGATGCCCTTCGGCTTTCCCGTCGTGCCGGAGGTGTACAGGATGAACAGCGGGTGCTCCGCGTCGAACGCCTCGGGCGTGTGCTCGGCGGACTGCCGGTCGACGAGCTCGTGCCACCAAATGTCCCGGCCCTCGGTCCAGGCGACCTCCTGGCCGGTGCGGCGGACGACGAGCACGTGCTCGACGTTGTCCACGCGCTCGACCGCCTCGTCGACGGCCGGCTTCAGCGCGGACGGCTTGCCGCGGCGGTAGCCGCCGTCGGAGGTGATGACGACCCGGGCGTCGGCGTCCTGGATGCGGGTGGCGAGCGCGTCGGCGGAGAAGCCGCCGAAGACCACGGAGTGCGCGGCGCCGATCCGGGCGCAGGCCAGCATCGCGATCGCCGTCTCCGCGATCATCGGCATGTAGATCGCGACCCGGTCGCCCTTGCGCACGCCGAGCTCCAGCAGCGCGTTGGCGGCCCTGGACACCTCGTCCTTGAGTTCGGCGTAGGTGATGGCGCGGCTGTCGCCGGGCTCGCCCTCGAAGTGGATCGCGACGCGGTCGCCGTGACCGGCCTCCACGTGCCGGTCGACGCAGTTGTACGCCACGTTCAGCGTGCCGTCCTTGAACCACTTGGCGAACGGCGGGTTCGACCAGTCGAGGGTCTCGGTGGGCTCCTCGGCCCAGGTCAGGCGGCGGGCCTGCTCGGCCCAGAAGCCGAGCCTGTCAGCCTTGGCCTTTTCGTACGCCTCTGCCGTGACGTTGGCGTTCGCGGCCAGGTCAGCGGGCGGCGCGAAGCGTCGCTCCTCCTTCAAGAGGTTGGCCAGGCTTTCGTTGCTCACGACATCTCCCTTTCTCAGGGTGTCCGTTGTGTCCCGGCCACAGCTCATCAGACCCGGGGGCCCGATGACAAGGGTCGACGGGAAATTGGTTTAGACCTCTGCGGGGTCGTGAACACGGCGTTCACGGGCGTACCGGTGCCCGTGAGCGGCGCGTGCGTCGGCTCCGACGGTCGGTGTCATCCGTTCCCACGGACGGCGGGCCGCCCCAGTTCAGCATGCCCGCCGGCCGGCCCGGCGGGCGCCGCGCGCGTCCGGGCGTGTCGCCGGGGTGCGCGCGGCGGGCGGACGGCGCCGCCGTGCGTCGCACGGGCGGCGCACGCTCCGGCTCGTCCGCACGGGCCACCGGCACGGGCGCACCGGAGCCCTCAGGCCGGGCTGGGCAGGCCCTCAGCCGCCTCCACGTCGGTGAACACCTCCTGGCCGTCCTCCGCCCCCGCCAGCAGGTAGGCCTGCGCCTCGCCCACGTGGAAGTACATGCCGTGCAGCTCCAGCGTCCCGGCCCGCAGGGCCCGTGCCACCGAGTCGTGGGCGCGCAGATGCTCCAGCTGCTGCACGACGTTGGTCAGGCACAGCTGCTCGACCTCGTCGGCCGGCGGGCGCCCCGACAGGCGGGGCCGGGGGCGGCCGTCGTCGGCCAGCCGCTCCAGACTGGGCCGCCCGTGCCGCAGCCAGCGTCCGAGCGGTGACCGGGGCTGCTCGTGAGCCGAGCCGAGCAGCGCCTGCATGGCCCCGCACCCGGAGTGCCCGCACACCGTGACCGACCGGATCCGCAGCACGTCCACGGCGTACTCGATCGCCGCCGCCACCGAGTCGTCGCCGCTCTCCTCGCCGGCCGGCGGCACGAGGTTGCCCACGTTCCGCACGACGAAGAGGTCGCCCGGGCCGCTGGAGGTGATCATCGACGTCACCAGCCGCGAGTCGGCGCAGGTGAGGAAGAGCTGGGAGGGCTGCTGGCCCTCTCGCGCCAGTCGCGCGAGCTCGTCCCGCACGAGCGGCGCGGTGTTGCGGTGGAACGCGCTGATGCCGCGCGCCAGTGCCTGCCCGCTCGGACCCGAGACGGCCGGCCCGGGCGCGTCCGTGCCGCCCTCGGGCGCCGCCGGCAGCGGGCGTCCGCACTGGTGGTTGCGCCAGGGCGTCCACGGCCGGCAACGGCAGCCGCCGGAGTCGGCCGGCTCGGCGAGGCGCACTCCGGCCCGGCGGCCGGTCAGTTCGACGGAGCCGCCCTGCGCGGTGTGCGTCCGGCGCCAGTCCTGCAGCGACTCGTAGGCCGCGTGGTCCATGAACGAGCCGTCCAGCGCCACGACGACGTCGGCGCCCTGGGGGACGTGGTGCAGGACCCGGCTGAGCCGCGGCACCGCGAGGAAGGTCAACTGCCCGCGGACGTGGACGTGATGGACTCCTTCCCTCTCCTCGTGGGTGATGCGGGTGTGGGCGAGGCGGTTCAGGGCGACGCCGACGGCCACGGCGACGCCCAGGGCGACGCCCTCCAGGACGCCGAAGGCCACCACGCCGAGGGTCGTGACCGCGTAGACCAGCACCTCCCGGTGCCGGGTCACCGTGCGGATGTGGTGCAGGGACACCATCTGAATGCCGACGGCCATCACCAGGGCGGCGAGCGAGGCGAGCGGGATGAACTCCAGGACCGGCACCAGCAGCAGCGTGGCGACGGCCACCAGAGCGCCGTGCAGCATCGTGGAGTTGCGGCTCACGGCGCCCGCGCGGACGTTCGCCGTACTGCGGACGGCCACCCCCGCCACCGGCAGCCCGCCCAGCGACCCGGACACGACGTTGGCGGCGCCCTGCCCGAGCAGTTCCCGGTCCAGGTCGGAGCGCCCGACGCCGGCGGCCGGCGCGGCACGGCCGGCGGCCAGCTTGTCCACGGCGACGGCGCCGAGCAGCGACTGCACGCTGCACACCAGCGTGGTGGTGAGGACGGCGGTGACAAGGCCGAGCGCCGGTCCTTCGGGCAGGCCGGCCAGGGCGTGGCTGCTCCACGACGGCAGGTCGACCCGGGGCAGGGTCAGCCCCAGGAGCGATGCGGCGGCGGTGGCCCCGGAGACCGCCACGAGCGCGGCCGGCACCTTGGTCAGGAGCCGTCCGGTCCGTCCGGGAAGCCGCGGCCAGAGCAGCAGCAGGGCCAGGGTCAGCACGCTCACGGACACGGAGTCGAGGTGCAGCCCGGCCAACTGGGCGGGCAGGGCACGCAGGTTGTCGATCACGGCACTCTGCGGACTGCCGCCGAGGACGATGTGGAGCTGGGCGACGGCGATGGTGACGCCGATGCCGGCCAGCATCCCGTGTACCACGGCGGGACTCACCGCCAGTGCCGAGCGCGCCACCCGCAGGCAGCCGAGCCCGAGTTGGGCGAGCCCCGCGAGGACGGTGATGGCGCACGTCGTACGCCATCCGTAACGGTGGATCAGGTCGGCGGTGACGACCGTGAGGCCGGCGGCGGGGCCGCTGACCTGGAGCGGGGAGCCGCCGAGCCGGCCGGCGACCAGTCCGCCCACGGCGGCGGCGACGAGGCCGGCCTGGAGCGGGGCGCCGGTGGCGAGGGCGATGCCGAGGGACAGGGGCAGGGCGATCAGGAAGACCGCGATGGCGGCGGACACGTCGGCGCCCGCGACGCGGAAGCGGCGGCGGCCGGGCGGCGCGCCATCGGGCTGGTGGGGGCGCTGGTGCCGGGGCGAGTCGGCGGCGCGGGTCGGAACGCAGGCTGACATGGTTCCCGTCTCCTCCGGGGCGGCGCGGTCGCGGAACAGGTGGTCCCCGCGGTGTGGCGGGGTCGGGTCGCGGCCGTGGGTCACGGCGTGCAGCGGCGGGATGGATCAACTGAATCAACGCTCGGTAAAACGATCGTAATGCCGAGTAAAGGCCATGCATGGATTATCGGCGCGAATGGGGCATCGCTTCACCTCGACGAGTGAAGCGATCGTTTTGTCGGCTTGTCGTACTAATTCCTGCTCCGCCCCGTGCGACGTTGACGGCGCTGCCGGTCAGCCCCGGCACCCCCAGCAGACGCCGTCTCGGCGTTGGACGAGAGAAGGAAGAAGGTGGGCGGAGCATGGCCGCCACCCAGAGGTTCGCCGTCGGCGCCGTCGTCGCCGCGGCCTGCGCCTCGTCGCTCGCCGGGTGCGCGAGCGGCACCGACGGTTCCCCACAGGCAGTGCACGGACCCCAGAACGCCCCCCAGGCGCCGAGGGGCATCGTCCGCCTGATCGGCGACGGCTCCACCGCCTACACCGGAGCGCAGCCGAACCTGCCCAGACCGGAGCGGCTGCGGCCCGGTCAGAAACCCCCGCAGTTCGTGGTCTTCTCCTGGGACGGCGCGGGGGAGGACAGCCAGAAGCTCTTCTCCCGCTTCCGCGAGGTCGCAAAAGCCAACAACGCCACGATGACGTACTTCCTCAGCGGCGTGTACCTGCTGCCCGAGGACAGGCGCGACCTCTACCAGCCGCCCCAGCACACCGCGGGCAGCTCCGAGATCGGCTTCAACGACGAGAAGGGCATCGCCGACACCGTCGAACAGCTGCGCCTGGCGTGGCTGGAGGGCAACGAGATCGGCACCCACTTCAACGGCCATTTCTGCGGCGAGAACGGCGGGGTCGGCCAGTGGTCGGTCGAGGACTGGAAGAGCGAGATCGCGCAGGCCAAGGAATTCGTGAAGCGTTGGAAGACCAACACCGGCATGAAGAGCGCGGCTCCGCTGCCCTTCGACTACGACAAGGAGCTCGTCGGCGCCCGCACGCCCTGCCTCGAGGGCCGGCAGAACTTCCTGCGGGCGGCCGCTGAACTGGGCTTCCGCTACGACACCAGCGGCGTCAACAACCAGGTGTGGCCCGGGAAGAAGGAGGGCCTGTGGGACCTGTCGATGCAGCTGGTGCCCTTCCCCGGCCGCACCTTCGAACAGCTCACCATGGACTACAACTTCATGGTCAACCAGTCCGGCACCAAGACCCAGGGCGACCCCGCGAAGTTCGGCCAGTG
The DNA here is from genome assembly GCF_040645305.1 of Streptomyces sp. NPDC046831. NCBI lineage: Bacteria > Bacillati > Actinomycetota > Actinomycetes > Kitasatosporales > Streptomycetaceae > Streptomyces > Streptomyces sp. NPDC046831. The sequence continues at coordinate 70,253 of NZ_JBEYXZ010000021.1, read as the reverse complement.
GGGTGACCAGATGCGGGACGGCCTGCTCAGGGGCTTCTACCGCGCCTACGACGGCAACCGGGCGCCGTTGATCATCGGCAACCACTTCGAGTCCTGGAACGGCGGCACCTACATGCGGGCCGTCGAGGAGGTCGTGAAGGAGGTGTGCAACAAGCCCGACGTGCGCTGCGTCTCCTTCCGGCAGCTGGCCGACTGGCTGGACGCCCAGGACCCGCAGACGCTGGAGAGACTGCGCGGCCTGGGGGTCGGTGAGGCCCCGAAGCAGGGCTGGGCGTCCTTCCTGCCGGACGGCCCCGCCCCGGCGCCCAAGGGGGTCCCCGGGGCGCCCAGGCCCTGAGTGCGCCACCCGGGTACGGCCGGGTCCGCGGGCGGTCCGGCGCCGCTGGGGCGCCGCGCCGGACGCCGCGGCCCGTCCGGACCGGTCGGGGGCCGGGCCCGGGCGGCCGTCGTCAGACGGAGGCGGTGACGCCCTCGCCGAGGACGAAACCGGGGTCTACCTGCGCCGCCAGGTCGGCCCCGGTGCGCTCGTTGCCCCAGGAGGCGGCGTTCTTCAGGTGGAAGTGCACCATCTGGCGGGTGTAGTGCTCCCAGTCGCGCAGCTCGTAGGTCGCGTCGGCGGCGACCTGGAGGGTCCGCAGGGCGCGGCGGTTGGCGTCCTCCAGGCGGGGGAACCGGGGCGGCCGGCCCTTCTCCAGGGCGCGCACCCAGTCCGAGTGCCCGACCGTCACCAGCAGGTCCTCGCCGACCTCGGCGCGGAGGAAGTCGACGTCGTCCTGGCCCTGCACCTTGTTGCCGACGACCCTGAGGATCACGCCGAAGTCGCGGGCGTACTGCTTGTACTGGCGGTAGACGGAGACCCCCTTCCGGGTCGGCTCGGCGACGAGGAACGTGATGTCGAAGCGGGTGAACATCCCGGAGGCGAAGGAGTCCGAACCCGCCGTCATGTCCACCACGACGTACTCGTCGCGGCCGTCCACCAGGTGGTTGAGGAACAGCTCCACCGCTCCTGTCTTGGAGTGGTAGCAGGCGACCCCCAGGTCGGCCTCCGTGAAGGAGCCGGTGACCATCAAACGGACGGGGCCGCCGTCGAGTTCCACCTCGCGCGCGCAGGCCTCGTACACCGGGTTGCCCTCCCGGACCCGCAGCAGCCGCGAGCCCTCCCCGGGCGGGGTGGTCTTGATCATCGTCTCCGCGGAGGCGATGCGCGGGTTGGTGCCGCGCAGCCAGTCCTTGATCATCGGCAGCCGGTCGCCCATCGCGGGCAGTGCGGCGGCCTCAGCCTCCTCGAGGCCGAGGGCGGCTCCGAGGTGCTGGTTGATGTCGGCGTCGACCGCGACGACCGGTGCGCCGGCCGCGGCCAGATGGCGGATGAACAGGGACGACAGAGTGGTCTTGCCGCTGCCGCCCTTCCCGACGAAAGCAATTTTCATGTTCACCAACAGTAGTGGAGGCGTCGCGTGAAGTGACCGACCGTGGCGAAAGACCACTCCTTCGTGAGGCAGGGCGCCGGAAGCGGGCGTGGGCGTCCGGGGGAGGGGTCCGCGTGCCGGGTGCGGGCGCGTAGGGTCGTACTCATGAGTACGACAGGCGGGACCGCTGATCCTTCCCCGGGCTCTCGCGCGGGCTCACGCAAGGAGGACCCCCTTGCGGCGCTGGGCTCGCTGCCCGGTGTGGCCGAGTCCGTGGAGTCCGTTCGCAAGGCCGTGGACCGGGTCTACGGCCACCGGATCATGCGGCGTCGGAGCAACGAGATCACCTCCGAGGCGGCGCTGCGCGGCGCCCGCGGCTCCGCGGCGCTGTCCGGCGCCGACTGGGCCCTCGAAGAGGTGCGCCGGCGCACCGACTTCAGCGGTGACGGCGAGGCGCGCGCGATGGGCGCGGCGCTGCGGCTCACGGCCGAGGCGGGGCAGTTGCTGTCCATCTGGCGGCAGTCGCCGCTGCGGGTCCTGGCCCGGCTGCACCTGGTGGCCGCGGCCGGTGAGGCGGACGCGGTCGGACGTCCGCGCCTGGACGGCGAGCAGGCCGACGAGCCGCTGATCGAACTGCCGTTGCCGGGCGCGGCCGAGGTCTCCGGGCGGCTGGAGGGCCTGTCGGAACTGATCCTCGCGGGCAGTTCGGCGCCCGCGCTGGTCATGGCGGCCGTCGTGCACGGCGAGATCCTGGCCCTGCGTCCCTTCACCTCCCACAACGGCCTGGTCGCGCGCGCGGCCGAGCGCGTCGTACTGGTGGGCAGCGGTCTGGACCCGAAGTCGGTCTGCCCGGCGGAGGTCGGCCACGCCGAACTCGGCCGCGCGGCCTACCGGAAGGCGCTCGACGGCTACGTCTCCGGCACCCCGCAGGGCATGGCCGCCTGGATCGCCCACTGCGGCCGCGCCGTGGAACTCGGCGCGCGCGAGTCCACGGCGGTGTGCGAGGCGCTGCAGCGCGGCGCGGCGTGACCTGCGCGAAGGGCGCTGCGTGGAAGGGCGCTGCGTGAGCTGCGCGAAGGGCGCTGCGTGAGCTGCGCAGAGATGCGGCGGTACGAGTTCTCGTACCGCCGCTGGCATGATCACCGAGTTACCAGGCGTCCTCGATATGTCGCCCATCAGGTCGGGATCGATGCCCGTCACCTGGTGCGGCTGGCCCGTAATCGACGGGTCGACGTCGCGTGGGTGCCCGATGTTCACGCTCGGTCCGTGGGGCCTGATGCGTCTTGAAGGTGATCCTCTCGGATGTCCCTCCGGTCTCGCGGGCCGTTGACTCCTTTGTACTGCACGGGCGGAGCAAGGGGAACCCCTGCCTGCACTTCTTTACTTTCTGGTGCGAAGTGGCAGGAAAAGGATGGTGAGGGGGCGGCCGACCGGCCTGACGGCCGGTCTACAGCACCGCGCCCCGGCGCCGGCTCGCGTACCAGACGAGCCCCGCGGTGGCCGCCGCCGCGCCTATCGCCGCGACCGCCACGAGGGCGGGCCGCGGCGGCACGGAGAAGGCGGGCAGCCGCTGCTTGAGCCGCACCGGCCGGTGGAAGTCCAGGACCGGCCAGCCGCGGGTGAGCGCCTCGCGCCGCAGCGCGCGGTCCGGGTTGACGGCGTGCGGGTGGCCGACCGACTCCAGCATGGGCAGGTCGGTCGCCGAGTCGCTGTAGGCGTAGCAGCGGCCGAGGTCGTAGCCCTCCGACTCGGCCAGCTCCCGGATCGCCTCGGCCTTCGTCGGACCGTAGGCGTAGTACTCCACCTCGCCGGTGAAGCAGCCGTCCTCGCCCACCACCATCCGGGTGGCGACGACGCGGTCGGCTCCCAGCAGTTCGCCGATCGGCTCGACCACCTCGGCGCCGGACGTGGACACGATGACGACGTCGCGTCCGGCCGTGTGGTGCTCCTCGATGAGGGACGCGGCCTCGTCGTAGATGATCGGGTCGATCAGGTCGTGCAGCGTCTCGGCGACGATCTCCTTGACCTGCTGCACGTTCCAGCCACGGCACAGCGCGGACAGGTACGCGCGCATGCGTTCCATCTGGTCGTGGTCGGCGCCGCCGGCCAGGAACACGAACTGCGCGTAAGCGGTGCGCAGGACGGCCCTTCGGTTGATCAGTCCGCCTTGGTAGAAGGACTTGCTGAAGGTGAGCGTGCTCGACTTCGCAATGACCGTCTTGTCCAGGTCGAAGAAGGCCGCCGTACGGGGCGAGGAGTGGTTTTCCACGCCCCTGAGCATAGGGGCAGCCCATTCGGCGTAAGGTGGGCGTGTGGGTTTGCCTGAGAGGGCTCTCGGGTACACCATGGAAGTCACGGATCGTTCGCGACCGTGCTAACCCGGTCCGACTCCTCCCCCCCCGAGTCGGCCGTGGAGACGACCCCCGCTCTCCCCCCCGGCGGGGGTCGTCGCATGTCCGGACACATTTCCCCTCCCGCCTGTGCGGCCGCGCCCCGTTGTGCGACGGCCGTGGACGCCGCCTGCCTCCTGACCCTCGATGGTCACGGTGGGTAGTCGATGTGCTGCTCTGTGGATACCAGTGGCGAGTGGTCCGGGGGTCACCGGTATGGGTGATGGCGATATTCACAGCCTTGGGGTTGTCCACAGATTTCGACCAAGATCCGCATGATTTCCCGCAGCGCTGCACGGTGATTCCTGCGCGCTCCGCTTCCGGCGACTTTTCAGCCGCTTCCCGATTGCCGGGCGCGTATGGCCGATTCGTATCGGCCGTCCATATGAAGGCCGCTTGCCGGTTCTTCACATGGTCGTGATTCGCGGGGCCGCAGGGGCCGTGCGAGCCGAGCAGCGAAGGGGGAGCCCGTGCCCGGGACCGTCACACACGACCCACCGCCCGCCGCCGGAGGCCGGCAGGGCGGACCGCTGATCGTCACGGAGGACACCGAACTCCTCGACGACCTGCTGCGCCTGTGCGCGGCGGCGGGCGCCACACCCGAGGTCCATCACGGGGTGCCCGAACGCAGAGGCGCCTGGGAGGCCGCGCCGCTGGTCCTGGTCGGGGACGACGCCGCGCGCCGGGTGCGCGGCGCCGTGCGCCGGAACGGCGTGGTGCTCGTCGGCCGCGACCAGGACGACTCCGGGGTCTGGCGGCGTGCCGTGGAGATCGGCGCCGACCACGTGCTGGTGCTGCCCGACGGCGAGCAGTGGCTGGTCGACCGCATCGCCGACGTCGCCGAGGGCGTCGGCAGGCCCGCGCTCACCGTCGGCGTCATCGGCGGCCGCGGCGGCGCCGGGGCGTCCACACTGGCCTGCGCGCTCGCCGTCACCGCCGCCCGCGAGGGGCTGCGCACTCTGCTCGTGGACGCGGACCCGCTCGGCGGCGGCCTGGACGTCCTGCTCGGCGGGGAGGCGGCCGAGGGGCTGCGCTGGCCCGCGTTCGCCGCCTCGCGCGGGAGGGTCGGCGGCGGCGCCCTGGAGGAGTCGCTGCCCGAACTGCACGGGCTGCGGGTGCTCAGCTGGGACCGCGGCGACTGCGTCGCCGTCCCGCCCCAGGCCGTCCGGGCGGTGCTGGCCGCCGCCCGCCGGCGCGGCGGTGCGGTGGTGGTGGACCTGCCGCGCCGTGTCGACGAGGGGATCGCCGAGGTCCTCGCCCAACTCGACGTCGGACTGCTCGTGGTGCCGGCGGAGCTGCGCGCCGTCGCGGCGGCCGGGCGGGTGGCCTCCGCGGTCGGGATGGTCCTGCGCGACCTGCGGGTGGCGGTGCGCGGGCCGTACACGCCGGGACTGGACGACCGTGAGGTGGCCCGGCTGCTGGGGCTGCCGCTGGCCGGCGAGGTGCCCGTGGAGTCCGGGCTGCGGCGCTCGGGAGACGGGGGGAGGCCACCCGGCGCCGCCGCGCGCGGACCGCTGGCCCGGTTCTGCACGGCGTTCTGGGAGCGGGCGCTGACCGAGGCGGGTGCCGCATGAAGGCGCCGGCCGGACCGGCCCGCGCCGGGGAGCCCGCGTGGCGGGGTGGCCGTGGGTACGGGGCTGCGGGGCCCGGGTCGCCGGGCCGTCCCGGAACCGGACCTGCGGGTCCCCGCTCGGCGGACGACTCCGGGGGCGGGGCTGTGGGACATGGGCCGTCGGGCGACCCCCGGAACGATGCGGGGCCCGGGTGGCCTGGCGGCCCTGGAGGTGGGTCTGCGGGGTCCGAGGGGGCGGGTGGCTCGGGCGGTGGGCCTGTGGGATCGGGGTGGTGGGGTGGCTCAGGCGGCCGGTCCATGGGGACTGGGTGGCCGGGCGGCCCTGGAGGTGGGTCCGCAGAATCCGAGGGGGCGGGTGGCTCGGGCGGTGGGTCTGTGGGGCTTGGATCGACCGGTGGCCCGGCGAACGGGACGGCGGGATCAGGGTGGTCGGGCGGGCGGGGAGTCGGGCCGGTGCCGGCCGGGTGGTCCGGTGGGCGTGGTGAGGGGGCCGCGGGGCCCGGCCCGGCGGGCAGCCGTGGGAACGGGACTGCTGTCTTCCGTACGCCGGTGGGCGCCGGAAACGGACCCGTGCGGCCTGAATGGGCCGGGCCCGGGTCCGCCGGGCCGGGGATGCGCGCCGATCTGCTCGACGGCGTGCGGCGCCGGCTCGCCGAGAGCGGGGCCGATCCGACGCCCGCCCGGGTGGCCCAGGCGCTGCGGGAGCAGGGGCGCGTGCTGGGTGACGCGGAGGTGCTCTGGGCGGCCGAGCAGCTGCGGTCCGAGCTGATCGGCAGCGGGCCGCTGGAGCCGTTGCTCGCCGATCCCTCGGTGACCGACGTCCTGGTGTCGGCCCCGGACCAGGTGTGGGTGGACCGGGGCGGCGGCCTGGAGCGGACCACCGTCGTCTTCCCCGACGCGGCGGCCGTGCGACGCCTTGCGCAACGCCTGGCCGCGGTGGCCGGACGACGGCTCGACGACGCCCGGCCGTGGGCCGACGCGCGGCTGCCCGACGGCACCCGGCTGCACGCGGTGCTGCCTCCCGTCGCCGTCGGCTGCACCTGCCTGTCCCTGCGGGTGGTCCGGCCGCGCGCGTTCACGCTGGAGGAACTGGTCGCGGCGGGCACGGTTCCGCCGGGTGGCGACCGGGTGCTGCGCGCGCTGATGGAGGCGCGGGTGTCCTTCCTGGTCAGCGGCGGGACCGGCACCGGCAAGACGACGCTGCTCAGTGCGCTGCTGGGGCTGGCCGGACCGGGCGAGCGGATCGTGCTCGCCGAGGACTCCGCGGAACTGCGGCCCGACCACCCCCATGTCGTCCGGCTGGAGACCAGACCGGCCAACCAGGAGGGCGCGGGCCTGGTCACCCTGGAGGACCTGGTGCGGCAGGCGCTGCGCATGCGGCCGGACCGGCTGGTCGTCGGCGAGGTGCGCGGCGGTGAGGTCGTCCATCTGCTGGCCGCGCTGAACACGGGCCACGAGGGCGGCTGCGGCACCGTGCACGCCAACGCGGCCGCGGACGTCCCCGCCCGCCTGGAGGCGCTGGGAACGGCCGGCGGCCTGGACCGGGCCGCGCTGCACAGCCAGCTCGCGGCCGCCCTGTCGGTGGTGCTGCACCTGGTGCGCGACCGCTCGGGACGCCGTCGGATCGCCGAGGTGCGGGTGCTGGAGCGGGACGCGTCCGGACTGGTGCGCACGGTGCCGGCGCTGCGCTGGGGCGCGGAGTCGTTCGTGCGGGAGCGGGGCTGGGAGCGGCTGCGGGAGCTCCTTGATGCCGGATCCGAAGGCGGCGGTGAGCGCGATGGGTGACCTGTCCTGGGGCCGGCTGCTCCTGGCGGCGGCGGTGGGTTGTGCCGGGGCGGTGCTCTGGCTGGGCGGCGGGCACGGTGCGGCGCGGCGGACCCGGCTGCTGTGCGCAGGCGGCGGGTCGGTGGCCACCGGGCCGCCCTGGCGGGACCGGGTCCCCGGCGCGCTGCGGTGGGTTCGCGGGCGGTGCGGGGCGGAGTGGTGGGCGCCGGCCGCCGGGCTGGTCCTGGCAGTGCTGGGCGCCTCGGTGCTGCCGGCCGTGGCGGGGGTGGCCGGTGTGCCGTGGCTGCGCCGGGCACGGCTCGCGCGGGCGGCGCGACGGGAGGCGGAGCGGCGCGTGGACGCGGTGATCGCGCTGTGCGGGGCGCTCGCCGGGCAGGTGAGGGCCGGCCGGCAACCGGGTGAGGCGCTGCGGCACGCGGCCCGGGACGCGGGCGGCCTCGGGGACGGGCAGGCGGCGGTGCTGGCTGCGGCCCGGTTCGGCGGGGACGTGCCCGGTGCGCTCGCGGCGGCCGCCCGGCAGCCGGGAGCCGAAGGACTGCTGGGCCTGGCCGCCTGCTGGCGGGTCGCCGTGGACCAGGGCGCGGGCCTGGCGGCCGGACTGGACCGGCTGGAGGCGGCGCTGCGGGCGGAACGGGACCAGCGTGCCGATCTGCGCGCCCAACTGGCGGGCGCCCGGGCCACGGCGGTGATGCTCGCGGGCCTGCCCGCATTGGGCCTGCTGCTCGGCACGGCCATGGGAGCCGATCCTCTGCGCGTGCTGCTGCACACGGGAGCGGGGCTGGGCTGCCTGGTGGTCGGAGGGGTGCTGGAGGGCGCGGGCCTGTGGTGGGCCCTGGCGGTCGTACGGAGGGCGGAGGCGGCATGAGTGCGGAGTTTGTCCACAGGCTGGGGACGATGCTGGGCCTGCTGCTCGCCCTGGGGCTGCCGGCACGCTGGCTGGCGGCGGCCCGCCGGGAGCGCAGAGCGCGGCGCCGGCTGGGCGGCCTGCTGTTGCCGGGGGTGCCGGCGGGGGCGGAATCCCTCCCGGACGGGAGGCCGGTGACGGCCGCGGCGCGAGGGGTGACGACGGGCGCGGCGGCCGGGACGCGGCCGGGCTCGGCGGGCGTGGTGCCCGCCGTGGGGCGGACGTCGGCGGACGGGGCGGTACCGGGCCCGGGGCGGGCATCGGCGGCAGAGACGCCACGGGCCGGGGCGGGGCCGGGCACGTGGCCATGGCTGCGAGCCGGGGCGAGACGGACCGGGTCGGCGCCGGGTGCCGCGCCGGGGGCGAGCGGACGGCCGACGAGGCCCGCGCGTGGCGGGCCGTGCCCGGGGGCGTGGGGCCGGGCGCGGTCCGGTGCCCGGAGATGGCTGTCCGCGGCAGGGGCGGTGGGCACCGGATGGGTGCTCGTCGGCGGGTTCCTCGGGGTCGCGCTCGGGTTGGCCGCCGCGGCCGGGCTGAGGTGGTGGAGTCTGCGCCGGACGGCAGCCGGCGCCGGGGAAGCACGCGACGCGGCCGAGGCCGCCCGGATGCTTCCGCTCGCCGCCGACCTGCTGGCGGCGTGCATCGCGGCCGGTGCCGGCCCGGTGATCGCCGCCCAGGCCGTCGGCGAGGCGCTGGCGGGGCCCGTCGGGGACGGGCTGGCCAGGGGAGCCGCGGAGGTACGGCTCGGCGGTGAACCGGCCGAAGCCTGGCGGCGGCTGGCCTCGCTGCCGGGCGCCGAAGCGCTGGCGCGGCTGCTGCAGCGCGCGGACGAGTCCGGGCTCCCCGCGGCCGGTCCGGTGGCGAGATTCGCCGCCGACGCCCGCGCCGACCGGGCGCGCGCCGCGACGGCCCGCGCCCGCCGCGCGGCCGTCCTGGTCACCGCGCCGGTGGGGCTGTGCTTCCTGCCCGCCTTCGTCGCGGTCGGCGTGCTGCCCGTGGTGATCGGCCTGGCGGGTGGGGTGCTGCGAGGAGGGGGTGGCTGAGTGGGCTGATCGGGACGGGACGAGCCGGGGAGAGACCGGCCGCGCACGACGGTGACAAATCCGCGACGACGAGTGTCGACGGACGCACCGGCAGACGGATCGACCGAAACGAGACCTCAGGGGAGTTCAGATGTACAGGAAGGTGGGGGCACGGCTGCGTGCCCTGCTGCGCCGCGACGCGGGAATGGTCACGTCCGAGTACGCGATGGGCATCATCGCGGCGGTGGCGTTCGCCGTGCTGCTGTACGAGGTGGTGACGAGCGGACAGGTCAAGACGGAACTGCAGAACATCGTGAAGCGAGCGCTCAGTGCCCGGACATGAACGCCGGGCAGACAGCGGCTTCGTGACGGCGGAGGCGGCCACGGCCCTGCCCGTGCTGGTACTGGTCGTCACGACGCTGGTGTGGGGTCTGCTGGTCGTACTCGCGCAGATCCAGTGCGTGGACGCGGCCCGGGTGGGTGCCCGGGCCGCCGCCCGCCAGGACCCGGACAGCGCCGTCACGCGGGTGGCACGCGAGGCTGCGCCGCATGGGGCGAGGGTCACGGTGACCAGGGGCGGAGGACACGTCCGGGTGGTCGTCGAGGCCACCCCGCCGGGGATGGGCGTCCTGCCCTTCGAACTGCGGGAGGAAGCGGTGGCGGACGCAGAGGAGACGGTGGGGGCCGGGCGATGAAGGGCTCCGTCGGGAAGGGTGCAACCCCGGGAGGCCGTCCGGAGGCGGCCACGGCCGGCGCGAGGCAGCGCTTCACGGACCGCGGTTCCGCCACCGTCTGGAGTGTCGGCGCGATCGCCGTGCTGTGTGTGGTGTTCGGCGTCGGGCTGGCCCTCGGGCAGGCCGTGGTGACCCGGCACCGTGCGGCCGGCGCCGCCGATCTCGCGGCGCTCGCGGCGGCGGACCACTGGGCGGAGGGCGGCGCCGCGGCCTGCGCCCGGGCGGACCGGGTGGCGTGGGCGCAGGGGACGCGGCTCCTCCGGTGCGCCGTCGTGGGGGAGACCTCGGACGTCACGGCGGTGTCGGACAGGGGGCCGTTCTCGGCGGAGGTGAGGGCACGGGCCGGTCCACCGGATCCGCTTCCGCCGCCCGGCCCACCCGACCCACCCGGGCCGCTGTCGGCTGGCTCATCGGGTTCGTTTCCGCCCGGCCCACCGGGACTGCTGCCGGCTGGCTCATCGGTCCCGCCTTCACCCGGCTCCCCGGGGTCGCTGGCGCCTCCGTCACCGGGTCCACCTCCGCCCGCGCCGCCTCCGTAGGACAGCCGGCCACGGACATCACCCTGGAGGGGGTGTGCACTCAGAGGCCGACGGTCGGCACCGTCCCTCGCCGGCTGACCTGCGTTCCGCCCGCGCCCGCCGGCGCACGCCGTCCCCGGTGGCCGTCCGCCGGTGCGGCGGCGCCCGGCGTCGCCGTCCTCAGCGCCCGCTCCTCTCGGCAGCCCCGGTGACGCCCTCCGCGCGAGCCTCCGCCTCCTGGCCCTCCGTCTTCTGGCCCTCCGACTTCTGCTGTTCCTTCGTCCCGTCGGCTTCGTCCCTCTCCTGCGGCGCCCCCTTCAGCAGCACCGTCAGCAGACGCACCGCCCCTCGCTTGTGCAGCGGGTCGTTGCCGTTGCCGCACTTGGGGGACTGGATGCAGGACGGGCAGCCGGAGTCGCACTCGCAGGAGGCGATGGCCTCGCGAGTGGCGCTGAGCCAGGCCCGCGCGGTGTGGAAGGCACGCTCGGCGAAGCCCGCGCCGCCGGGGTGGCCGTCGTAGACGAACACCGTCGGCAGGAGCGTGTCGGGATGGAGCGGAACGGAGACACCGCCGATGTCCCAGCGGTCGCAGGTCGCGAACAGCGGCAGCATGCCGATGGACGCGTGCTCGGCGGCGTGCAGGGAGCCGCCGAGGATCTCCGGGTTGATCCGGGCCTCGTCCAGCTGGTCCTCGGTGACCGTCCACCACACCGCGCGCGTGCGCAGCGTCCGGGGAGGGAGGTCGAGCTTCGTCTCGCCCAGCACCTCACCGGTGATGACCCGCCGGCGCAGGAAGGAGACCACCTGGTTGGTGACCTCGACGGAGCCGTAGCACAGGCGGCCGTCGCCCCACGGGATCTCGACATCCGTCTCCAGGACGGAGATCGCCGTCGTGTCGCGGGCGACCGTGGTGTACGGCGGGCTGGCCTCCTCCACCAGTGCGACCGAGTCGTCCAGGTCGAGGTGGCGCACCAGGTACGTACGGCCCTGGTGCAGGTGGACCGCGCCCTCGTGCACCGTCGCGTGCGCGGCGCCCTCGTCGACCGTGCCGAGCAGCCGCCCCGTGCCGGCCTCGACGATCTGCACCGGGCGCCCGCCCTCGCCCCGGATGTCGGTGAGGTCCGCGGCCCGCTCGCGGCGGGTCCAGTGCCAGGCCTTCGTGCGGCGGCGCAGCAGCTTCGCGGCCTCCAGCTGCGGCAGCAGCTCCTTGCTGGCCGGCCCGAACAGCTCGACGTCCTCGTCCGTCAGCGGCAGCTCGGCGGCGGCCGCGCACAGGTGAGGGGCCAGGACGTACGGGTTGTCCGGGTCGAGGACGGTGGACTCCACCGGCTGGTCGAACAGGGCCTCGGGGTGGTGGACGAGGAAGGTGTCCAGCGGGTCGTCGCGGGCGACCAGCACCGCCAGGGCTCCCTGCCCGGCGCGGCCCGCCCGGCCCGCCTGCTGCCACAGCGACGCGCGGGTCCCCGGGTAACCGGCGATCACGACGGCGTCCAGGCCCGACACGTCGATGCCGAGTTCCAGGGCGGTCGTCGCGGCGAGGCCGAGGAGTTCGCCGGAGTGCAGGGCGCGTTCCAGAGCGCGGCGCTCCTCGGGGAGGTAGCCGCCGCGGTAGGCCGCCACGCGCCGGGCGAGCGACCGGTCGACCTCGCTCAGCCGCTCCTGGGCGATCACCGAGATCAGCTCGGCGCCGCGCCGGGAGCGGACGAAGGCGACCGAGCGCACGCCCTGCAGGGTCAGGTCCGTCAGCAGGTCGGCCGTCTCGGCGGTGGCGGTGCGGCGGACGGGTGCGCCCCGCTCGCCGTGGAGGTCGGTGAGCGGCGGCTCCCACAACGCGAACACCAGTTCACCGCGCGGCGAGGCGTCGTCGGCCACCTCGACGACGGGCAGGCCGGTCAGCCGGCGTGCCGCGACGGCGGGCTCCGCCGCGGTCGCCGAGGCCAGCAGGAAGACGGGCGAGGCGCCGTAGCGCGCGCACAGTCTGCGCAGGCGGCGCAGCACCTGGGCGACGTGCGAGCCGAAGACGCCCCGGTAGGTGTGGCACTCGTCGACGATCACGTACTTCAGCGCGCGCAGGAAGGACGACCAGCGGGGGTGCGAGGGCAGGATCCCGCGGTGCAGCATGTCCGGGTTGGTCAGCACGTAGGTGGCGTACTGGCGGATCCACTCCCGTTCCTCGAACGGGGTGTCGCCGTCGTACGCCGCCGCGCGCACGGCGGTGCCCAGAGGCTGGGACAACCCCTTCACCGCACGGCACTGGTCGGCCGCCAGGGCCTTGGTCGGGGCCAGGTACAGGGCGGTGGCGCCACGGCCGTTGGGGGCCTCGGAGCCGTCCAGCAGCGTCGACAGCACCGGGACGAGGTACGCCAGGGACTTGCCGGACGCCGTGCCCGTGGCGACCACCACCGAGTCCCCGTCCAGGGCGTGCTCCGCCGCGCGCGCCTGGTGCGCCCACGGATGTTCGACCCCGCAGGCCTGCACCGCCGCGACGACCTCGGAGCGAATCCGGTCGGGCCAGACGGCATGGCGGCCCGCACGCGGGGGCAAGTGCTCCGTATGAGTGATGCGCGTAGCCCGGCTCGGGCCCGAGGCGAGCCGGTCCAGGACCGTGCTCGGGGCCGGGCGGGACGCGCTGTCCGTCGGGGATCGATCGGATCGGTGATTCTTGGCCATCGGCACCGAGTGTGTCACCGGCATGACGGACAATGGAGCCAAGGCGTCGTGCACGCCTGCCGGTAAGTGATTGAATGCCATCGCGGCTGGCGAACCGTCCCGGGGGCTCTGCCGAGGTGTCCCGAGGGGCGACCGCTCGATAGCAAGGTGCTGGAGGATCCGTGGACCTGTCCCTGTCGACCCGTACCGTCGGCGATCGTACGGTCGTCGAGGTCGGTGGCGAAATCGACGTATATACCGCGCCCAAGCTGCGTGAGCAGCTGGTCGAGCTGGTGAACGACGGGAATTTCCACCTCGTCGTCGACATGGAGGGCGTGGACTTCCTCGACTCCACCGGGCTCGGCGTGCTGGTCGGCGGCCTGAAGCGCGTCCGTGCCCATGAGGGCTCACTGCGCCTGGTCTGCAACCAGGAGCGCATTCTCAAGATCTTCCGCATCACCGGCCTCACCAAGGTGTTCCCGATTCACACCTCGGTGGAGGAGGCGGTGGCGGCCACCGACTGACCACCGGCCTCGGGCCGGTGCCCGGGGAGGAAGAAGTTCAGGACGGGGTCCGGGCTGTCCGCGGCCCGGCCCCCGACAGCACGCCCACGGCTCCGAGGGGGATGCATGGCCACCGTTGAGCTCCGCTTCAGCGCGCTTCCCGAACACGTCCGCACTGCCCGTCTGGTGGCGGCGGCGGTGGCGCGCAGGGCCGGAGTGGACGAGGCCGTCCTCGACGAGGTCAGACTGGCTGTGGGCGAGGCCTGCTCCCGCGCCGTCGGACTCCACCGCAACGGCGGCATCTCGGCGCCGGTGAAGGTGATCCTGATCGAGGAGGAGAAACAGTTCTCCATCGAGGTCGGTGACGAGGCCCCGCACACGGCCGCCGGTGCCGGAGGCGCCCCGGGCGACGTGGAGGCCGAGGAGGACGAGATGGGCCTCGCGGTCATCAGCGGTCTCGTCGACGACATGGAGGTCTCGGCCGGGAAGGACGGCGGGCTGATCCGCATGACCTGGCCGACCACCCCGCCGACCGCCGTACTCGCCTAGTCGAGCCCCCGGCTCCCCCTGAGCCGACCCGGCTCTGCTCGCGCCGGTCGCTGTACATGCACAGTCGCCCCGGGTCTCTCATGAGTGGCTGACCCCGGCTCCCGTCGCAGCCCGATCTCCGTATCGCCCGCCCGAGCCCGGCGCTCGCCCGGAGCGGCCGCTTCTCTGAACCGGCCGAGCCCGGAGCCGGCCGCTTCGCTCACCCAGGCTGGCCCCCGCCTCCGCCTGGAGGGCGGCGCTCGCCCGGAGCCGGCCGCTTCGCTCACCCGAGCCGAGGCCCCGCCTCCGCCCAGAGGGCCGAGCTCGCCCGGAGCCGGCCGCTTCGCTCACCCGGCCGAGCCCCGCCTCCGCCCGGTGCCCGGCGCTCGCCCGGAGCCGCTCGCCTCACTCGACCGGCCGAGCCGCCCCCTGCGCTCGCCTGGACCGTCCCGAACGGGCTCCCGGCCCCGGCGTCGGCGCCCGCCTGAGCACAACCGCACCGGATTTCACCGAAGGGCCCTCCTCAGCAGGGGCCTTCGGCGTGTGCGGGTACCGTCGGCCGCGCTTACAGTGAGGCATGCAGCGAGTCGTGAATGACTTCACGATCAGCGATTGGACAATGGATCAAGCGTGAATGCTTTTGGGGCATTACCGCTTTCGGGTTCCGTGACCGGCCGGCGATCATTTGCCAAGACGCAGATGAAGGCCAATTCGATTTACCGTCCTCTGTTTTGATCAGGTTCCGGTACCTACAATCCGTCCACATCTTGAGCTCAGCCCAAGCGTCAAGGAGGACGAATGGCGGGGCTTTCTACCCCTCATCAGTGGGGCCACCCCACGACCCTCGCAGCCGCAGTGCTGACCGACGACAACCGGATCATCGTGGCGGTCATCGCGGCCGTCGCGCTCGCCGCCCTCGTGGTCGCGGGCGTCCTGGTGCGCCAGGTGCTCGCGGCGGGCGAGGGCACCGACAGCATGAAGCGGATCGCGGAGGCGGTGCAGGAAGGCGCGAAGGCCTATCTGGGCCGGCAGTTGCGCACGCTCGGCATATTCGCCGTCGCCGTGTTCTTCCTGCTTCTGCTGCTGCCCGCGGACGACTGGAATCAGCGCGCCGGACGGTCGGCCTTCTTCCTGATCGGTGCGGCGTTCTCGGCGGCGACCGGCTATTTCGGGATGTCGCTCGCCGTGCGCAGCAATGTGCGCGTCGCCGCGGCGGCCCGCGAGGCAGCGCAGGCCCCTCCGTCTCCCGCCGCCGTCAACGGGGTGAACGCGCATCCTTTGCCGGGTGAGCCGGTGCGGCGTGAGCCGGAAAAGGATCTCACCACCGTCTCGCACAAAGCGATGAAGATCGCTTTTCGCACGGGTGGCGTCGTCGGCATGATCACGGTGGGGCTCGGCCTGCTGGGCGCCTCCTGCGTGGTGCTGGTGTACGCGGCCGACGCGCCGAAGGTACTGGAGGGCTTCGGCCTCGGTGCCGCGCTGATCGCGATGTTCATGCGTGTCGGCGGCGGCATCTTCACCAAGGCCGCCGACGTCGGCGCCGACCTGGTCGGCAAGGTGGAGCAGGGCATCCCGGAGGACGATCCGCGCAATGCCGCGACCATCGCCGACAACGTGGGCGACAACGTCGGCGACTGCGCGGGCATGGCGGCCGACCTCTTCGAGTCCTACGCGGTGACCCTCGTCGCCGCGCTGATCCTGGGCACCGCGGCCTTCGGCAACCACGGACTGGCCTTCCCGCTGCTCGTGCCCGCGATCGGCGTGATCACCGCCATGATCGGCATCTTCGCGGTGGCGCCGCGCCGGGCCGACCGCAGTGGCATGAGCGCGATCAACCGTGGTTTCTTCATCTCCGCGGTGATCTCCCTGGTCCTGGTCGCGGCCGCGGCCTTCCTCTACCTGCCGTCGTCGTTCGCCGACCTCGACGGCGTGACCGACGCGGCGATCCTCGGCAAGGACGGGGACCCGCGCGTCCTGGCCCTCGTCGCGGTGGCGATCGGCATCCTGCTGGCCGCCGTGATCCAGCAGCTGACCGGCTACTTCACCGAGACCAGCCGGCGACCCGTCCGCGACATCGGCAAGACGTCGCTGACCGGCCCGGCCACCGTGATCCTCGCCGGCATCTCCGTCGGCCTGGAGTCGGCCGTCTACACCGCCCTGCTGATCGGCCTCAGCGTGTACGGGGCGTTCCTGCTCGGCGGTACGTCGATCATGCTGGCGCTGTTCGCGGTGGCGCTGGCCGGCACCGGACTGCTCACCACGGTCGGCGTGATCGTCGCCATGGACACCTTCGGGCCGGTCTCCGACAACGCGCAGGGCATCGCCGAGATGTCCGGCGACGTCGAGGGCGCGGGCGCCCAGGTGCTCACCAACCTCGACGCCGTCGGCAACACCACCAAGGCCATCACCAAGGGCATCGCCATCGCCACCGCCGTGCTGGCGGCGTCGGCGCTGTTCGGGTCGTACCGCGACGCGATCACCACCGGGGCGCAGGACGTCGGCGAGGCGCTGTCCGGAGCGGGCGCCCCGCTCAGCCTGATGATGGACATCTCGCAGCCCAACAACCTCGTCGGCCTCATCGCCGGCGCCGCGGTCGTCTTCCTCTTCTCGGGGCTGGCGATCAACGCGGTGTCGCGGTCGGCGGGCTCGGTGGTGTTCGAGGTCCGGCGGCAGTTCCGCGAGAAGCCCGGGATCATGAACCTCACCGAGAAGCCGGAGTACGGCAAGGTCGTCGACATCTGCACCAAGGACGCCCTGCGGGAACTCGCCACGCCCGGCCTGCTCGCCGTGATGGCGCCCATCTTCATCGGGTTCACACTCGGTGTCGGAGCGCTCGGCGCCTACCTCGCGGGCGCGATCGGCGCGGGCACGCTGATGGCGGTGTTCCTGGCCAACTCCGGCGGCGCCTGGGACAACGCCAAGAAACTCGTCGAGGACGGCCACCACGGCGGCAAGGGCGGCGAGGCCCACGCGGCCACGGTGATCGGCGACACCGTCGGCGACCCGTTCAAGGACACCGCCGGTCCCGCCATCAACCCCCTGCTGAAGGTGATGAACCTGGTCGCGCTGCTCATCGCGCCCGCCGTCATCAAGTTCAGCTACGGCCAGGACGCGAGCATCCCCGTGCGGATCGCGGTCGCCGTCGTGGCGCTGGCCGTCATCGTCGGCGCGGTCTACGTCTCCAAGCGGCGCGGGATCGCCGTGGGCGACGAGGGCGACGCCGAGCGGACGTCCGAGCCGGCCGACCCGGCGGTGGTGTCGTAGCCGGGATCCGGGGACCGTTCCACGGCGGGCGGGCGGCGCGTGCGAGGCGCCGCCCGCCCGCTGCGTGTGCGTGCGCGCCGCATTCGTGAGCCTTCTCTCGCGTGGTGCAAATGGCTTCAAGAAGGAAATAGCGGGCGTCCGGTTCGTGGTGGCCCTGTGGACGGCGTGTATGTTCCGGGGCCGAGAGCCATGGAAGGGACCAATCCGGTGAACAAGAAGCTCGCGGCCGCACTGTCCGGCGGTGCGGTACTGGCACTGGCACTGACGGGCTGCTCCGACAGCAGCGCCGACGACAAGAACGACGCGCTGAACACGTGGGCCAAGCAGGTCTGCGACGCGGTGCAGCCGCAGGCGAAGAAGATCGCGGCCGCCAACTCCGCGATCCAGAAGCAGACCTCGGACAACAGTGCCCCGGCCGACGTCAAGCAGACCGACTCGCAGGCCTTCCAGGACATGTCCGATGCCTACAAGGCGATCGGCGCCGCGGTCTCCCGGGCCGGCGCGCCCGACGTCGACCAGGGCAAGAAGAAGCAGCAGGACGCGGTCAAGGAGCTGAACGACCTCTCCGCCTCCTACGCCTCGCTGAAGAAGCAGGTGGACGCGCTCGAGATCAAGGACCAGGCGAAGTTCGCCGACGGTCTCAAGGGCGTCGCCACCCGCCTGGACCAGCTCAGCAAGACCGGGAACGACGCCCTGAAGAACCTGGAGGAGGGCGACGTCGGCCGGGCGATGGCCCAGCAGCCGAGCTGCAAGTCCGCCTCGGCGCCCGCGTCGGCTCCGGCGACGGGGAGCTGAGCGGCCCCGGTCGCGGGGAGCCGGGCCGCGCAGGGCCCACGCGCGTGTGCGGTGTCGGCGCGAGCCGACACAATGGGGACGTGAGTGACTCCAGCCTGCCCGCCCTGCCCGCCGCCGACCGTCCGGACGTCGCCGTCCGGCTCCGTGAGGCCCTGCTCGGCGCCTCCTTCACCGCCGACGGCCTCCTCGAACTGCTCGGCGCCCCCGCGTACGCGGCGCTGGCGCGCAGCGAGACCGTCCCCGCGCTGCGGGCCACGCGGGGGGACACCCCGCTGGAGACGCTCGTGCGGCTGTTCCTGCTGCAGCACCCGGTGCCGCGGGCGCGCGTGGAAGACGTGCTGCCCGTCGAGGCGTGCCTCGGCAGCGGCTGGCTCAGGCGCGTCGGCGCCGACGAGGTCGCCGCCGCCGTGGACGTACGGCCGTACGGAGGACCGGACGGCGAGGACTGGTTCATCGTGTCCGACCTCGGCTGCGCGGTCGGCGGCGCCGGCGGCATCGGCAGCCGGGCGGAGGGCGTCGTCCTCGGGGTCGGGGGCGCCTCCACGACGCTGGCCGGCATCACCGTGCGCACGCCCGCCGGCTCCGCGCTCGACCTCGGCACCGGTTCCGGGATCCAGGCGGTGCACGCCGCCCGGCACGCCACGCGCGTGACCGCCACCGACGTCAACCCGCGCGCCCTGCACATCACCGCGCTGACCCTCGCGCTGTCCGGCGCCCCGGCCGCCGACCTGCGCCAGGGCTCGCTGTTCGAGCCGCTGAGGGACGACGAGACGTACGACCTGATCGTGTCGAACCCGCCGTTCGTGATCTCCCCGGGAGCCCGGCTGACCTACCGCGACGGCGGCATGGCCGGGGACGACCTGTGCCGCACGCTGGTCCAGCAGGCGGGCGAGCGGCTCAACGAGGGCGGTTACGCGCAGTTCCTCGCCAACTGGCAGCACGTCGAGGGCGAGGACTGGCAGGACCGGCTCAGGTCCTGGGTGCCCCGCGGCTGCGACGCCTGGATCGTGCAGCGCGAGGTGCAGGACGTCACGCAGTACGCCGAGCTGTGGCTCCGGGACGCCGGGGACCACCTCGGGGACCCGGCGGAGTACCAGGCGCGGTACGACGCCTGGCTGGACGAGTTCGAGGCGCGCAAGGTGAAGGCCGTGGGCTTCGGCTGGATCACGCTGCGCAGAACGGGCTCCGCGGTGCCCTCGCTCACCGTCGAGGAGTGGCCGCACCCGGTCGAGCAGCCGCTCGGCGAGACGGTGCGGGCGCACTTCGCGCGCGTCGACTACCTGCGCGACCACGACGACGCGGCCCTGCTCGCCGCGCACTTCCGGCTGGTCCCGGAGGTCGTGCAGGAGCAGGTCGGGCTGCCGGGCGCCGAGGACCCCGAGCACGTCGTGCTGCGCCAGCACCGCGGGATGCGCCGGGCCACCACGGTGGACACCGTCGCCGCGGGCTTCGCGGGCGTCTGCGACGGCACGCTCAGCGCCGGCCGCATCCTGGACGCCATCGCCCAGCTGATGGGCGAGGATCCCGTGCTGCTGCGGGACCGCACGCCCGCGCAGATCCGGAGGCTGGTGGAGCAGGGGTTCCTCGAGCCCGCCCGGTGAGCGCGGCCGGGGCGTCGCGGGGCGTGGGTTCCGCGCCGTGCCGCGCCGCCCTCGCGCCCCTTCCGGTTCTGATCCCTGCCTTCCGGCTCTGATCGCGGACGTCCGTTTCTGGCCGTGTCCTTCCGCTTCCGGTCCCGCCGGTCCGGTGCCGTCCGGTCGTCCCGGTGTCTTCGGCCACTTTTTTGGTCATCTGTCGCGCGAACGCGGACGGTGAGGAAGCCGGTCCGGCGGTGTGCCGCGGCCGCCGCCCCGCGCGCGGCGCCGCGGAGCCCTGCGCCCCGCGTTCACCGGGTGTTGGCCCGGCCGTCGCCCGCGGGTGCCAGCCTCCCGGACCGGGGAACCGGAACGGGAGGGGACAGAGATGGAGACCGGGGCGGCGATCTTCACCGGGGCGGTGTTCGCCCTGTTCGGAGCGGCGCTGCTGGGGTGGACGGTGGTCCGGGTGCGGCACGGGCGGCCCGTCGCCCTCGGGGTGAACCGGACGGCGTCGGCGACGCTCGCCGGCCTGGCCGCCGTCGCGGCCCTCACGGCCGGGGCGTGGTGCTTCACGCGCCTGTGACAGCCACCGGGCGCGGCCGCTGCGGCGGCCTGCCGGCCACTCTCCGCAGCGGCCGGAACGGAACGGCCGGCACTCCGGGCGGCAGGAAGGGCGGTAGTCGGGTTACCGTTCGAGTGGCCGTTGCGAGCTTTTCCCGTTTGACACGGGGGCGGGATGTACCGTCACACTCCGCAGCGTCAGCACCACCCGACCCCGGGAGCCAAGGCCTGGGGAGACCCAGCGTCGACCGGAGAGAAGAGCGAAGTTGTCCCCGACCAGCGAGACCGCGCAGGGCGGCCGCCGACTCGTCATCGTCGAGTCGCCCGCCAAGGCGAAGACGATCAAGGGCTATCTCGGCCCCGGCTACATCGTCGAGGCGAGCGTCGGGCACATCCGAGACCTTCCGAGCGGCGCTGCCGAGGTCCCCGAGAGGTACACCGGCGAGGTCCGCCGCCTGGGGGTGGACGTCGAGCACGACTTCCAGCCCATCTACGTGATCAACGCCGACAAGAAGGCCCAGGTCAAGAAGCTCAAGGACCTGCTGAAGGAGTCCGACGAGCTCTTCCTCGCCACCGATGAGGACCGCGAGGGCGAGGCCATCGCCTGGCACCTGCAGGAAGTGCTGAAGCCGAAGATCCCGGTCAAGCGGATGGTCTTCCACGAGATCACCAAGGACGCGATCCGCGCGGCCGTCGCCAACCCGCGCCAGCTCAACCAGAAGCTGGTCGACGCCCAGGAGACCCGCCGCATCCTCGACCGCCTCTACGGCTACGAGGTCTCGCCGGTGCTGTGGAAGAAGGTCATGCCGCGGCTGTCCGCGGGCCGGGTCCAGTCGGTCGCGACCCGGCTCGTGGTGGAGCGCGAGCGCGAGCGCATGGCGTTCCGCTCGGCCGAGTACTGGGACCTGACGGGCACCTTCTCGACCGGCCGCGCGGGCGACCCGTCCGACCCCTCGACGCTGGTCGCCCGGCTGCAGACCGTCGACGGCCGCCGTGTCGCGCAGGGCCGCGACTTCGACTCCCTGGGGCAGCTCAGGAGCGCCGGCACGCTCCACCTGGACGAGGTGAACGCCCGCGCCCTGGCCGCCGCCCTGGCGGACACCCGCTTCTCCGTCCGGTCCGTCGAGTCCAAGCCGTACCGCCGCTCGCCGTACGCCCCGTTCCGTACGACGACGCTGCAGCAGGAGGCCAGCCGCAAGCTCGGCTTCGGCGCCAAGGCGACCATGCAGGTCGCCCAGAAGCTGTACGAGAACGGCTACATCACGTACATGCGTACGGACTCCACGACCCTGAGCGACACGGCGGTCTCCGCCGCCCGCGCCCAGGTCACCCAGCTGTACGGCGCCGACTACCTGCCGGCGCAGCCGCGCACGTACGCCGGGAAGGTGAAGAACGCCCAGGAGGCGCACGAGGCGATCCGGCCTTCGGGTGATCGTTTCCGCACGCCCGCCGAGACGGGGCTGACCGGCGACCAGTTCAAGCTGTACGAGCTGATCTGGAAGCGGACGGTCGCCTCCCAGATGAAGGACGCGACGGGCAACTCCGTCACGGTGAAGATCGGCGGCATGGCCGCCGACGGCCGGGACGTCGAGTTCAGCGCGTCCGGCAAGACGATCACCTTCCACGGCTTCCTCAAGGCGTACGTCGAGGGCGCGGACGACCCGAACGCCGAGCTCGACGACCGCGAGCGCCGGCTGCCGCAGGTCGCCGAGGGCGACGCGCTGTCCGCCGAGGAGATCACCGCCGACGGCCACGCGACCAAGCCCCCGGCCCGCTACACCGAGGCCAGCCTGGTCAAGGAGCTGGAGGAGCGCGAGATCGGCCGTCCGTCGACGTACGCGTCGATCATCGGCACCATCCTCGACCGCGGGTACGTGTTCAAGAAGGGCACGGCCCTCGTGCCGTCCTTCCTGTCCTTCGCCGTGGTCAACCTGCTGGAGAAGCACTTCGGGCGGCTCGTCGACTACGACTTCACCGCCCGGATGGAGGACGACCTCGACCGCATCGCCCGCGGTGAGGCGCAGGCGGTGCCGTGGCTGAAGCGGTTCTACTTCGGCGAGGGCACGGTCGAGGGCGCGGCCGCCGACGCCGGCAACGGTGACGGCGACCACCTCGGTGGCCTCAAGGAGCTGGTGACCGACCTGGGCGCGATCGACGCGCGCGAGGTGTCGTCGTTCCCGGTGGGCAACGACATCGTGCTGCGGGTCGGCCGCTACGGCCCGTACATCGAGCGTGGCGAGAAGGACACCGACAGCCACCAGCGCGCCGACATCCCGGCCGACCTGGCGCCGGACGAGCTGACCGTCGAACTGGCGGAGGAGCTGCTCGCCAAGCCGAGCGGCGACTTCGAGCTGGGCACCGACCCGGAGACCGGCCACACGATCGTCGCCAAGGACGGCCGCTACGGCCCGTACGTCACCGAGGTGCTGCCCGAGGGGACTCCCAAGACCGGCAAGAACGCGGTCAAGCCGCGCACGGCCTCGCTGTTCAAGTCGATGTCGCCGGACACGGTGACCCTCCAGGAGGCGCTGCGGCTGATGTCGCTGCCGCGCGTCGTCGGCACCGACGCCGACGGGCAGGAGATCACCGCGCAGAACGGCCGCTACGGCCCGTACCTGAAGAAGGGCACGGACTCCCGTTCGCTGCAGTCCGAGGACCAGCTCTTCACGATCACGCTGGAGGAGGCGCAGGCCATCTACGCCCAGCCCAAGCAGCGTGGGCGGGCGGCCGCCAAGCCGCCGCTGAAGGAGCTGGGCGAGGACCCGGTCAGCGGCAGGCCGGTCGTCGTGAAGGACGGCCGCTTCGGGCCGTACGTCACCGACGGCGAGACCAACGCGACCCTGCGCTCCGGCGACAGCGTCGAGACGCTCACGCCGGAACGCGGCTTCGAGCTGCTGGCCGAGAAGCGCGCGAAGGCGCCCGCCAAGAAGACGGCGAAGAAGACCGCCAAGAAGGCGACGTCCGCGTCGAAGACGACGGCGGCGGCGAAGAAGACGACCGCGAAGAAGACGGCCGCCAAGAAGACGGCCACCGCCAAGAAGACCACGGCGAAGAAGACGACGGCGAAGAAGACGGCCGCCACGAAGGCGACGGCGTCGAAGGCCGCCTCGGAGGACTGATCCGCCGGCGGCGGCCGAGGCGACCGGGGCGCCCGTACTGGGGCACGGGCGCAGGGACCGGCTCGGTCGGCAGTCCGTCCGGCCGCCGCGGCCGGTGCCGGCACTCGGCGCCGCAGCCCGTGCCCGCGGTCGGCGCCGCAGCCGCTGCTGGCGCGCCGCCGTCACGGCCCGTGCCGGCGCGTGCGCGGCGGGGGGCGGCTCCGGCGGCACGCCCTTCGCTGTCCTTGGCGGCAGCGCCCGGGCCCGGTCCGCGCGGTGGCGTGTCCGGGTGCCGGGCGCGGTGGGTTCCCGGTCGCGGGCGCGGTGGCGTCTCAGGGTTCTCGGACGCGGCGGCGTCCCCGGTTTCCGGGACCACTTCGTGTTCCGGCGCGGGTCAGGAGTGATCGCGCGGCGGTGGGGAATCGGTTTCTCGCCGGCCGCCTGGCCGGCCGCGGCCTGGCGCACCGTCGGGACGCGGACAGGACGCGGTCCGTCGCTCCCCTCCCGGGCTGTGCACACCGGGTGCACGAAACGAACGTCTCGGCATCACTTGGGTGACGGGACGTGCGCACGTTCGGGCGGGCGCCACGGGCCGGCAGCGCATCCCGATAGGCTGATTGCATGACGCGAGCCGAGCAGCCAACGGCCCCCACTCCGGCCCCTGACGACGCCCTGGTCGCCGATTCGCGGGAGCGCGCCCTCCGCGCGCTGCTGCGCCGGCCGCAGCTGAGGCGCCTGTGGGGCGCCCAACTGGTGGGAAGCGTCGCTGACACCCTGACCCTCCTGGTCCTGGTCCTCCTGGTCCTGCAGGCGGCGATCGCCGAGAACACGTTCGGTGGCGGCTACCGCGGCGCGGCGTTCGCCGTGGCGGCCGTCTTCGGGGCACGGATCCTCGCGACGCTGCTCTTCGGCGCGGTCCTCCTCGGACCGCTGACCTCCCTCACCTCCCGGGAGGGACCGCTCGACCGCCGCTGGACGATGGTCGGCGCGGACGGCGTGCGCGCGGCCCTGCTGATCGTCGCACCGCTGTGGATCGACTGGACGCCGGGCGACGCGCCCGCGTTCCTCCTGGTCACGGCCTTCGTCGTCGGGATCGCCGAGCGTTTTTGGACGGTGTGCCGGGAGAGCGCGGCGCCCGCGCTCCTGCCCGCGCCGCCCCCGGAGGGCGCCACGGTGCGCCCGCTGCCGGACCACATGGGCACCCTGCGCCGGCTGTCGCTGCGGACGGCTTTCGGGGCCTTCCCCCTCGCGGCCGCCGTCCTGGTCCTGGCGGCGCTCCTGAACAACGTGCTCGGCACCGGCATCGACTGGTTCGCCCAGCACCAGGCGGCGCTCGCCGCCTTCGTCGCGGCCGGCCTGTTCGCCGCCTCGCTGTCCGTGCTGACGGCCCTGGAGCTGCCCGACACGCGGACCCCCCGCCCGCGGTCGCCCCTCGAGGGACTGCGCCGCCCGCGGACCGGCACCACCGTGGACAAGGGCCGTACCGGCGCCCTTCCGCTGCTGGTCACGGCCTGCGCCGCGGTCGCCGGCGCGATCGCCGCGGCCGTCGCCGTGTGCGTGCTGCACGCCAAGGACCTGGGCGGCGGGCCGGTGCTGTACGGGTTGCTGGTGCTCGCCCTGACCGGCGGGGTCGTCGTCGGCATCCGCACGGCGCCCAGGGCCCTGGAGTCGCTCTCGCGCCGCCGGCTGCTGTCGCTGGCGATCGCGCTCACCGGCGTCGCACTGCTGGCCGCCGGCCTCGTGCCGGACGTCACCACCGTGCTGCTGATCCTGGCCCTGGCCGGGGTGAGCGCGGGCGTGGCCGCCAACACCGGGCACACCCTGCTCGACCAGGAGACCGAGGACCACCGCCGGGCGCGCACGACCGAGCACCTGCACGCGGTGGTACGGGTCTGCGTCGCGCTCGGCGCCGTGATCGCCCCGGTCGTCGCGGGCGCCATCGGGCCGCACCGGCTGGAGAACGGCAGGTTCGTCTTCGCGCACGGGGGCGCCGCCTTCACGCTGATGCTGGTCGGCGCGCTGCTGCTGCCGGTCGCCGCGCTGGTGTTGGCGAAGGCCGACGACCGTTCCGGCGTGCCGCTGCGGCAGGACCTGCTCGACGCGCTGCGCGGCGGCGACGACCCGGCGCAGGTGCCCGCGTCGAACGGTTTCTTCATCGCCCTGGAGGGCGGTGACGGGGCCGGCAAGTCGACCCAGGCCGAGGCGCTCGCCGAGTGGATCAGGGCCAAGGGGCACGAGGTGGTCCTCACCCGCGAGCCGGGGGCCACGCCCGTCGGCAAGCGCCTGCGGTCGATCCTGCTGGACGTGTCCTCGCAGGGCCTGTCGCACCGGGCGGAGGCGCTGCTGTACGCGGCCGACCGCGCCGAGCACGTCGACACGGTCGTGCGGCCCGCCCTGGAGCGGGGCGCGGTCGTCATCTCCGACCGGTACATCGACTCCTCGGTCGCCTACCAGGGCGCCGGCCGCGACCTGTCCCCGACGGAGATCGCGCGGATCTCCCGCTGGGCGACGAACGGGCTGGTCCCGAACCTGACGGTGCTGCTGGACGTCTCCCCGGAGACCGCCCGGGAACGTTTCACCGAGGCGCCGGACCGGCTGGAGTCGGAGCCCGCCGAGTTCCACGCCCGGGTGCGGGCCGGCTTCCTGACGCTGGCCGCCGCCGACCCCGGCCGCTACCTCGTCGTGGACGCGGGCCAGGAGCCCGAGGCCGTCACGACGGTCGTCCGGCACCGGCTGGACCAGATGCTGCCCCTGTCCGAGGCCGAGGTGAGGGCCCAGGAGGAGGCCCGCCGCAAGGCCGAGGAGGAGGCCCGCCGGAAGGCGGAGGAGGAGGCCCGGCGCAAGGCCGAGGAGGAACGGCTGGAGCGTGAGCGCCAGGAGCAGCTCGCGCGGCTGCGCGCCGAGGAGGAGGAGCGCAAGCGGCGCGAACTGGAGGAGGCGCAGCGGCGCGAGGCCGAGCGGCAGGCCGAGGAAGCCCGGCAGCGGGCCGAGGAGGCACGCCGCCGGGCCGAGGAGGAGCGGGCGCGCCTGCTCGCCGAGGAGCAGGCCCGCGCCGAGGCCGAAGCCCGGCGCAAGGCCGAGGAGGAGCGGCTGCGCAAGCAGGCCGAGGAGGAGGCGCGACTGCGTGCCGAGGCCGAGGCGCTGCGTCTGGAGAAGCAGCGCAAGGCCGAGGAGGCCCTGCTGCGCGCCGAGCAGGCACGGCGGGCGGCGGAGGAGGCCGCGGCCGCCGCGCAGGCGGGTCCGGCGCAGCCGGCTCCCGGGCAGGCGACGGCTCCGGCGGTCCCGGCGGACGCGATGACCGTGCCGACGCCGGTGGTGACGCCGACCAACGCCTCGGGCGGTCCGGCCGAGGAGACGGCCGTGCTGCGGCCGGTGCGGGACGAGCGGACCGGCGGCACGCCCTCGTGGGCGGCCGGGGAGTCCGAATCCGAGGTGACCGCGAAGCTCCCGCAGCCGCCGGTTCCGCCGGCCGCCGGGGAGGAGACGACGGTGCTCCCGCCGGTGGGCTCCGCCGGAGCGGCGGACGAGACGGCGGTGCTGCCGCCGGTTCCGGCCGAGGACCCCGAGGACCGGGTGCCCCCGGGCTTCTTCCGCGACGAGCGCCCCGCCGACGGTGAGCGCGCGGCCCCGGCCGGAGCCGGTGGTACCGCGCGGCCTGGTGGTTCCGGCGGTTCCGACGACCGCACGCGGGAGCTGCCGCGGCTGGATGCCGAGGGCGGGGCCGCCCCGCGCCGGCCGCGTCCGGACTGGGCGGAGGAGACCCCGCTCGACGACCTGCCGACGCTGGCGGACGAACTGCTGGGCCCTCGCGAGGACGACGGGGAGCCGGACGACGGCCGGGGCCGCCGGGGTGGCCGCGGCCGGCGCGGCTGATCCCGGCCGGGGCGACCGGACCGAGCCAGCCGTGCACGCGCCGGGTGCGCGCGACGGCTGGTCCGGTGACCCGGTAGGGCTGGTCCGGTGACCCGGTAGGTGGTGGGTGGCCCGGCGGTTTCGGTGGGCCGCCGCGGGCGCGGTTGGTGGTCGCCGTCCCGGTGGCCGGCGCTGGTGTTGCTTCCGGTCGTCCTTCCGGTGGCGCCCGTTGGTGTCGCTTCCGGTCGTCGTTCCGGTTGGCCGTCGGCTGGTGTCGCTTCCGGTTGTCCGGTCCGGTCGACCGCCGCCGAGGCCGCTCCGGGCCGCCGTGCCGCCGAACGGCCGCCGAGGCCGCTGTCCCGCGTGCGCCTGCGGGACGGGGCCGGGTGCCCGCCAGGCCCAGGGCACCCGTCCCGTTTGTCAGTCCTCACCGTCACAATGGATCCGGCACCACAGAACCTGACGGAAGGGCGGCGTGACCCATGACCGTGTGGGACGACCTCGTCGGGCAGGAGAAGGTCAGCGAAGTGCTGACCGCCGCTGCCCGTGACGCCGACGCCCAGGTCACCGCCGCGGCGACGGACGCACCGCCGCCGGAGGCGTCGAAGATGACCCACGCCTGGCTGTTCACGGGACCGCCCGGCGCCGGCATCACGCAGACGGCGCGCGCCTTCGCCGCCGCGCTGCAGTGCGTCAGCCCCGACCGCGCCCTGGGCGGGGTCCCCGGCTGCGGCTTCTGCGACGGCTGCCACACGGCGCTGATCGGGACGCACGCCGATGTCAGCACGGTCGCCGCCGACGGCACGCAGATCCTCGCCGCCGACATGCGGGACACCGTGCGCAAGTCGTTCACCTCCCCGGCGAACGGCCGCTGGCAGGTGATCCTCGTCGAGGACGCCGAGCGGCTGAACGAGAAGTCCGCGAACGCCGTCCTGAAGGCCGTCGAGGAGCCGGCCCCGCGCACGGTCTGGCTGCTGTGCGCGCCCTCCATCGAGGACGTCCTGCCCACGATCCGCTCGCGCTGCCGCCACCTGAACCTGCGCACGCCCTCGGTGGACGCCGTCGCCGACATGCTCGTGCGCAGGGAGGGCGTCGAGCCCGGCCTCGCGGCCGCCGCGGCCCGGGCCACCCAGGGGCACATCGACCGGGCCCGCCGACTGGCCACCGACCCCGCCGCGCGGGAACGCCGGGCCGCCGTCCTGAAGCTCCCGCTCCGCATCGGCGACGTCGGCGGCTGCCTGAAGGCGGCCCAGGAGCTGGTCGACGCCGCCGCGGACGACGCCAAGGCGCTCGCCGAGGAGACGGACGGCAAGGAGACCGAGGAGCTGAAGGCGGCGCTGGGCGCGGCGCAGGGCGGCCGGCTGCCGCGCGGCACGGCGGGCGTGATGAAGGAGCTGGAGGACAAGCAGAAGCGCCGCCGCACCCGGACCCAGCGCGACAGCCTGGACCTGGCCCTGACCGACCTCACCGCGCTGTACCGGGACGTCCTCGCCCTCCAGCTGGGCTCCAGGGTGGCGATAGCCAACGCCGACGCCGAGGACACGCTGGAGCGCCTGGCGCGGGACAGTACCCCGGAGTCCACCCTGCGCCGCATCGAGGCGATCGCCGCCTGCCGCGACGCCCTCGACCGCAATGTGGCCCCGCTCCTCGCCGTGGAGGCGATGACCATGGCCCTCAGAGCAGGCTGACGCAGCCGCCGCGGGCCTCGCCGCCGACGCGCGCCGTGGGACCGCCGCCCACAGACCGCCAGCGGTCGACCAGGCCGCCGCTCCGGTGTCCGCCCGGCCGCTTTCCGTGCCCGCCCGGCCGCTTTCCGTGCCCGCCCGGCCGTTCCCGTGCCCGGCCTGGCGGCCGACGAGGCCGCCGTCCGTCGTGCGGGGCCGTGAGGCCGACGAAGCTGCCGCGCACCCCGCCGCGGGCGCCGACGGCCGCCCATCGGTGCCCGCCCGCGGCCGGACGGGCCGCCGTCTCACCCCGCCCACCTGCGGCTGACGGTGTCACTCGTACGAGGCATGGTGTGTACGCTGAGCGTTCATATCGTCGCAGGCGGTTACGCTCGCGGGATGGACATCAGCCGCGCCCTTGCTCCGGCCAGCCGAACCC
Source organism: Streptomyces sp. NPDC046831 (assembly GCF_040645305.1). Taxonomy (NCBI): domain Bacteria; kingdom Bacillati; phylum Actinomycetota; class Actinomycetes; order Kitasatosporales; family Streptomycetaceae; genus Streptomyces; species Streptomyces sp. NPDC046831. Next base: position 40,988 of record NZ_JBEYXZ010000021.1, on the reverse strand, counting down.
ACCGGACCCGCGGGCTCCGTTCGGCCCGCACCGGTGGCGTCCTCCTGGCCGCCGTCGCCCTGCTCGTCTCGGCCTGCTCCACCGGGAGCACGGCGAGCGACCACACCACCGCGGCGGCGGCGGAGGCCGTCCTGGCCGCCCTGCCGCGCGCCACGCCGTCCGGCCTGTCGCGGTACTACGAGCAGAAGCTCACCTGGCGCGGCTGCGGAGTGCCCGGCTTCGAGTGCGCGACCCTGAAGGCACCGCTCGACTACGCCGACCCCGCCGCGGACGAGGTCGAGCTGGCCGTCGCCCGCAAGAAGGCCACCGCCCCGGGCAGGCGCCTGGGCTCGCTGCTGGTGAACCCGGGCGGACCGGGCGGCTCGGCGATCGGCTACCTGCAGCAGTACGCGGGCGTCGGCTACCCGGCCGAGGTGCGAGCCCGCTACGACATGGTCGCCATCGACCCGCGCGGCGTCGCCCGCAGCGAGCCCGTCAAGTGCCTGACCGACCGGGCGATGGACCGGTACAGCCAGACCGACATCACACCCGACGACCCGAAGGAGATCACGACGCTCGTCTCCGCCTACCGCAGGTTCGCGGAGGGCTGCGGTGCCGACGCTCCGAAGCTGCTGCGCCACGTCTCCACCGCCGAGGCGGCGCGGGACATGGACATCCTGCGGGCGGCGCTGGGGGACCGGAGGCTGAACTACGTCGGAGCGTCGTACGGGACGTTCCTGGGCGCGACGTACGCCGGGCTGTACCCGGACCGGGTCGGCCGGATCGTCCTCGACGGCGCGATGGACCCCTCGCTGTCGTCGCGCCGGATGAACCTGGACCAGACGGCGGGATTCGAGACCGCGTTCCAGTCGTTCGCGAGGGACTGCGTACGGCACGGCGACTGCCCGCTCGGCGGCAAGGGCACGACCCCCGCACAGGTCGGCACACGGTTGCAGCAGTTCTTCCGGAAGCTCGACGCGCACCCCGTCCCCACGGGCGACGCGGACGGCCGCCGGCTCACCGAGTCGCTCGCCATCACCGGGGTGATCGCGGCGATGTACGACCAGGCAGCGTGGCCGCAGCTGCGCCAGGCGTTGACCGCGGCGATGCGGAAGAACAACGGCGCCGGGCTGCTGATCCTGTCCGACAGCTACTACGAGCGCGACGCCGAGGGCCACTACAGCAACCTGATGTTCGCCAACGCCGCCGTGAACTGCCTGGACCTCCCGCCCGCCTTCACCGGCCCCGAGCAGACGGAGCAGGCGCTCCCCGCCTTCCGCAAGGCGTCCCCGGTCTTCGGCGAGGGCCTCGCCTGGGCCTCCCTGAACTGCGCGTACTGGCCGGTGAGGCCCACCGGCGCGCCGCACCGGATCACGGCCCGGGGCGCGGCGCCGATCGTGGTCGTCGGCACCACCCGCGACCCGGCGACCCCCTACCGCTGGGCCCAGTCCCTGTCGGACCAGCTCTCCTCGGCCCGCCTCCTGACCTACGTGGGCGACGGCCACACCGCCTACGGCCGCGGCAGCAAGTGCATCGACTCCGCGATCAACGGCTACCTGCTGCGCGGCACCCCGCCGGCCCAGGGAAAGCGCTGCTCGTAGTGGCCGGACACCGCCCCGGAGCGGCCGCTCCGGGGCGGTGTCCGAGCACCCCCGGAAACTGTGTAGACTTACCGACGTTGCCGATCGCACCATGGTGCGGGCAGCGCGCCGCCTTAGCTCAGATGGCCAGAGCAACGCACTCGTAATGCGTAGGTCTCGGGTTCGAATCCCGAAGGCGGCTCCGTGAAACCCCAGGACAGATAGCTGCTGACCTGGGGTTTTCTGCTGCTCCGGGCATGGCGCCTCACACGGCTGGGATGCCGTGAGATTGCTTGCGTGAGCGATGCGTGAGCGGAGCGGTCCGGTGCCCTACTTCTCGGGCTTCTTCCGCTTGCCCTTCCTCTTGGCCCTTGCCTCGGCTTTCGCCTCGTCCTTGGCCTTCTTGGCGGCCTTGCGGGCCTCCTCCGCCTCGGTCTTGCGCTGGAGCGGGACCAGCTTGGCGGTGGCCTCGGCCGCGTTCTTGCCGACCTGCGGCAGGACGCTCTGGTAAATGTCTCGCGTGATGCGGGTGCCGCTGTGCCCGAGTGTGTCGCACACGATCTTCACGTCGATGCCGACGGCGAGCATGAGGGTGGCCGCCCCGTGGCGGGGGTCGTACAGCCGGCTCGGCGGGAGCCCCGAGGCAGCGACGAGGCGCTCGAAAAGGTCGGTCACCTTGCCATGGTGGAGCCAGTAGCCGTCTTCCTGGGTGAAGACCATGCCGGTCCCCACTCCTCGCGGTCGGCGTCCTGCTGTTCGCGGTGCCGCTTCCAGGACGCTGACGGTGTCGTCGTCGACCGCGACCACGCGGAAGCCGCTGTCCGTCTTGGGCTCGGAGGTCTCGACCTCCCACCCGTCCTGGACGAGCCGGGCGGAAACGGTCAGGGAGTGGTCATCGAGCTTGGTCTCCGACCAGGGCTGCCCGCACGCCTCGCCCGACGCAGGCCGCGGAAGGCGATCAGGTGCCACATCGCGTACAGCCGTTCGTCTGCGACGAAGTCGAGGGATGCGTCGGTCTGTTCGGGTGTCCAGACCATCACGGGCGAGGGCTTCTCGCCCGTGTGTTCCCACTTGGCGGCCCGTGCGTCCGTCCACACCAGAGCCTTTGGCTTGCGCACGGGGTCGAGTTCGACGTGCGCGGCCGGGTTGAACGTGAGGATCTGCTGGCCGATCGTGTCGTTCAGCGCGGCCCGCAGCGTGGCCTTGATGCGCAGCCGGGTAGCCGGGCCGGTCACACGCCGAAACGGGGGCATGGCGTCGATCGCCGTCTTCATCACCTTGCGGCGGGCGCGGTTGTCCGTGCCCTTCCACGGCACGGTGGTCATCTCCTCGACCGCAGCCCGACGCTGGGAGTTGTGCCCCATGATCTCGGCATTGGCGTCGGCGATGGCCGTGAACATGTCGCTTAGATGGCTCACGCACAGGCGGTCGAGACGGTGGTGGCCGATCCGGGGCTTCAAGTGGAACCGGATATCGGTCTCGTAGCGACTGAGTCCCGAGTTGCGGATGCGCTTGCCGTCGAGCCATCGGTCGAGCCACTCGCTGACGGTCAGGCGGCCGATCAGGTTCTGGCCTGACTTCAGGCGCCGCCGGGTTTTCTAGAATCGGGCAGCAGCGACTTTTGGTCGCCGACTTCCTCCAGCATGGCGCCAATTAGCTCCGTGCCCTCGGGGTCGTCGGTGTCGGCGAGGCCGAGGATGGCGCGGACGTGGTCGAGGTCGGCTTGGGCCGCCTTGAGGCTCTCGTAGCCGGCGCGGCTGAAGGAGCGGCGGGTGCCGTCGGCGCGGGGCGGGAGCTCCTGGCGTATGGAGTACGAGCCGTGCTTGCGGCTGGACAGCTTGGGGCAGTTCTGCCGAGCGGTTTGCCGGTCTTGGGGGCGCGGCAGTAACTATCCAGGACACCGGCCAGGTTCGAACCTGGCTGAAAAAGTACGGCCGGTTGGCGGATTCGTCCGGGGACGACTGTGGATCGCATAGTTCCGGCCTGCGCGACGCTCAGAACCGGCAGGAGGATGGAAAATTCCTCCTCCTGGGTGCGGTGAATCGCACACTGATGTCCGTATTCACCCCAGGAAAGCGGTGGGGCTGATTCCCTCTGTGGTGCTCGAGCTTTCCCTGTGGTGGTCAGCGTCGACCATATGCGGTTGGCAGCGGTGCGGTATGTGTGACAACGTAAGCGGAGTTGGGGGTTCCATGAGTCTTTCATGGAGGGGAATCGGCCACTCCATTACCTGGACATTACTCGTGGGTGCATGGGTGTAGTCGGATAAATCCCAGGTCGATTCCTGTGTCGAGACCAGGGCGGCGTCAGCCGACACGCTTCGAATCCGGCCAGAACGGCTTCATGGCCTGTTCTCCCTGATCAACAGTCGCTAGTGTGGCGTTGCCTTCGGGAAGCGCGGCAACTTTCTTGCAGGGAATTGCGGGTCGACCGCTCGGTCGCTGCCTCCGAGGCGTGCGGGCCGTCGTCCTGTTCAGCAGTCAAGGGGCTAGTGGCTGACCACCACGGGCCATCCGTTGCGAATGATCCCGGAAATAGCGACGCTCCGAGGAATCCGACCAATTGGGGGACAGGTACATGAGGTTGAGTCTGGATACGGGCATTAGTGTCCGTGGTGCTGCGAACCATATTCTGTATGCAGGGAATACTGGGGGGTCTGTGTTCTCCCGCTGCCTGGCATGTTTTCTTGCCTAGGCCCTGCCTGGCGAAGATCGCGCACAAAAGTCCCAGCGACTCGGATTTCAAAACCTCCTACGCCTTGTCAAGAAAGTTCACGGTGCATTATCGGCTTTCGGTGCGACGCGCGTAGCGTCCGATCACCGCAGCGGATAGAAAAGCCGCGCGCCCCTTGCAATGCCTCTCATAGGCTTGCCTGATGTCTCACATCAGGCATGGTCGGTCCATGTCTTGGCCGGCAGTACCACCAGCAAGAATCGGAATGCACCGAAACGCAATAGAGAAACGGGAGACAACGCGATGGAACAGAAGATCGCTGCGTTCATGAACGAGCAGGACCTCGGCTCGCTGGAGCAGGGCTACAGGGATGACGCCCCGATGCCGGTCCTGGCCACCCCCGCTGCGGCCGTCGCCACCTGCTGGTACGTCGGCGGCGCGGCCGCTGGCGCGGCCGCTGTTGTGGGTGCCTACGTCACCGGTCGCGTCGTCGGCTGAAACCTCTCACCACGATCAATCTCGAAGGAGAAATGCCATGAGCAGGATCGTAGACAGTGTTGTCGCCGTCACCCCGGCGGATCTGAGGGACGACAGCCAGGGCGAGTTCGGCGCGATGGCGCCCGTGCAGGCCACCCCGACGCTGGTCGCGTTCGGTGTGGGCTTCGCCGGCGGCGCCGGTGCTGCCTGGGTCACTGTGCAGGCTTACGAAGCAGGCGCCAACGACTGATCGGTTCGACCCGACTGAGCACCACCTGCTGAGAAGCCCTGTGGGCTTCTGAGGGTGCTGCCATCTGGGAGTTGCTTCCAGGAACGACAGGCTGTCGGGCCGCGGCGGAATCGCGGCCCGACAGCTTTTCTAGCCTACCCTCAACAGGTTCAACGTGGAGGAAAAATTCGGCATGACGCGAATAAAGAGACTTGCTTCTTCGGTGTTTTCGCCAATTCCGATTCCCCGCGATCGCGCGATAGGGATATCCGAACGCCTCGCGGCCCTCTCCAGCCTTTCCTCTTCTCTCGAATACCTGCACCAGCATCAGAACTTGGCGCCGGGTGGTCTCAATGACTGGGAGATCATGAAGCAGACGCCGGAGAGTAAGATCCCGGTGATCCAGAAGCTCACCAACGCCGTGAGCGGCAGGCGGACCACGCTGACTCTGCATGCCACGCGCGTCGCCTGCAGCTTGGGAATGTTGTTGCCCGGCAACAGTAAATGGCGGGCAGCAGGCAATCTCTACCTCGCCGCCACCACCACCCTTTTGCAGGCCCGCCACCGCTATGGAACTGACGGCTCGGACCAGGTCGCCACACAGGTACAGACGGTCACCGGGCTTGCTCGGATGTCGAAGAGTCCGCAGGTCAGTGACGCCTTGATGTGGTACCTGGCGATCCAGGCCAACATGTCCTACGCGGCCTCTGGTTGGGCGAAGCTGGCGGGAACGAAGTGGCGTGACGGTTCGGCTCTCCCTGGCGTGATGCGGACCCGCACCTACGGCTTCGAGCACGCCTACCGGCTGACGCAGCGCTATCCCAGGGCCAGCAAGGTGACGCAGCATGCCGTACTGGCGATGGAATGTCTTTTCCCCGTCGTCTATCTGGCAGGTGGGCGGTTGACACGACCGATGATGGGTTCGGCCGCAGGTTTCCATGTCGCCAACGCGTTCGTCATGGGACTGGGCCGGTTCATGACCGCGTTTCCCGCCATGCATCCCATGATTGCCTACACGACAGCGCCCCGGACGTTCCCGGCGGTCGCCGGGCGGGACGACCGGATGGTCAAGACCGCGCTGGTGCTGCTGGCCGGAGGTGTCGCCGGTGCGGGCGTGCTGGCGACCCAGCGGCGCGCGCGGGCTGTGGCGGGCTGGCCGAACTCGCGGAGCGTCACCACCCGGAACGGCAACGTCCTCTTATACGACACAGGAGGCCAGGGCCTCGACAACCGCCCGGTTTTGGTGTTCAACCATGGCCTCGCCTCGACCCCCGAGCACTTCGCGTGGATGGTCGAGCGGTTGGCGTTCGACCTCGGATACCCCGTGGTGACGTACGCCCGAGCCGGCTACGGCCCCAGCCGCCGGGTGAAGCAGGCCCCATACACCATCCAGGAGTCCGTGGACGACCTGGAAGACCTGGTCCGCCAGGCACTACCCGAGGACCGCAAGGTGGTGCTGATCGGGCATTCCTTGGGCGCGGACCTCAACCGCCGGGCGGTGGCGCAGCTCGGTGAGCGGGTAGCGGGCGTCGTCTACCTCGACCCCACTCACCCGGGGCAGCTTGTGCGGTCGGAGAAGCAGCGGAAGGGCAGTGAGATGTTCACTTACTCCCTGACGGAGATGGCGCGCTGGACCAAGCTGGGCAGCGGTGCGCTGATGTCGCGCCCTCGCTGGGTGGACGACCTGCCGTACGCCTATCGCCAGAAGGTCTTCGCTCTCTACACCGACGCACGGCTATGGAGTGCGGCAGCCCGGGAGTGGGAGGTGGTTAAGGAGGAGTTTCGCTCCTTCGACGAGAGCCTGGCCCCGGTGCCGGCACCGGGCCTGGTCGTCGCCGCGCAGGTAACCGTGGACATGGATCCCGAACAGCTGCTGATGTACAACGACATCGTCCGGACCCACCAGGCGGCGAGCCAGCACGGGGATGTCACCGTCGTGGAGCGTGCCGGTCACGACACCATCCTGACCGACGCTCGCCACGCGCGAACCGCAGCAGACCGGATCGCGGCCTTCGTGGACCAGCACTGCGCGCCGACCGTGGCGGCCCCGGCCGGGAAGTTGACGGAAAGGGCTGGGGAGAAGAAGTGAGCATCGCCGCATCCCTCAAGGAGGCACTCACAGGATCCGGCGCAGTGACGCGTCTCGCAGGCGCCGCCTTGCTGGTGACCACCCTGGCCGCGCAGCATCCGAATCCGGCTTTCGAGCGTGCACGGGAAAAGGACCTCTTCTCTCTTGTGCCCAACTGGAAGTTCTTTGCGCCGAACCCCGCGACGCACGACTACCATTACCTCTACCGCACCCTCGGCGAAAGCCATGAGACATCCCCCTGGATCGAACTCGACCTGATCCAGAGCCGCAGGATGATCCAGGCGTTTTGGTTCTCGTCCCGCCGGACGGAAAAAGCAGTGTTCGATATCTGCACTGCCATCATCAAGAACATCGCCAAGGGGAGCGATCCAACCGGAACCCCACCCTTTCGAGTCCTGTCTGAGTTCATCCGGAGACAGATCAGAGACGCCCCGAATGCAGCCGATGTCCGCGGCTTCCAATTCGCTGTGGTCCGTGCCGCAGGTCACGACGAAAGTGAGAATCCAGAGGTTCTCTACGTTTCCACCTACCAGGCGATGAGTGCCGCGTCACCGGTCTTTCTGCGGACCGCCTGAGAACCGATTGCTCCCGCTACGAGGAGTGTCCTCACCCAAGAGAAACGGAGAACCGATGAAAATCGCGGACATTGGCTACGGCAAACAGTTCGAGGGCTGGTACGACCGCATCTTCCAGGACGACGCCTCCACACGGGTCACCGTTGAGGCCCTGGCTGAACTCCACCCCGATCCTGCCTGGGGCACGCTGGAGTTCGGCGTTGGGACAGGCCGGATCGCGCTGCCACTGTCGCATCGCGTCGGCCCGGTCGCTGGGGTGGACTCTTCTCAGGAGATGCTTGGGGCCCTGGAGAAGCGGTCCGGGGAAGGGCAGGTGATCGCTGAGCTCGACGACATCCGGACCTACCGTGGCGACCAGCAATACGGCCTGGTCTACTGCGTCTGCTCCACGCTCGCGCTGGTCCTTGACCCCGAGGGACAGCGCGAGACCATCGCCCGCGCGGCCGAACACCTCCGGCCCGGCGGCCGACTGGTGGTCGAGACCCACAACCGCCCGGGAGTCGTCGCTCAGCACGAGGGCTTGACGCGCACCACGATGTTCGTGCCCTACCCGGAGCCGAACACCGGCATCCAGATGCACGCCACGCTTCTGATGGGCAACCGGATTTGGCAGGTGTCCACCGTGTGGTTCGAGGCCGACGGCACCCACCGCATCGGCACCGAAGTCGCCCGCCTGCTCACGCCCGACGAGGTGGACGGCTACGCGCAGGACGCCGGGCTGCAGACAGAGGGTCACTACAGTGACTGGCAGCGGACCGAGTACGCCCCCGCGACCGGACTGTTCGTCGCCACCTATACCAAGCCGGTATGAACCTTCGGGAGATAGTCCTCCGCCACCGGGTCCTGCTGATCGCCGGTATCGGCATGGGCCTGCTCGGCGCGGCGGCCACCCTCGCCCAGCCCTGGATGCTGGGTCGACTGATCGAGGCCGTGGCCTTGGACAAGCCCATGGCCTGGCCCGTCACGTTCATCGCGCTGTTCTTCGTCGCGGACGCGGCGCTGAGTGCCGGCCACGCCTACGCCATCGGCAGGGCTGGCGAGAACATCGTGTTCGATGCCCGAAGCATCCTCGGCGGCCGTCTGCTGCGCAGTCGGATTCCGCACTTCTCGCGCTTGGAGCACGGTGACGTCTTCTCGCGCACGGTGTCCGACACCTCCATCGCCTGCCTGGTCATTGCCCAGGCCCTGGCGCAGGTGGTGACTTCCGTCTTCATGGTGATCGGCGGTATCGTGCTGATGGCCAGGCTCGACTGGAAGCTGCTGCTCACCACGCTTGGTTGCCTGGGGCTGGCCAGCGTCAGCGCGCTTCTGCTGGCCCGTCAGGTCCGGAGCGCCGCACTGCAAAACCGGCAGAACATTGGTGCATTCGGCTCGGGCCTGCAACGGGTGCTCGGCGCGATCACAACGGTGAAGGCGTCCCGCGCCGAAGAGCGGGAGACCGAGCAGCTGATACGGCTGGCCGACCGGGCTCGACGCAGTGGTATCCGGGTCACTGGATTCAGCTCTCTGCTCACCCCAATGATGAACGTTGGCACACAGCTCTCGCTCGCCGTCGTCATCACCTGGGGTATGGCCCGGGTCGCCACCGGATCGCTCACGCCTGCCGACCTCACATCGTTCGTGATGTACCTCTTCTATTTGGTGTCACCGTTGGTGATGCTCTTCATGTCGATCGCCCAGATCCAGCAGGGGCGCGCCGCCATCCAGCGCGTGACTGAGCTGGGGACGATCCCGCAGGAGGAGCAGGAGGACGGGCAGCCAACAGAACGGCAGGAGCGCGCGTCCGTCGTGGAATCGGCGCCGGCGGTCAGCTTCGAGGGCGTCGGCTTCGCTTACCACGAGAATGCCCCGGTCTTGAGGGACGTCTCGTTCACCGTGCCGCGTCGCGGCCTGACCGCGATCGTGGGCGCCTCCGGCACGGGCAAGACGACGACGTTCCAGCTCATCGAGGGCTTTCACCAGCCGGACACCGGCACCATCCGGGTTACGGGCCACGACATCGCCGGCCTTCCGCTTACCCAACTGCGCTCGTTGGTCGGTTATGTCGAGCAGGACGCACCGCTCCTACGTGGCACCATCCGCGAGAACCTGACGTACGCGAACCCGGAGGCTGACAAGGCCGACATCGCTCGCGCGCTGCGGCTTGCCAGCCTGGAGGAATTCATCACCGCTCTGCCCGACGGCCTCGACACTGAGCTGGGTGAGCGCGGCGCCGGCCTGTCCGGCGGCCAGCGGCAGCGGCTCGCTATCGCACGGACCTTGCTGCAGCGTCCGGAGCTGATCCTGCTCGATGAGGTCACCGCCCACCTCGACAGCGACACCGAGGCGGCGCTCCGCGACGCGATCATGGAAGCCGGTCGTGAATGCGCCGTGCTTGCCATCGCGCACCGGCTGTCCACCATCGTGCAGGCCGACCGCATCATCGTGATGGAGGAGGGACGGGTACGGGCGGCCGGCACCCACCGAGAGCTCATCGAATCCGACGCGGTCTACCGGCGGCTTGCCAGTGGGCAGTTCGCGACCGAGGACGCGTTGGCATGACACGGGTTGATGTCGCGGTCGTAGGCAGTGGCCCCAACGGTCTGGCCGCCGCCGTTACCATGGCGCGCGCCGGGCTGACCGTGGAGGTCCACGAGCAGGCTGCCGCCATCGGCGGCGGCCTGCGCGGCGAAGCCCTGTTTGACTCCGAGGTACGGCACGACCTCTGCGCTGCCGTCCACCCGATGGCGGCCGCCTCTGCGTTCTTCCGCGCGTTCGACCTGCAGGCCCGCGGTGTACGGCTGCTGCAGCCGCCCATTTCCTACGCACACCCGCTGGACGGTGGTGTCGCTGCGTTCGCGTACCGCGACCTCGCCGAGACGCGGGACCGGCTGGGTCCGGATGGGCAGCGCTGGTACCGGTTGATGGCACCGCTGGTGAGACACAGCTTGGGCGTCACCGACTTCCTGCTTTCCGGCCAGCGGTCCTTGCCGCCCGACCCCGCTGTACCGCTGTTCCTGGGCCCACGGGTGTTAGGCCATCTCCTGCGGGGCAACGGACTACGCACCGAGGCTGCCCGCGCACTGCTGACGGGAGTCGCGGCGCACGCGGTGGGCCAGTTGCCCAGCCTGCCTGCCGGCGCCATCGCTTTGTTGCTCGGCCATCTGGCTCATGCGACCGGATGGCCGCTGCCGCAGGGCGGCAGCCATCGCATCGCCGAGGCCCTGGCCGACGACCTGACGGCGCACGGCGGCGCGGTGCACACCGGCCGACAGATCACCGACCTCGCGGAGCTCAACGCCCGGGTGATCATGCTGGACACCACGCCGCGCGGCCTGCTGACGCTGGCCGGAGACCGGTTGCCGGCCCGCTACCGCCGGGCGTTGGAACGCTTCCGTTACGGTCCAGGCGCGGCGAAGGCTGACTTCCTGGTCAGCGAGCCCATTCCGTGGGCCGACCCGGAGGTGGGACGAGCCGGGACCGTACACGTGGGCGGTACACGTGCCGAAATGTTCGCGACGGAGAATGCCGCTGCCCGGGGCAAGGCCGGACAGGAGCCTTTCGTCCTGCTGGTCGACCCAGCTGTGACCGATCCCGGCCGAGCCGTCGGCGGGCGCCGCCCGATATGGGCGTACGCGCACGTCCCGAACGGCGATACTCAGGATCCGGTGCCGTTGATCACCCGCCGGATCGAGCGGTACGCACCCGGTTTCGCCGACACGGTCATCGCGGCGCACGGCGTGCCGGCGGCCGAGTACGAGACCTACAACCCGAACTATCCCGGCGGGGACATCGGCGCCGGAGCCATCACACTCACGCAGTCCGTGTTCCGGCCCACACCCGCCTGGAACCCGTACCGCACACCACTGCCCGGGGTGTACCTGTGCTCGGCGTCGACGCCACCCGGCCCCAGCGTCCATGGCATGTGCGGCCACCTCGCCGCGATGTCCGCCCTCCACCGCGAGTTTCACATCACCGCCGTGCCGCCCTTGGGACCCAACGGCGGCCCCACCCCCACAGAGCACAATTCAACCCCCACAGAGGAAAGCAGGAGAGCTTCATGAGTGTCAGCCACCGCCCCACCGCCGCGGAGGACTTCGCCGGGTACCTGCGTGCCTACCATGCCGATGCCATCGACGGCAGCGACCCGGTCGCGGAGGTCTGGGACCGCTATCACCTGCCCGATGGCACACACCAGGTCAACGGCCGGATTTGGGACCGCGACAAAATTCTGGGCAGCCTCCGCTCCCGGCGTTCTCTCGGGGCGTCGTACGAGCTGTACATCCACGAAGTGACAGTGGAAGGACGCCGCGCCGCCGCCCGATACACGATCAGCACGCCCATGCTGGGGAAGATTCAGTCTGCTACGGAAGCGGCCGTCTTCGCCGAACTGGCCGAGGACGGGCGGGTGGCCCGTACGACCGCCTTCTCCGCCACCCGGCCCGGCTGGTCGGGGCGGGACCGGGACGAGCCGTTCGACAGCGCGGCCCGCCCCGCGCCGGGAACCTCGCCCGCACTGCCGCCCGCCGAGGGAGAGGAACCGACGCCCGCCCAGGACCCGGCGCACTACTTGCGGGCCTACTACGCGGCCGGATACGACGTGACGGTGCCGGCCGCCGAGGCGTACGACCGTTTCCACACCCCCGACGCACTGCACCAGGTCGGGCGAAAGGTGATGCAGCGCTCGGGCGTCCTAAAGGCGCTGGAAGAAGGGCGCAAGCTGGGCCACACCTACCCGGTGGAGGTGCACGAGACGCTGCGAGAGGGCAACCGCTTCGCGGCCCGCTACACCACCAGCCGGGACGGGAACCCGAAGCGGCCGCAGGAAGTCTTCGCCTTCGGCGAGTTTGCCTCGGACGGCCGTGTCCAGTCGGTCCGCTTCGCGCTCGATCCCGGCTATGACGAGGCGTAGGGTTCTGAGGGGTCGGCTGGGGCGGTCCGGACTGGGACGAAGCAGGTGTTGTCGGCGGGTACGCCTTCGTGCTCGCGGCCGTCGTCGTCCTGGTACCGCCAGGTGAAGCGCAGCCCTCGGGCTGAGGTGATGTCAGGGCCGTCCATCAGCTGGAAGTGCAGGTGGGGCTCTGCGGAGTTCCCGGAGTTGCCGCATTCGGCCAGAGCCTGACCAACCGTCACGTGATCCCCCACGGCCACGTTCAGCGAGTGGCGCCGCAGGTGTGCGAAGACGGCGTACGCTCCGTTGCCCAAGTCGAGGATCAGGTGGTTGCCGAGCAGGTGACGCGGAAGGCCGAGGGAGCGCACGAAACCCTCCGGCAGTACGTAAAACAAGCCGGCCAGGGAAGTACGCGTCAGGTGGTCGCGCTGGCTGTCTGTGGCGGCGACCACCCGGCCGTCCGCGGGGGCGAGCAGCGGTTCACCGAAGGACGGGTAGGACTCGGGGCGTCGCGTCAGCGGCCACAGCCACACAGGTTCCGGCGCCGGGCGGCGGGCCAGGTCGATGGCGTACGTCTGCGCGAGGTTGTGGGTGTGGCTGGGCACTTTGGTGGCGGGCCCGTTGCGGGCCATCCAGCGGCCACTCACGGGGATGTCCAGTGCCCACGGCGGGGCCTCCTCGCTCGGCGGGCGCTGGGCACGTGTCATCGCCCGCCGCATCAGCAGACCTGTCACCAGCAGGGCGAGCCCGACGAGCCATAACGGCCCGATGCCCTTTCCGTTGACGAGGATGCACACGGCGCCAGCGGTCAGCACCATGCCGTGGCGTTTCCACAGGGACTGTGGCATGTGGGGGGCCTTTCAGTGTGGGACTTGCAGGTGGGCGCAGCATCCAGACTCCTGGCCTGCTGGCCCACCCGGGATATCAACGAGGAGGCGATTGCGTGTAGGAGGTGGCCTTCTTCGAGTTGTTTATCGGCCAGGTAGTGAGAGATATGGTCGATCCGCAGTCTGTAGTGTCCGCGGTGCCCCGACAAACCTTCAGCTGGCCGGTGCTGGTCGGTCGATAGGGGCTTAACCGAAGGTTGGCGGGACTGGCTGCCGCTGAGTTTGCTGAGGAAGATAAGGCGGCGATGGCGCGCTGGCTGGCAGGTCAATACTATGAGAGGAAAGAGGAAATGCAAGAGTGGGTCGAATGGGAGGTCTGATATGTGACTATTTCAAGTCAACTTCCCCTGGCCGGGGCTCTGGAACATTTCTCGCATAGGTAAGGGTGCCGTTCATGGCTGCTGTGCTCACCTTGCAGTGTCGCGGCCGTTGGTACCCCGTTAGTGCCTTGTTGAGTCCCTTCATGTCTGCGCAACCTCTTGATCGAGCAGCTGCTTGATGCTCCTCCCTGAAACGAAGCGGGTTGTCGGAGTTGGGTAATGTCTCTAAATGCCTTCCAGGCGCGGGGCGATGCCTGTATTGACCGTGGGGTATCTGGTAAGGCGATGGCGATGCTTGTCGCCAGTGAACCGATGACGAGTCGGGCCTGCTTGCCGATGCTCGACCACCGCAGCGGCGACGACACCTACAGCACAGGCAGCGCCGTGAGCCGCGCCTGCCGCTCGGTAGTGTGTTCGGTCGGGGAAGGTGGCGGAGGGCTGCCCGAGGGCAGGCAGTCGCGGCCGCAGACACGGTCTCGCGACACGGACCACGGGCCAACGGGGCTCTTGACCAGGCACACCGACACACACAGCCACGGTCCATGGACCAGGATGGGGGGATCACCGTGACGACTGGTCATACGTCGCTCTATGGACGGGGCGGTGCACCGCCGCAGAGCGACACGGTCATCGACGTACGCGAATTATGGATGGGCTATCGCAGTCAGGACGTACTGAAGGGGGTCGGCTTTACGGCGCGGCGGGGTGAGGTACTCGTTCTGCTCGGCCCGAACGGCGCTGGTAAGACGACCACGATCGAGATCCTGGAGGGCTTCCGGATGCGTTCGGCTGGCGACGTCGCCGTGCTGGGCACCGATCCGGCGCATGGGGACGAGCGGTGGCGAGCGCGGCTCGGCATCGTGCTGCAGTCTTGGCGCGACCACGGTAAGTGGCGGGTACGGGACTTGCTGGCCCATTTGGGCTCGTACTACGCGCCGTACTCGACCCCGCTCGTGCGTCGTCCGTGGGGCGTCGACGAACTCCTGGCCGCCGTTGGGCTGACGGAGCAGGCGTACAAGCGGGTCGGCGCACTGTCCGGGGGGCAGCGCAGGCGGCTCGACGTGGCCATCGGCATCGTGGGCAGGCCCGAACTGCTGTTCCTTGACGAGCCGACGGCCGGCTTGGATCCGGAGGCCAGGAACGAGTTTCACGGCCTGGTGCGCGGGCTCGCGGACGAGAACACCACGGTCTTGTTGACCACCCACGATCTGGCCGAAGCGGAGAAGCTTGCTGACCGGATCCTCATCTTGGCCGGCGGCCGGATCGTCGCTGACGGATCCGCCGAGGAACTGTCCCGGCAGGCGTCGGCCGAGGCCACTGTGCGCTGGACGCGGGACGGGCAGCCTTTCGGGCAGGAGACGGCGGAGCCCACTCAGTTCGTCCGTCGACTGTTCGAGGAGCACGGCGGCGCGATCGGCGACCTGGAGGTGCGCCGGGCGAATCTTGAGGACACCTACCTGCTGATGGTCAGGGAGTGGGAGGCGGGAAACGCCTCCGGCGAACGGGCGGCACACACCTTTGGCGGGGGAACGCGATGAACCCGGTGTGGTATGCGGCGCGAGCCGGGGTGCGGCGCGGCTGGACGGAGCTGCGGCAGACCTTCACCACGGGGCAGGACCTGTTCGGGCACGCCCTGTGGACAGTTCTGCTGATCGTGCCGATGCTCCTCGTCAGGGACGATCCGCTGAAGGGTGCGGGCATCTCGGCCGGTGCATTCATGCTGCCGAGCATGCTGGGAATGACGCTTGCCTTCACTGGGGTGATGACCACGGCACAGTTGCTCGCGGCCGAGCGCGAGGACGGCACTCTGCTGCGGGCGAAGGCCGTGCCGCACGGCATGGTCGGTCACCTGGTCGGCAAGATCATCCTGGTGTCGGGTACGGCGCTGGTCTCCATGGCTCTTGCTCTGGTTGCCGGTGTGTTCCTGGTCGACGGTGTGGCCCGGCAGGGGGGCGGAGGATGGCTGACACTGCTGTGGGTCGTGCCGTTGGGCCTCCTGGCGAGCCTGCCGATCGGCGCCGTCATCGGGGCCCTTGTGGAAAGCCCTCGCACCGTCGGGCTGCTGATGCTCCCGGTGATGGGGCTCGTCGTGATCTCTGGTATCTATTTTCCGCTGACGAAGCTGCCCGAGTGGTTGCAGACCGTCGGGCAGGTCTTCCCCGTGTACTGGCTCGGGCTCGGCCTCCGCTCGGCGCTGCTTCCAGCCGACGCTGTCGCCGCCGAGATCGGCGAGTCCTGGCGACATTTGGAGACGGCAGGGGTGCTGGGCGTCTGGGCGGTCGCCGGACTGTCGCTCGCCCCCTCCGTCCTGCGCAGGATGGCCCGCCGCGAGTCTGGTTCGGCAGTGGCGGAACGGCGCCGGAAGGCAATGCAGCGGGTCGGCTGATAGCAGCCCCACCTACGTACGCAGGCTGAGCGGGCATGCCAGTCTCGGGCTGGACGACGTGACGGAACGCGTGAGCAATGCGTGAGCGGACGGTGCGGCACTCGGTGGACCGGGTGTCATGGGGATCCACGGCCGCACGCCTATGACCTGGCAAACCGGATGTCGCGGCAGGTCCTGAAACTCGCAGTCGCGATCCTGTCAGCCCTCGTAATGCGTAGCTCTCGGATTGGAATACCGAAGGCGGCTCCATCGGAACCCCCAGGCCGACATTGTCGGCCTGGGGGTTCGGTGTTCAGCGGGCACGGCGCCGACAGCGGGCGCGGAACGGATGTTGGGATTCCGTTGCCCCGCCCGCACGGGGGTGCGTGGGGCCCTACCGGGCGTCTCACGGGGTATGTGGGCTGCTACCGGGCGTCCATGGGATCCGGCTGTCCGAGGGTGGCCGGTCGGCTGGGGGATTCATGAGGCAGGAGAACTGGATCGCGGAGAGGTTCCGGTTCGCGGTGTGCTTCGCCGGCGTTGTGGCCGCGTTCGGAGCGGTGGGGGCGTTGCTGTCGGCGCTGGGGGCTCCGGAGGCGGTTGTGTGGCCTGCCGCTGTCGGAGCCGCCGTGGCCGGTGGCTGGGGTGGCCATCAGCTCGTGCGGCGCGGTGCGGGACGTCGCTGAGCCGGTGACACGGGCGAGCAGGGCGTCAGGGCAGTGATCTGCCCGGTCCCAGCGCTCCGGGTGGGTGAGGAGCTGTCGTAGTGAGTGTCCGAGCGCGCTCGTGAGGGTGGCCAGTGCCTCGTCGGTCAGCCATGCCCGCTTCGGATCCAAGACCTCGATCCTGAATCGCGCGAACCCCGTCGGCCAGTCGTACGCCTGGCGCTTCCCTCCGGGGGCTGCGGCCCGTTCCAGGCCTGCCGGTCCTCGTACACGTCGATCTTCCGGAGCGTCGTGGGGGAGCGCGTGTTCCGGGATGCCGTTCGGGGGTGGGCGCAGGACGGGGCCCCGGTCGTTCACCTCTGACGACCGGGGCCCCACTGCCTCCCCGGATCCGGCCGGCGGCGACACTCCCCCGAGTTACGCGTCGTACCGCGCACCGTCGGACCGCATCCGATGGCGTGATCACATCAGATCGCGCCAACAGATCGCTAACATATGGCCAATGGTTTGCCCGGTGATTGTCGGCCAGTTGGCCTGAAGTAGCCGGGAGGCATCGGGCCGCGGCCCGCACCGCACGGGACTGCGGCCGGGTCCCGCGGCGCAGACGTGGCAGGAGAGCGCTGCGGTGCGGCGGGCTTCCGTCAGGAGGGCGGGCTACCGCCTGCCAGGGATGCGGACATCCGCCGTGACGGCGAGGAACCGCCGGGTGGTGCGGTCGGCAAGTGACCGCCGGGAAAGGCAGTGGACTGCGTGATGCGGTGCGAGCTGCGGTTCGGACTGCTGGGGCCACCAGCCCTCTACGAACCGCCCGGTGCGGACGAGCCGGCCGGTCCCGTCGTGGCGGCCGGGGGCGGCGCAGCAGCTCATCAAAAGGGGCCGGCGGGCCGGGACGGCGTGGCCGGCCGGGAGGGCGCCGCCGGTCCTCCCGTCGCCAGGCCCATCGGCAGCCCGAAGGTGCGGGCCCTGCTGGCCGCGCTGCTGCTGGAGGCCGGCCGTGTCGTCTCCGTCGAGTCGCTCCAGGAAGCGCTGTGGGACGGCGCGCCGCCGGCCTCCGCCCGTGCCTCGCTCCACAACCACGTGGCCCGTCTGCGCCGGCTGCTCGACGACCCGCAGCGGCTGCGCGCGGTACCGCCCGGATACGTCCTGCGGGTCCGCCGGGGCGAACTCGACGTGCACGTCTTCGAGGCACGGCTCGCCGAGGCACGCCTGGCGCACGCGGACCAGGACTGGGTGCGGGTGCTGCGCGCGTGCGCGGCGGCCCTGAAACTCTGGCGGGGCACGCCGCTCGGCGGACTGCCTGCCGGGCTCGGGCGGTACTCCGTCGTCCAGCGTCTGGAGGAGGCGCGGCTGCTGCTCCTGGAGTGGCGGTACGACGCCGAGCTGGCCGTCGGCGGCACCAGGCCGGCCGGTCTCGTCCCGGAGCTGACGGCCCTCGCCGCCGAGCACCCGATGCGGGAGGCGTACCACCGTCAGCTGATGATCGCCCTGCACCGGACCGGCCGACGGGCCGAGGCGCTGGCCGTCCACCGCGACCTGCGGGCCCGCATGGTGGACGAACTCGGCGTGGAACCGGGTGCGGCCGTGCGCGAGGCGCACCTGGAGGTGCTGCGGGGAGTCGTCGCGCAGGCCGAGGACAGCTCGGCCCCGGCCGTCGGCCGCGCACCTGATACCTCGCCCACCCGGGATACCCGGCCCACCCCGGGTGCCCGGCCCGCCCCTGGTGCGGGCCCCGTCCCCGAGGCGGACGCCGCTTCGGCCGCGGACCGTGCCGCACGGGTCGGTGCCGCTCCAGCTGCCGGGCGCGTGTCCGGGGCCGGCACCGCGTCGGCGGCCGGTTCCTCTGCCGCCGCCGGTACCGCTCCTGTGGCCGGTTCCTCTGCTGCCGCCGGTACCGCTCCTGTGGCCGGTACGTCCGCCGCCCACGGTACGGCTCCGGTGGCCGGTTCGTCCGCCGCGGCCGGTACGGCTCCTGCGGCCGATTCGTCCACCGAGGCCGATACCGCTCGTGCGGCCGGCTCCTCCGCTGCCCTCGGCTGCGGTCCCGAATCGGCTTCCGAGCCCGTCACCGACTCCGCTGCGCAGGCCGGTCCCGCTCCCGCTCCCGCGTCCGAGACGGTTTCCGGCCCCGTCGTCGCCAATGCCGGTCCCCTCCGGTCCACGCAGGGCGACGCCGCCCCATCACCCCGACCGGCGCAACTTCCCCCGCCTCCGGCCCACTTCACCGGGCGCGACGACGTCCAGCAGGCCCTGCGGCTGTACCTGACCGCCGAGGACGGGTTCGGTGACGTCGGCGGGAGCCCGGTCGCCGTCCTCAGCGGCATGGCCGGCGTGGGCAAGAGCGCCCTCGCACTGCACGTGGCGCATGGACTGCTGGAACGTTTCCCCGACGGTCAGCTCTACCTCAACCTGCACGGCGCCACCCCCGGCATGACCCCGCTCACCCCCGGCCAGGCGCTGCGCGCCCTGCTCCGCGACCTGGGCACCGGGCCGCGGCACATCCCCGACCACCCGGGCGCGGCGGCCGCGTTGCTGCGCTCGCTGCTCGCACCCACGCGCACGCTCCTGCTGCTGGACGACGCGGAAAGCGCCGCGCAGGTCCGCCCGCTGCTGCCCGCCGGCGGCGGCTGCGCGGTGATCGTCACCAGCCGCTCCCCGCTCACCGCCCTCGACGCGGCCCGCCGCTTCGCGCTCGCACCGCTGTCCGGCGAGGACAGCGCGGCGCTGCTGCGCGCGGTCTCCGGGCGGGACGGACTCCACGCCGGTCATCCACTCGTCGAGCTGACCGGCCGGCTCCCGCTCGCCCTGCGCGTCGTCGCCGCACGGCTCGCCGCCCGCCAGGCCCTCACCCCGGACGTGCTCGCCGGCCAACTGGCCGCCACGGAGGGAAGGCTGCACCACCTGGAGTACGACGACCTGAGCGTGCGCCGTTCCCTGGCCGTGGCGCACGACGCGCTCGCCGCCTCGGAACGGGAGGCCGACCGGGACGCGGCCCTGACGCTGCGGCACATCGGCGCGCTCGACCTCCCCACGTACGGCGCGCGCCTGCTGGCCCGCCTCACCGGCACCGACGAGCCCCGCGCGGAGGCCGCCCTCGACCGCCTCGTCGACGTGGCTCTGCTGGAGGAGACGGCGTACGGCCGTTACGCCCCGCACGACCTCGTGCGGGACTTCGCTCGTGAACTCACCGAGACGCCCACGGCGACAGGCGCGCCCACGTCCACGGGCGAGGCCACGTTCACGGGCGAGAACACGTTCACGGGCGGGGCCACGGCCGCGGGCACAGGTACGGGCACGGTCATGGATACGGTGACGGCCAGGGGCGCGGACCCCGTCGAAGCCGCCCTGCGCTGGTACGCAGCCGTCGCCCAGCACGCCCTCACCGCGGTCGCCGAGCCCGGCCTCGACCGGGAGGACCGCTGCCGCCCCACCGCCGCGCAGCCGCCCGAGCACGCGGCCGACCTGCGTTCCGTCTCACCGTTCTGCTGCCCTGAGGACGCCCTCGCCTGGGCGGACGCCGAACTGGAGAACGTCGTCGCCCTGGCGGAACGCCACGCCGGCGCGCTCGGCCCGCCGTACGCCGAGGCCTTTCCACCCGGCTCCGGAGGTGCCGGCGCTGTCCCGCGCTCCGCTGCGGTGGCCGACGCCGCTCCGTCCACCCCCGTGGACGCCGCGGCCTCGGCTCACAACGACCGGAGCGGTCCGGAGCGCCTCGGGTCCGACCCCCGTCAGGCATGCTGCCCCGCCCCCGCCGCCCAGCGGGATCGGCCGTCCGACACCCGGCCCGGCCCCCCGTCCGGCACGCGGCCCGGGCAGTCACGCGGCGTTCAGCCCAGCCGGTCGTCCACCGTCCGGCACGGCACGGCGCTCAGCGCCCCGCACACCCACGCCGCCGCGCCGGCCACCTCACCCCCTCCCACCGGCGCGGTCGCTGCCGACGACCGCCGGGCGGCACGGGTCTCCCTCCTCGTCCGGCTCTTCTTCCCCTACGCCCAACGCAGCGGCCGGGTGGCGGAGATGGAGGTACTGGGGCGGGCCGGGCTCGTGACGGCGCGCACACTGGGGGACACGGCGGCCGAGGCCCACGCCCTGGGCGACCTCGCGGCGCTGCACTACCTGACCGGCCGCCACAGCGACGCCCTCGCCCTCAACGACCGGTCACTGGAACTGTGGCGGCGGCTCGGCGTCGTCTCGAGGATCCGGGGCTGCCTCGACCACCGCGGGCTGCTCCTCGAAGGACTCGGCCGGTACGCCGAGTCGGGCGAGGCACTGCGGCAGAGCCTCGCGTACTCACGCCGGCTGAACGACCCCCACGGCGAGGCCGTCACCCACAGCCACCTCGGCACCCTCTACGGGCACACCGACCCCCGGGCCGCCATCGAACAGCACCGGCACTCCCTCGCCATCGGCGACCAGATCGGCGCCGTCACCCTGCGGCACACCGCGCACTGCAACATCGGCCACGCCCACCTGAGCCTCGGCGAACCGGAGGCCGCCGCGGCGCACTTCGAGGAGAGCCTGCGCATCCTCGGCGGGCACGGCGACTGGCAGGGCGAGTCCCGTACCCGGCTGGGCCTCGTCCGTGCGCTGCGCCGGCTGGGCCACGCCCGGCGCGCCCAGCGGGAGTGCGCCGAACTGCTGCGCCGCGCCGATGCCCGCGCCGACCGCTATGCGGGCAGCCTCGCCCGCCACCAGCGCGGGCTGCTGCTGCGGGACCAGGGCCGCATCGAGGAGGCGCACGAGGAGTGGCGCTCCGCGCTCACGGCACTGGACGGCACGGACGCGAAGGCCGTCGTCGAGGAGTTGCGGGAGCTGCTGGCCGGGGCGGCCGGCGCCCCCTGAGGCGGCGTCCGGTCGGTCGGCGTACCCGGGGGCGGCGCTTCCGGGCGGCCGCGGGAACGGCCACCACCGCACGCGGTCCGGGGCGGCCGTCACTCGGGGACGGCGGACCCGGGCGGCCGAGGGGGTGGCCACCACCGCACGGCGCGCCCAGGCGGCCGCGCGGGCGGCCATCACCAACGGCGGCCCGGACGTCCTCGTTCGTTCACTTGGCGTCCGCATAGCACTGCACCACCGCCGTCGTGAACGGGAACCGCACCGGCGTGTCCCCGAACGTCAGGCGTCCCGCCAGCTCCGACGCCTCCCGGATGGCCTCGACGACCGTCTCCGCCTCCTCCTGCGGGCAGTGCACGATCACCTCGTCGTGCTGGAAGAAGACCAGCTCGGCCGCCAGGTCCCGGCAGGACCGCCGGAGCGCGGCCAGGAGCAGCAGGGCCCAGTCGGCGGCGCTGCCCTGGACGACGAAATTGCGGGCGAAGCGGCCGCGGGCGCGAGCGCTCGTCGAGGCGTATCCCGGCATCCACTGCTGTTCGGCCGGCTCCCCGGACGGCTGGTCGGCGGCGACGGGGATGCCGGCCTCCTCGGCGGCGTCGTCCCCGGCAGCGGCGGCCGGCGGGCACGTGCGTCCCAGCCAGGTCCGCACGAGCCGGCCCTCCTCGCCGGCCCGTGCCGCCTCGTCGACGTACGCGACCGCCTTGGGGAAGCGGCGTCTGAGGGCGGCGAGGTTCTTCAGGCCGTCGCCCGAGGTCTGGCCGTAGATCGCGCCGAGCACGGCGAGCTTGGCCTGCGCCCGGTCGCCGGAGAAGGCCCGGTCGGACACCGACTGGTACAGGTCGGTCCCACGCCCCGCCACCTCCATCAGGCCGGGGTCGCGGGAGATCGCGGCGAGCACACGCGGCTCCATCTGGTCGGCGTCCGCGACCACGAGCCGCCAGCCGGGGTCGGCGACCACGGCACGCCGGATGACCTTGGGGATCTGCAGCGCGCCACCGCCGTGGGTCACCCAGCGCCCGGTCACGGTGCCGCCCACCAGGAACTCCGGCCGGAACCGCCCGTCGCGCACCCAGTCCTGCAGCCAGGACCAGCCGTGGGCGACCCAGATCCGGTACAGCTTCTTGTACTCGAGCAGGGGCTTCACCGCCGGGTGGTCGACGGACTTGATCTCCCAGCGCCGGGTGGACCTGACCTTGATGCCGGCCTGGGCGAACGCCTTGACCACGTCGGCGGGCAGATCGGGCCGCACCCGGCGGCCGAAGGCGGTCGAGACCTCGTCGGCCAGTTCGGCCAGGCGGCGGGGTTCTCCGCCGCGGGTGTACCGCTCGCCGAGCAGTTCGTGGAGCACCTCACGGTGCACGTCCGCGCTCCAGGGCAAGCCCGCGCGGTTCATCTCCGCCGCCACCAGCATCCCCGCCGACTCGGCCGCCGTCAGCAGGCGCATGCGGTCCGGGTGGGCCGCGCGGTCGTGCCGTCGCTGCTGGCCGGCGTACACCTCGATCAGGTCCGCCAGCGGCAGGTGTGCGCCCCGGGGTTCGAACAGCGCGGACTGCGCGCCCGGCTCGGCGGAGCGCTGCGGCGGGTCCGGCGGGACGGGGCCGCCGCGCAGCCGGGCCAGGGCGGCGGCCGCCGAGCGGGGTTCGCCGTAGCGGCCCTCGTGGCCGAGGAGGAGCGTCTCGGCGCTCTCGACGTCGTAGCACCGCTCCACGCGCACGCCGGCGGCGAGCAGGTGCGGATGGACCTCGGTGGTGGAGCGCCACACCCAGCGGGTGACGTCCGGACGGCTGCGGACCGCCTCGGCGAGACGGGGCTCCCGGCGCACCGGCCCGGCGGGCAGCCCGTCCGCGCCGAGGGGGGCGACGTCCGCGCCGCCGTCCTCGGCGGGAGCCAGGGCCCACCGTCCGGTCATGTCCGCGAGTCTCGCACCCGGCTCTGACAACCCCGCGACCAGCGCATCCGCCCGGGGCACCCGGCCCGGCCTGCGGGGTTGTGCGGCCTCGGCCCGGGCCGTGCTTTCGCTCGGGCCGGGGGCGCACGGGGCGGTCAGGGATGGTCCGGGGTGGTCCCGGGTGGTCAGGGGGCTGCCGGGCGGAGCAGACCGGTCGGGCACCCGGTCCGGACCGGACCCACGGGCGTGGTGCCGGGCCGACGGGCGTGGTGCCGGACCGATGAGTGCGGGGCCGGGCCGACGGGCGTGGTGCCGGACCGACGGGTGCGGGGTCAGGCCGGATGGATATGGGGCCGGACCCGAAGGGTGCGCCGCGCGTCCGCCGGGCGCTCGGTGAGGACGCCGCCCGGGTGCCACCGCCCGGCCCGGGCGCCGCCAGGCCGGGGGCGGTCCTCGCCAGGCGGGCGGTCGCCGTCAGGCCGGGCGGTCGCCCTCGCCCTGCTGCTCCTCCGGGCGGGTCTCGACCAGCAGCGCCAGGACCCGAGCGACGTACGCCTCGGTCCGCGCCTTGTCGATGCCGAGGCCGCTGAGGACGCCCCGCCCGTTCTCGTGCTCCAGCAGCGCGAGCAGGACGTGCTCGGTGCCGACGTAGTTGTGGCCGAGGCGGAGCGCCTCGCGGAAGGTGAGCTCCAGGGCCTTCTTCGCGGCGGGGCCGTAGGGGAGGAGCTCGGGGGCCTCTGCCGAGGCCGGCGGCAGGGCGGCGGTCGCGGCTTCACGGACCGCGTCGAGCGTGACGCCCTGGTCGGCGATCGCCTTGGCGGCGATTCCCTCCGGTTCGGCGAGCAGACCCAGGACGAGGTGCTCGGGCAGGACCTCCGTGTTGCCCGCGGACTTGCCCGCGTTGTGGGCGGCCATGACCGTGTTGCGGGCGCGCGGGGTGAAGCGGCTGAAGCCCTGGTTGGGGTCGAGGTCGAGCGATTCCTTCGGCACGAAGCGCTTCTGGGCGGCCTGCCGGGTGACGCCCATGCTCTTGCCGATGTCGGTCCAGGAGGCTCCGGACCGGCGCGCCTGGTCCACGAAGTGGCCGATCAGGTGGTCGGCCACCTCGTCGAGGTGCTCCGCGGCGATCACCGCGTCCTGGAGCTGCTCCAGGGGTTCGGCGTGGACCTTCTTGATGGCGGCGATGAGGTCGTCGAGACGGACTGCTGACGTGAAGGCGGGGTTCGTCGACATGTGTCAACCGTAGGTTGACGGCAGGCGGCCGTCAACCCGAAGTTGACAATTGGCGGACGCTCAGCCGTGTGTTCCCTCGACGCTCCGCGCGGGCCCAGGCTCGCCCACCCCGTGAAGCCACCCTCCCCCCCGTTGTCCACAGCCTGTGGACAGACGATCCCGCGGGCATGACACCATCGACGGGTGAGCACGCCCAGCAACCCCGGCGCCGTCGACCGCGCCTTCCGCGCCGCCCTCTACGCCGCCGACGACGACGCCCTCGACACCGGCGCCTCCCTGCTCGCGGCCGACCCGGCGGCCGGCGACGAAGTGGCCCGGCGCGGGCGGGAGTTCGTCGCGTCGGCCTGGCAGCGCGGCTGGCAGCCCGCCGACGTCGTGCGGATCGTGCGGCGGGAGCTGGGCGAGGTCCACGCGGGACTGGTGACGGCCCTCATACGGGCGCAGGCGCCGGACGACCGGCCGCGCGGCCGGCGCTGGGCGGCCCAGCTCGGCGAACTGCCCGCCGGGGAGCCGGCCCCGGCCGACCGCTTCTCCCACGCCACCGCCGTCCTGGAGCTGTACCGCCTGCTGCTGCGGCTGCCCTCCCTCGAACCGCTCGACGAACCGTCCGGCAACCCCGCGGTGCGTCCCCGGACCGAGTCCCGCATGCTGACCCGCATCCGTGCGCTGCTCGCCAAGGCGGAGGCGACCGCCTTCCCGGAGGAGGCGGAGGCTCTCAGCGCGAAGGCCCAGGAACTGATGGCCCGGCACAGCATCGACGAGGCCCTGCTCGCGGCCCGGGCGCCGGCGGACGCGCCCGGAGCGGACACGCCGGGCGCCTGTCGCATCGGCGTCGAACCGCCGTACGAGCAGGCCAAGGCGGTGCTGCTGGACGCCGTCGCCACGGCGAACCACTGCCGTGCCGTGTGGAACGAGTCCCTCGGTTTCTCCACCGTCGTCGGCTTCGAATCCGACCTGGAGGCGGTCGAGCTGCTCTACGCCTCGCTCCTCGTCCAGGCCACGACCGCGATGACGCGGGCGGAGGCGGCGGTGGCGGCGCCCTCCGCCGGAGCGAGGGCGAGGGAGCGGGGGAAAGCCGGGGGCCGCAGACGGACCAAGCCCTTCCGCCAGTCGTTCCTGGCCGCCTACGCCCACCACATCGGCACCCGCCTGGCGGCCGCCGCCGGGACCCAGGTGACCGAGGACCTGCTCCCGGTGCTGGCGAGCCGGGACGTCGCGGTCACCGACCGGCTGGACCGCATGTTCCCGCAGACGACGACCACCCGTCTGCGCGGAGTGAGCGACGAGGCGGGGTGGACCGAGGGGGCGCGGGCGGCGGACCGGGCACAGCTGAGGGCGCGCCCGCCGCTGCGCTGAGCGCCCGAGACCGGGCGGGCGCCGGCGCGGCGACCCCGATGGCTCCGCGACCTACCGCCTCCGCGACCCGCCGCTTCCGCGACCCGATGGTTCCGGGAACCCGCCGGTGCCCCGGCCCGGCCGTCGGAGGTCAGTCGCCGGCCTGCTGGAAGGCGGTGACGGACGCCTCCGGGTCGTGGGCGTCCTTCTTGCCCCGCACCGGGCCGTAGGACCAGGGGAAGCTCTTCGAGTCCGTGGCGCCGGGCAGGGCAAGCCGCAGCTTCGTGGCGCCGAGGCTCTTGGCGTCGCCCTCCGCGCCGCGCACGTAGGTGAGGGTGAAGGAGGCCGTGCCGTCCTTGGCGAGCGTCAGCTTCTGCGGCGTACCGGCCTGCTGCGCCGACACGGTCGCGGAGGCGCCGCCAGCGGACAGGGTCACCCCCGGGAACCCCTCCAGCGTGCACTCGGCGCCGCGGTTGCTGATCGTGACGGGCACGTCGCCGGTGTCCCCGGCGGCGGGCGCGGCGTTGGCGGGGCCGACCTGCACCGAGACACCGCCGAGCCGGCAGGCCGTGTCGTCGTGGTTCTTCTTGTCGGCGGAGTCGCTGCCGCCGTCGCTGCCGCAGCCGGTGAGGAGGACGGCCGCGGCGAGCGCGGTGACGGTGAGCGGAATGGCGCGCATGAGGTGGTTCCTTGGGGTCGTGACGATGCTCAAGGATCATCACGTATTCGGCGGCCGCCCGGTTGCCGAACCGCGCGGACGGCGCGCAGGACGCAGGGGCGGCCGGGCGCGGAAGAGGCGTACGCGGCGCGCGGGCGCCGCCAAGAACCGCGACCCGCGCCCCGTGCGAAGCTCAGCGGAGCTCAGAGGACCTCGGCGGGCCTCAACGAACCTGAGTGGTATTCAGGAGCCGAGACTTGCCGTGGGCAGGCCGGGCGGCAGCGTGCCGCCTTCCGACCGCGTGTACGTCTCCTTGCCCAGACCACCCTGCCAAGTGACCTCCAGCGTGGTCTTGTTGACGGAGTCGACCACGCCGGCCGTGCGGTCCTCGTCCCCGTTGTTGCACTTCAGGCGGATCGTCCGCTGCCCGGACTGCTCACCCGCCGTCCCGCTGCACACGGTCTTCCCGGTCGTGAAGAGCCCGGCCTGGCTGCCGTTGACCACCAGCACCACCGCCTTGCCCCCGGTGGTGGCGAGCCAACTGCCCGCCAGACCGCCCGCGTCGGCCGACGGGCCGCCCGGGCCGTCACCCGTGCCGGCCGTCGCCGTCGGGGACGTGGTGGCGGAAGCCGTCGAGGAGGCGGCGGCGCCGTCGTCCGAGCCGTCGCCGCCGCTGCACGCGGTCAGCGAGAGCGCGCCCGCCAGGAAGGCCGCCGCGGCCGCGATCCGCACGCGCCGGCGCGTCGCCGTACGGGCGGCGCGCGAGAGGGTCGCCGAAGTCACTGGTAGCTCCCAAGCTGTAGCCGATGGACCGATGGACCGATGGACCGATGGACCGATGGACCGATGGACCGATGGACCGATGGACCGATGGACCGGGCCGGTGCGCCCGCGCCGCGGCCCGTCGACCGACGGGCGGAACGACCGCAGCAAGCTACCAGCGGGTCGGCCCGGAGCACAGCGGTCCCGTCGCGGGGGACGTCACGCCGGACCGTTATCTGAATCACGGAACACCGGACCCCCGGCGCGCGTCTTTTCTTACGCGCGAAGGATTGGGTCGGCGGGATCCGGCGCGATCCGGGGCGATCCACGGGCGGCACGGTTGTGGCCGCGTGGCGGCCGCCGCATGTCCTGCGGCTTTCAGGGCAGCCGCTGAGCACTTCGGATACGGCGGACGTCACAGCCGTAACCACGGGGCCACCGCCCGTGCACGTGCATTTGCTCACGCAGCTGCACGGGAAACAGAGCTATGATCCGGGTCAGTTGACCAATGCATCAATGGCCACACCAGCCAGTGCACCATCGGGGAGCGACCTGTGGACCACGACGCTGAGGGCGTGTACGGGGAGTGCGACGTGTACAACGGCATGGCGGCCACGCGGCTGCGCGGAGTGGCCTGGCAGAAGAGCCGGCACAGCAACTCGCAGGGCTCGTGCGTGGAGTTCGCGCGCCTGCCGGGAGGGGACGTGGCCGTGCGCAACTCCCGCTTCCCGGACGGTCCCGCGCTCGTCTACACGCGCGCCGAGATCGAGGCCATGCTGCTGGGCGTCAAGGACGGCGAGTTCGACCACCTGGTCGTCGGCTGAACGGGCCGCGGCCGGCGCAGGACGGGTGACGGAAAGTAACCGGCCCGCGACGGCCCGCGACGCGCGTAGAACCAGGGCGTGACAGGACTCGCGCTCCCTCAGCCGGTGTTCTCCAGCCGGAACAGCGCCCACACGACCTTGCCGCCCACCGCTCCGTCGAGCGGGTGCCAGCCCCAGCTGTCGCTGAAGGACTCGACGAGGAACAGGCCGCGGCCGGACTCCGCCGCGCAGTCGTCCGTGTCGCCGGCGACCGGGGTGTCGTGACTGGGGTCCCGCACCGCGCACACCACACGTCCGGCGCACCGCATCAGGTGCAGCCGCACCGGCGGGTCCTCTGCGCGGTTGCGCGCGGTCCCCGTCGCGTCGTACGACGGGGACCGGTGGGCCTCGTGCCCGGATTGCCGGTGGTCGAGGGGCAGGCCGTGCCGCAGGGCGTTGGTGACCAGTTCGGAGACGACGAGGCAGATGTCGTCGAAACGGTCGCCCGTCTCCCAGTGCTCGAGTGCGCCGCGCGTGAACCGCCGGGCCTCGCCCACCGCCTCGTAGCGGGCCGGCAGGGCACAGGAGGCGGCGTTGGACACGGCCGCGGGGTCCAGCGGCGGAGGGCCCTGCCGTAACGGCTCGAGCATGGTCGATCCATTCGTCCCCATGCGAGGCACTCCCGGTAATCCGCGGTCGTAGCGATGCAGCGGTGGCGCGGCCCCATGGTTTCGGATGCGTACAGCAGATGCAAGGGCAGATGCACGTGCACGCGACCGAATTGGACGGTCCCGTACCGCTTACTGGCCATTTTTTCTGCCATCTTCTGGCCCTCCGCTTGCGGTTCCCTTGTCCAGACCTGTGTCGCTTCCTTCGATCTCTTTCCGTCTCCGTAATCGCGCGAGTACAGCTTGAAGTGTTTTAGTGGCAGACTGCGGCGTCTGAAACTTGGGGAGGCTGGCGAACGTGAGCGCGGGAGAGCCCGGATCGGTGGTGCGGCGCATGCTGCTCGGCTCGCAACTCAGGCGGCTGCGCGAGGCCCGGGGGATCACACGCGAGGCGGCGGGCTACTCGATCCGCGCCTCGGAGTCGAAGATCAGCCGGATGGAGCTGGGCCGGGTGAGCTTCAAGACGAGAGACGTGGAAGACCTGTTGACGCTGTACGGCATCACGGACGAGGCGGAGCGGACCTCTCTGCTGTCCCTTGCCAAGGAGGCCAACGTCGCGGGCTGGTGGCACAGTTACTCCGACGTCCTGCCCAGCTGGTTCCCCACCTACGTGGGGCTGGAGGGCGCCGCCTCCCTGATCCGCGCCTACGAGGTGCAGTTCGTCCACGGCCTGCTGCAGACCGAGGAGTACGCCCGCGCGGTGGTCAGGCGCGGCATGCAGGGCGCGAGCGAGGCCGACGTGGAGCGGCGCGTGGCGCTGCGCCTGGAGCGGCAGAAGTACCTCGTCGCCGAGAACGCGCCCGACTTCCACATCGTCCTCGACGAGGCCGCCCTGCGCCGGCCCTACGGTGACCGCGAGGTCATGCGCGGCCAGTTCCAGCACCTGATCGAGATGTCCGAGCGGCCCAACGTGCGGCTGCAGGTCATGCCGTTCAGCTTCGGCGGGCACTCCGGGGAGTCCGGCGCCTTCACCATCCTCAGCTTCCCGGAGTCCGACCTGTCGGACGTGGTCTACCTGGAGCAGCTCACCAGCGCCCTCTACCTGGACAAGAGGGAGGACGTCGCCCAGTACGAGAAGGCGCTGAAGGAACTGCAGCGGGACAGCCCGGGGCCGGACGGGAGCCGGGACCTGCTGCGGGGGCTGCTGCAGCTGACGTAGCGGCCGCGGCCGGAACGGGAGGCGTCCCCTGGTCTCCTGTGTCCGCCCGCGTCCGGCCGATGGCCGGACTGCCACCTCAACTGGTCACAAACAGACGTACGATGACGTCACATCAGACCAGGAAGCGATCGGGCGTCGATCGGGTGTCTGCTCCGACTGCTTCGCCCGCCTCGCGGCAGGGGGATTGAGGATCACATGTCGTCGTACTTCACCGACCTGGCCCAGCAGTACATCGACGGCGAGTGGCGCCCGGGCAGCGGGTCCTGGGACATCATCGACTTCAACCCGTACGACGGCGAGAAGCTGGCCTCGATCACGATAGCCACGGTCGACGAGGTGGATCAGGCCTACCGTGCCGCCGCCCGCGCGCAGAAGCAGTGGGCGGCGACGAACCCCTACGCCCGCCGCGCGGTGTTCGAGAAGGCGCTGCGCCTGGTCGAGGAGCGCGAGCAGGAGATCGCCGAGGTGATCATCGCCGAACTGGGCGGCACGCGCACGAAGGCCGGGTTCGAGCTCCACCTCGTCAAGGAGTTCCTGCGCGAGTCGGTCCACCTGGCGCTGCGCCCCGAGGGCCGGATCCTGCCGTCCCCGTCCGACGGCAAGGAGAACCGCGTCTACCGCGTCCCCGTCGGTGTCGTCGGCGTGATCAGCCCCTTCAACTTCCCCTTCCTGCTGTCGGTCAAGTCGGTCGCGCCGGCTCTCGCCGTCGGCAACGGCGTGGTGCTCAAGCCGCACCAGAACACCCCGATCACGGGTGGCTCCCTGGTGGCGAAGATCTTCGAGGACGCGGGTCTGCCCGGCGGCCTGCTCAACGTCGTCATCACCGACATAGCGGAGATCGGTGACGCCTTCCTCGAACACCCCGTCCCCAAGGTCATCTCCTTCACCGGCTCCGACCAGGTCGGCCGGCACGTCGCCACCGTCTGCGCCTCCCACTTCAAGCGCTCGGTGCTCGAGCTCGGCGGCAACAGCGCCCTGGTGGTCCTCGACGACGCCGACCTCGACTACGCGGTGGACGCCGCCGTCTTCAGCCGGTACGTGCACCAGGGCCAGGTCTGCATGGCCGCCAACCGCATCCTGGTGGACCGCTCGGTGGCCGGGGAGTTCACCGAGAAGTTCGTCGCCAAGGTCAGGTCGCTGAAGGTCGGCGACCCGCGCGACCCGGAGACCGTCATCGGCCCGGTGATCAACTCCTCGCAGGCGGACGCCCTGACGGCCGTCGTGGAGCAGGCCGTCGCCGAGGGGGCGACCGCCCTGGTACGCGGGACGGCCACCGACAACCTGGTCGAGCCGTCCGTGCTGACGGACGTCCCCGCCGACTCGGCGCTGCTCCGGCAGGAGGTCTTCGGCCCGGTCGCCTTCCTCGTCCCGTTCGACGGCGAGGAGGAGGCGGTGCGGATCGTCAACGACACCCCGTACGGCCTGAGCGGCGCGGTCCACACCGGTGACGTGGAGCGCGGCGTGCGCTTCGCCCAGCGGATCGACACCGGCATGTTCCACGTGAACGACGGCACCGTCCACGACGAGCCGCTCGTCCCCTTCGGCGGTGAAAAGCACTCCGGCGTCGGCCGGCTGAACGGTGAGGAGACCGTGGACGCCTTCACCACCGTCAAGTGGATCTCCGTGCAGCACGGACGCAGCCGGTTCCCGTTCTGAGTCCCCCCGTAGGGGTGGACGCCGGGCCCTTGCGGACAGCACCTGACCGCAAGGGTCCGTAGCGTCGTCGGTGGCGGGCGGAGGGCAGGCCTCCGCCGGCGGATCCGACGAGCGAAAGGCGGCCGGTCATGGTCATGCACGTGCGAGCCGAGGCGCGGGGCGACGAGCGGGGAGCGCTGCTGTCCTTCCTCGCGGAGCAGCGCGGCGGTGTGCGGCGCGCGGTGCTCGGACTGACCGAGGAGCAGGTCCGCTCCCGCCCCTGTGCCAGTGAGCTGTCCCTGGGCGGCCTGGTCAAGCACCTGGCCGAGACGGAAGAGGGCTGGCTGGCCCGGGCCAGGGGGCAGGCGCCGGCGGCCGGGCGGGACGAGTCGAACTGGCACCAGAGCTTCGTCCTCCTCGACGACGAGACGGTGGAGGCGCACCTGGCGTACTGGGAGAAGGTCGCCGCCGCGACGGAGGACTTCATCCGCTCGGCCCCGAGTCTCGACGACACGTTCGCGCTGCCGAACGACCCGTGGTTCCCGCCGGACGAGCGGGTCTCCCTGCGCTGGCTGGTGCTCCACCTGATCCGCGAGACGGCCCGGCACGCGGGCCATGCCGACATCATCCGCGAGTCGCTGGACGGCAGGACGGCGTTCGAGCTGGTGGCGATGGAGCAGGGCGGCACGTCCGGGGCCTGACCGGACGGCCGCCGGGCGGGGCGGGCAGGTCCCGGACGGCGCGTCCGGGACCGGCGGCGGAGGAGCACGCCGGGCGGGCGCCCGGCTGCCGCACCAGCTCCTGCCCCCGCCCGGCGCCCTCGTACGACCCGACGGCTCGGCGCCGGCCCTCCACTGGCCTGTACCGGTGGCGGCGGACCGGCGGGCGGCCGGACCGCACGGCGGCCGTCAGTGATGGAAGCCGGTCGCCGCCTGCCGGTCCCGCGTCAGCGGGTACGGCTGCCGTCGCAGTTCGGGCAGCAGCCGCTCCAGGTCCTCCAGGAACAGGTCGGCGAGGTCGGTCGAGAAGCCGTTGCGGCACACCACCCGCAGCACCGCCAGGTCCTCGCGCTTGGGCGGGAAGGTGTAGGCAGGCACGAGCCAGCCGCTCTCCCGCAGCCGCCGGGAGACGTCGAACACGTCGAACGCCTGAACGTCCGGCGCCGTGGTGAAGGCGAAAACCGGCAGCTCGTCGCCCCGGGTGAGCAGGCGGAAGTCGCCCAGAGCCCCGATCCGGCCGGCCACTGTCCGGGCCACGTTACGGGTGGACTGCTGCACCAGCCGGTAGCCCTCGCGGCCCAGCCGCAGGAAGGTGTAGTACTGCGCGACGACCTGGGAGCCCGGCCGGGAGAAGTTGAGCGCGA
This sequence comes from Streptomyces sp. NPDC046831, assembly GCF_040645305.1. Taxonomy (NCBI): domain Bacteria; kingdom Bacillati; phylum Actinomycetota; class Actinomycetes; order Kitasatosporales; family Streptomycetaceae; genus Streptomyces; species Streptomyces sp. NPDC046831. The sequence continues at coordinate 7,945 of NZ_JBEYXZ010000021.1, read as the reverse complement.
AGGTCGGCATGTCGCCGCCGAGGTAGTTGACGCGGGAGACGAGCTCCTCGGGCAGGGCCTCGTGATCGCGCCACAGGGCCCAGCCGACGCCCGGGTAGACCAGGCCGTACTTGTGCCCCGAGGTGTTGATCGAGGCCACGCGCGGCAGGCGGAAGTCCCACACCAGGTCCTCGTCGAGGAAGGGGGCGATCATGGCGCCGGAGGCCCCGTCCACGTGCACCGGGACGTCGAGGCCCGTCCGCTCCTGCAGGGCGTCCAGGGCCGCGCACAGGTCCGCGACCGGCTCGTAGGAGCCGTCGAAGGTGGAGCCGAGGACGGCGACGGCCCCGATGGTGTTCTCGTCGCACAGCTCGGCGGCGGCCTGCGGGTCGAGGTGGTACCGCTCGCCCTCCATGGGAACCTGGCGGGCCTCCACCTCCCAGAAGTTGCAGAACTTCTCCCAGCAGACCTGGACGTTGATGCCCATGACCAGGTTGGGGCGGGCGTCCCGGCTGGGATACCGGTCGGAGTTGCGCCGCGCCCACCGCCGCTTGAGCGCCATCCCGGCGAGCATGCAGGCCTCGCTCGAGCCCGTCGTGGAGCAGCCCACGGCGGCGGCCTGGTCCGGCGTGTTCCACAGGTCGGCGAGCATCGACACGCAGCGCCGCTCCAGTTCGGCGGTGCGCGGGTACTCGTCCTTGTCGATCATGTTCTTGTCGCGGCACTCTCCCATGAGCTGCCCGGCCTGCGGTTCCATCCACGTGGTGACGAACGTGGCCAGGTTCAGCCGGGCGTTGCCGTCCAGCATGAGTTCGTCGTGCACCAGCTGGTACGCCGTGGTGGGCGCCAGCGGGGCGTCCGGCAGCCGGTCCTTGGGCGGGGCCTCGGTCATGGTGCCGACCGGGTTCGCCTCGGCGTAGAAGGGGTTGACGGACCGCGGGGGCTCGTCGGGCGTGCGGCGGCCTTCGTGGAGTGGCATGGGGGCCTCCTGGAGGTTCCGGGGCGGGTGCCTGACGGGGTGGGGGGTAGCGGGGTGCCCGAGGGGTCCCTGAAGGGGCGGGAGTGCGGGGCAGGTGAAGGGTCGGGGGCTGCCGAGCCGTCAGCGCATCGCCGTACCGTCCTTCCGCAGTCGCGTCCGCGGCCGCCGGTCACCGGCAGCCAGGCCGGGAGCGTGGCCGCGCGGAGCAGGGTGAGGCCCGTCGGCGAGGACACCAGGACGACGGCCGTGAGGAGGCTGATCCAGCCCTGCCGGGTGACGGCCGGCAGCATCCCCGGCACGCCCGCCGGCACTCCCGCAGCCGGCTGCACCGCGGGCACGCGCGGTGCGCGCACAGGCCGAGGGCGGCGCCGACGAAGACGGCCGGGAAGATCCGCCCGTCGCGGAAGCCGCAGGACGCGGCGACGACCAGCGCGGCGAGCTTGACCACCGCCATCGTCGCGAACTGCCCCGCCGACCAGCCGTCGGGGCGGGCGGCCGGCTCGCCCACCTCGGACAGGAGCGCCGCTGGTCGGCTCTGCGGTGTCCTGGGCCACGGGCTCACGATAAGCGGATAAAAGCGACACAACATCCGGAAGGATCTCCGCCCGGACGCGGCGGGGCCGTGTGCTTGCACCTCACGCGGCGTGAGGCGGCAGCCTGGGGAGCGCACGAGAAGAAGGGAGCGGAAGTGGGCTACTCCGTGGGAGAGGTCGCCGCCTTCGCCGGGGTCACGGTGCGCACGCTGCACCACTACGACGACATCGGCCTGCTCGTCCCGAGCGGACGCAGCCACGCGGGTCACCGGCGCTACGGCGACGCCGACCTCGACCGGCTGCAGCGGATCCTGTTCTACCGGGAGCTCGGCTTCCCGCTCGAGGAGGTCGCGGTCCTCCTCGACGATCCCCATGCGGACCCGCGCGCGCACCTGCGCCGCCGGCACGAGCTGCTGACCGCCCGGATCGAGAGGCTGCAGAGGATGGCCGCGGCCGTGGAGCACGCCATGGAGGCACGCAGGATGGGCATCGATCTCACGCCGGAGGAGAGGTTCGAGGTCTTCGGCGACCAGGACCCCGAGCAGTACGCGGAGGAGGCCGAGCAGCGCTGGGGCGGCACGGCGCAGTACGCCGAGTCGCAGCGCCGGGCCGCCCGGTACACCAAGGACGACTGGAAGCGGATGCGGGCCGAGGCCGACGCCTGGGGCGAGCGCTACGGCGCCCTGGTGGACGCCGGGGAGCCGCCGGCCGGGGAGGCGGCCATGGACCTGGCCGAGGAGCACCGGCAGCACATCCGCGCGTGGTTCTACGACTGCTCCTACGAGCTGCACCAGGGCCTGGCGGAGATGTACGTCGCCGACGAGCGCTTCAAGGCGTACTACGACGCGCTGCGGCCGGGGCTCGCCGAGCACCTGAGGGAGGCGATCCTCGCGAACGCCGCACGGCACTCCTGAGGGCCCGGGCCGGCACGGCGTCCGGCCGGGCCGGCCCCCACGGGGGCCCGCCGGGCGTCCGGCCGGCCCCGTGGAACCCGGGGTGGTCACGAGGCGTTGATAGCTTTGGGCGGCAGCACCGGAAGTGAACCCGCCGCCGTACCTTCCCACCCCTCAGGAGCCCGGAACCGTGACGACGCTTGCCCTCGGCCCGAGCTGGCTCGATCCGAACTACCTCTTGGACACCTTCGGCCTCTGGGGCCTGCTCCTCATCGTCTTCGCCGAGTCCGGTCTGCTCATCGGGTTCTTCCTGCCGGGTGACTCCCTGCTGTTCACCTGCGGGCTGCTGATCACGTCCAACCAGCTCGACTTCCCGCTGTGGGGCGCGATCGCCCTGATCTGCGCGGCCGCGATCCTCGGCGACCAGGCGGGCTACATGTTCGGCAAGAAGGTCGGCCCGTCCCTCTTCAGCCGCCCCGACTCGCGCCTGTTCAAGCAGGAGAACGTCACCAAGGCGCACGAGTTCTTCGAGAAGTACGGCCCCAAGTCCCTGGTGCTGGCCCGCTTCGTGCCCATCGTGCGCACGTTCACGCCGATCATCGCGGGCGTCAGCGGCATGCGGTACCGCTCGTTCCTGACCTTCAACATCCTCGGCGGCGTGCTGTGGGGCGCGGGCGTCACCCTGCTGGGCTCCTGGCTCGGCAACATCGCCCTCGTGAAGAACAACATCGAGGCGATCCTCATCCTGATCGTCCTCGTCTCGGTGGTCCCGATCATCATCGAGTTCTGGCGGGCCCGGTCCAAGGCGAAGAAGAACCCGGGGGAGGGCCCGGCCCCGGACCGGCAGCGGCCCGCGCAGCACCAGCAGCCCGTCCTGGACGACGCCACGACCCGGCTGCGGCGGATCGAGCCGGCCTACCAGGACCAGCCCCACCAGGGCCAGGACCGGGCCTACGGCGACGACCGGTACCCGCAGCAGCACCAGCAGCACCCGCAGTACGGCTACGACCAGCAGTACTACGGCGGCCGGCAGCACCCGCAGGAGCCGCAGCACCCGCGGCACCAGCACCCCCAGCAGCCGCAGGACGGGGGCCCGTACGGCGGCGGCCCGTACGGCAGCCCGGAGGAGTACGGCGGCCAGTACCAGCAGGACCCGCAGCAGTACCCCCACCCGACGGACCCGCAGCAGTACCCGCAGCAGGAGCAGGACCCGCGCCAGTACCCGCACGGCCAGGGCTACTACCGGGCCCCGTGAGCGGGCGGCGGCGCGCCCCGCCGCATCAGAAGCCGCGGGTCCGCTTGGCGGCCCGGCGCTTCTGCAGGGACCCGATCCGCAGGAACAGCCGCGAGATCTCCGATCCCAGGTTCACCCCGATCGCGATGGCCATGGCGAGCGACACCGCCTTCGCCAGGGAGACCAGCCCCTTGTCGATGTTGTTCTGCGCGATGGACAGCAGACCGAAGTAGGTCGCGGAACCCGGCAGCAGCGGCCCGATCGCGGCCGTGGTGTACGGCAGCGCGGACGCGAACCGGTAGCGGGACAGCAGCTGCCCGAACAGTCCGACCAGCCCCGCGGCGACCGCGGTGGAGGCGACCGGCGAGAGGCCGCCGGCGTAGTGCATCGCGCCGTACACCGACCACGCGACGCCGCCGTTCAGCGTCACCGCGAGCACGGTGGAGCGCTCCTGCTGGAGCAGCACCGCGAACGTCAGCGACAGCAGCATCGACGCGCAGATCTGCAGCAGCGGCCGTTCGCTGATGCCCAGCGCCGCGTCCGGGTTGAGCTCCGCGCCGAGCTTCACGCCGAAGTACAGCACCACCAGCACGCCGGTGACGATGCCGACGAAGAAGTACATGACCTCCAGCAGGCGCGCGGAGGCGGTGATGTAGAAGCCCGTCAGCCCGTCCTGCACGCCGGCCACCAGGGCCCGTCCCGGCAGCAGCGCGAACAGCCCACCGGTGATCACCGCGGAGGCGTTCACGTCGACGTTCGCGACGGTGAGCGCCACGCCCAGCGCGGCCGGCGGCATCGCGGCGACCGTGAACTGGTAGAACTCCGGCAGCCCGCGTCCCGCGCACAGCCACGCCAGCCGGTCGCCGAGCATCGCGCCGAGCGCGGCCGCGACGAAGACCAGCAGGCCACCGCCGACGAGCACGGACGCCGCGCCGGCGAGCAGTCCGGCGGCCGCGGTCAGTGCCCAGCCGGGATAGGGGTGCCGGTTGCGGCGGATCTCCGCGAGCCTCCGGTAGGCCTCCTCGAGGGAGAGATGGGTCTCCGGGTCGCTCAGGTCGTCGACGAGCCGGAAGACGGCCGACAGCCGCGTGTAGTCGGTGCCCCGGCGCCGCACCGTCCGCGACGCCGAGACGGGGTCGTCGACGAGGGACGGCTGGTACGAGATCGACAGCAGGGTGAAGGTGACGTTCGGCTCGCAGCGGTCCAGTCCGTAGGACCGGCAGACCGCGAACATCGCCGCCTCCACGTCCTCGGCGCCCTCACCACCGGCGAGCAGCAGCTCGCCGATACGCAGGGTGAGGTCGAGCACGCGGGGGACGGCGGGGCCGCCCTCCTCGCTCTTCGGCGGCGGCTCGGGCGCCGGCCGCTCCGTCACCGACATGCGCAGCATCGTGCGCATCCGGTCCTGCCAGGGCACGTCCTTGGTCAGGCTGACCAGGGGGATGCCGTTGGGCGGGGTGAAGGCGGGCGGGGCCTGGCGCGAGGTGTAGGTCCTCGGCAGGCTGAAGGCGGAACCCTCGGGTTCCGCGCCCTGGGCCTGGTGCGGCACGCCGAGCCCCGCCGGGACGGCGAACTCCGACGTGGTCTCCGACTCGCTCCCGCCCCTGGACACGGCCAGGCCCCGCGGGATCGCGAACTCCGAGGTCGTGGACGACTCGCTGTCGCCCACCGGGCCCGTCGACACGGCCACGGGCGCCCTGAACGTGCTCCGTACCTCGTCCGACTGCGGCTTGCGGTCCTCCGCATCCGTCACTGAGCAACGCTCCCTGAACGACACCTTTCGTAACTCTCAGTATGCGCGCCGACACGCGGACGGGCCGCGCCACCCCGGCAGAGGTCGCGCGGCCCGCGGGGGATCCGGCCTGAGCACCGGCCCCACAAGCGGTCAGTGACCGCCGTGCTCCTGGAACCGCTTGATGGACCGCTCGATCTCGGCCTCGGCGTCGGAGCGGCCGACCCAGTTGGCGCCCTCCACCGACTTGCCGGGCTCGAGGTCCTTGTAGACCTCGAAGAAGTGCTGGATCTCCAGGCGGTCGAACTCCGACACGTGGTGGATGTCCCGCAGGTGCTCCACGCGCGGGTCGGACGCGGGCACGCACAGCAGCTTGTCGTCGCCGCCGGCCTCGTCCGTCATGCGGAACATGCCGATGGTGCGGCACTTGATGAGGCAGCCGGGGAACGTCGGCTCGTCCAGGATGACCAGGGCGTCCAGCGGGTCGCCGTCCTCGCCGAGGGTGTTCTCGACGAAGCCGTAGTCCGCCGGGTAGCTGGTCGAGGTGAAGAGTCGGCGGTCCAGGCGGATACGACCGGTCTCGTGGTCCACCTCGTACTTGTTCCGCGAACCCTTCGGGATCTCGATCGTGACGTCGAACTCCACCGGTGGCTCCTCCATGATCAGCACATAGTTCTGGTGGTTAAGTGTCCCTCACGCACGTGTGTGATCGCGAAAGGGGCTGGTGGTCGTGCCGGAGCTGAGGGTCTGGCGGGCCGCGAGACCGCGCTTGGCGCGTCTCGGGCGCGCCGCACGGCCGCGTCTCGCCCGGGCCGCGCGGGTCGTACGGCTCACGCGGGTACCGAGGACCTGGCAGTACACCGCCGGCGCCGCCACGGCCGGGCTGGCGCTCGCCGCCGCCGTGGTGACCGCCGCCGGCCCCTGGGACTCCTCCGGCCAGCGTACGGCCGAGCGCGAGCGGGCGGCCGCCCTGGGGCGCACGGGTGGCACAGATCACGGCGACGGCTCCGTGACGGCGGACACCCCGCGCCCGGCGCCGAGCGCCGCGACCGTCCTGGCGGGCGTCGGCGGCACCGCCGGCACGGCGCCCACCGGACCGGCCCTCGCCGATGTCCTGGACCCGCTCCTGGACGTCTCCGCGCTCGGCACCCGCCGCTCGGCCGCGGTCGTCGACGTCGCCAGCGGCCGCCGTGTGTACGGCCGGGACGCCGGCGACACGCTCACTCCCGCCTCCACCACGAAGATCGCCACCGCCGTCGCGGCGCTCTCCGCCCTCGGCGCCGACCACCGCCTCACCACCCGCGCCGCCCTGGAGCCCGACACCCGGGAACTGGTCCTGGTCGGCGGCGGGGACCCCACCCTCACCGCCCGCCCGGACGCCGGCGGCTGGGCCAGCCTGCGCACCCTCGCCGACGACACGGCCGCCGCCCTGCGCAAACGCGGGCTGACCAAGGTCACGCTCTCCTACGACACGGCCCTCTACGCCGGCCCCGAACTTCACCCGATCGGCGTCAACGAGAACCTCGCCCCGGTCACCGCCCTGATGACCGACGAGGCCCGCACCGACGCCTCCACGAGCGGCCCGGCCCCCCGGGCGGCGGACCCGGCCGCCGCCACGGCCCGCGCCTTCGCGGACCTCCTGAAGAGCCACGGCGTCACGGCCACGGCCCCCGGCCCCTCCAAGGCCACGCGCCGCGCGCAGACCCTCGCGACCGTCTCCTCACCCCCGCTGTCGGCCCTGGTCGAGCGCATGCTCACCCACAGCGACAACGACATCGCCGAGGCCCTGGCCCGCCAGACGGCCCTGGGAACGGGCGGACGGGCGGACTTCGCGGGCGGCGCCGCGGCGATCGCCGCCCAGCTGAAGAAGCTCGGCCTCCCGGTCGCCGGCGCCGCCTTCCACGACGGCAGCGGCCTGGACCGCACCGACAGACTCAGCGCGGACCTCCTCACGTCCCTGCTGACCAAGGCCGCCGATCCGGCCTCCCCCGACCTCCGCCCCGCCCTCACCGGCCTCCCGGTCGCCGGCTTCACCGGCACCCTCAGCGGCCGCTACGCGGACGGCGCGGCGGGCCTCGTACGGGCGAAGACCGGCACCCTGACGGGCGTCAACACCCTGGCGGGCACGGTCGTCGACCGCGACGGCCGCCTCCTGGCCTTCGCCTTCCTCACCGACGGCACGACCGACCCGTCCGCGGCCCAGTCGGCCCTGGACCGCACAGCCACAGCCCTGTCGACCTGCGGCTGCCAGTAAGAACACCACCCCCGGCCCCGCAAACCGCAACCGGAGGCCACAAGCGAAGCCACAAAGACGGCTCCACACACGCCCGCAGCCGCCCACGGCCGGAAACGGGACGCAGGGGCGGGGCCGATCACGAGCGGACGGCGCAGGGATACCCAGGAATGGCGCCATGGCACGCGCCCGCAGCCGCCCACGGCCGGAAGGGGACGCAGGGGCGGGGCCGATCACGAGCGGACGGCGCAGGGATACCCAGGAATGGCGCCATGGCACGCGCCCGCAGCCGCCCACGGCCGGAAACGGGACGCAGGGGCGGGGCCGATCACGAGCGGACGGCGCAGGGATACCCAGGAATG
>NZ_JBEYXZ010000020.1:40787-124138 GCF_040645305.1 Streptomyces sp. NPDC046831 | reverse complement strand
TGGCCGACCAGCTCGACACCGCCGTCGAACACCACGGCAAGGGCGACCTCGCCGCCCTCCTCACCGGCAACGACACCTGGACCGTCGCCGGCTGAGCGGAACGGCGTCTTCGCAGGACTCACGAGGCCCGGGCGGTGCGCGCCCGGGCCTCGTCGTACGCCAGGCGGGCCTGCTCCACGTCCGCCAAGCGGTCCTGGGTCCACAGCGTGAGCGCCCTCACCTGCTCGGCGGCCTCACGGCCCAGCTCGGTCAGGGAGTAATCGACGCGCGGCGGGATCACCGGCTTGGCGTCCCGGTGGGCCAGGCCGTCCCGCTCCAGGGTCTGCAGCGTCTGGGTGAGCATCTTCTCGCTGATGCGGCCCACCCGGCCGATGGCCCGCCGCAGCTCGCCGAACCGGTAGGACCGCTCCAGCAGCTCGGTCAGCACCAGCACCCCCCACCGGCTGGTGACGTGTTCCAGCACCAGCCGGTGCGGGCACGGTGCCGCGCCGGCGGCCCCGTTCCGCACGCTCCCGGCGTCCTTCGTGACCCGCTCAGCACTTACCGTCATGCCAGTACCTTACTTTGAAGTGGGTACTTTCGCATGGTTAGCGCCTCTCCTAGAGTTAGTGGCAGACACCCCACAAGGAGATCCGTCATGAGCATCGTCGTCACCGGCGCCACCGGGCACCTCGGCCGCCTCGTCGTGGAACAGCTGCTGGAGAAGGTCCCGGCCGACCAGGTCACGGCCGTCGTCCGCACCCCGGAGAAGGCCGCCGACCTGGCCGGGCGCGGTGTGCGCCTCGCGGTCGCCGACTACAACGCCCCCGAGACCTTCGACGGCCTGTTCTCGGCCGGTGACAAGGTCCTGCTCGTCTCCGGCAGCGAGGTCGACAAGGACCGCGTCCAGCAGCACAAGGTCGTCATCGACGCCGCCGGGGCGGCCGGTGTCGCCCTGCTCGCCTACACCAGCGCCCCCGGCACCCTGCGGGCCGCGCTCGCCGACGACCACCGCGGCACCGAGCAGGCTCTGCTGGCCTCGGGTCTGCCGTACACGCTGCTGCGCAACGGCTGGTACCACGAGAACTACACCGAGCAGCTCGCCCCCGTGCTGGAGCACGGCGCCGTCGTGCAGGCGGCGGGCGACGGCCGGGTCTCCTCCGCCGCGCGCGCCGACTACGCGGCCGCCGCGGTGGCGGTGCTGACCGGCGAGGGCCACGAGAACGCCACATACGAGCTGGGCGGGGACGAGGCGTGGAGCTTCGCCGACTTCGCCGCCGAGCTGAGCCGGCAGACCGGCAGGGACATCGCCTACCGCCCGGTCTCCGTCGAGGAGTACCAGGGCATCCTGGCCGGCGCCGGGCTGCCGGGGCCGCTCGCCGCCGTCCTGGCGGGCGTGGACGCGTCGATCGCGAAGGGCGAGCTGGTCGTCACCAGCGGGGACCTGACCCGTCTGACCGGCCGCCCGGCCACGCCGCTCGCCGAGGCGATCGCCGTCGCCCTGAAGGGCTGACCCCGGTCGCCGGGGCGGGGCGAGGGGCGGAGTCCGCGTCCGTCGTGACCGCAGGAGCGTCGCCCGTCATGACCGTATGGCGATACGGACATGACAGGCGGGGCCGTCCGGCGTTACCTTCGTGCGTGCTGCACGTACGCAGCCGGGCATGAAGGAGGGACCCGTGACCGAGAAGTCGCCGGGCGAGCGGCGGACAGGACTGCTGAACGGCATCGCGGCCTACGGGATGTGGGGCCTGGTGCCCCTGTTCTGGCCGCTCCTGAAGCCCGCCGGGGCGGCGGAGATCCTCGCCCACCGGATGGTGTGGTCCCTCGGTTTCGTCGTCGTCGCCCTGCTCTTCGTGCGGCGCTGGGCCTGGGCGGGCGAGCTGCTGCGGCAGCCGCGCCGGCTCGGCCTCATCGTCGTCGCGGCCGCGGTGATCACGGTCAACTGGGGCGTGTACATCTGGGCCGTCAACAGCGGGCACGTCGTCGAGGCGTCCCTCGGCTACTTCATCAACCCGCTGGTCACCATCGCGATGGGCGTGCTGCTGCTGAAGGAGCGGCTGCGGCCCGTGCAGTGGGCGGCGGTGGGCGTCGGACTCGCCGCCGTCGTCGTGCTGACCGTCGGCTACGGCCGCCCGCCGTGGATCTCCCTCTGCCTGGCCTTCTCCTTCGCCACGTACGGCCTGGTCAAGAAGAAGGTCAACCTGGGCGGCGTGGAGTCGCTGGCCGCCGAGACCGCGATCCAGTTCCTGCCGGCGCTCGGCTATCTGCTGTGGCTGTCCGCGCAGGGCCGCTCTACCTTCGCGGCCGAGGGCGCCGGGCACGCCGTCCTGCTGGCCTCCACCGGTGTCGTCACCGCGCTGCCGCTGGTCTGCTTCGGCGCGGCCGCGATCCGGGTGCCCCTGTCGACGCTGGGCCTGCTCCAGTACCTCGCCCCGGTCTTCCAGTTCCTGCTCGGCATCCTGTACTTCCACGAGTCGATGCCCCTGGAGCGCTGGGCGGGGTTCGCGCTGGTGTGGCTGGCGCTGACGCTGCTGACGTGGGACGGGCTGCGCGCGGCGCGCAGGGCGGCGGTCCAGCGCGCGCGGGTCGGCGCACCCCGGACCGCGCCCGTGGCGGCCCCGGACCCGGTGGACGTCTGACGGGGGTCGCACGCCCGCGTCCCCGAGCGCGCCCCCCGCACCGTGCGGGGGCGCGCTCGGCGTTCCGGCATGTCCGTTGCCCACGCGTCCGCGCACCCACTACAAGTGGCTCCATGACACAGCCGTCCGCGGCCACGCCGCTGCACTGGAAACTCGTCGTCGACGCCGCCGACCCGCACACGCAGGCCGACTTCTGGGCCGGCGCGCTGCACTACGAGGTCGAGGACAACAGCGCCTTCGTCGAGCGGCTGCTGGAGGCGGGCGCGCTGCCGGGCGAGGCCACCGTCGAGTTCCACGGCCGCCCGGCCTTCCGGGACCTGATGGCCGTACGGCACCCCGACGACCCCTACGACGCCGAGCGCGGCACCGGGCTGGGGCGGCGGCTGCTGTTCCAGCGGGTGCCGGAGCCGAAGGCGGGCAAGAACCGGCTCCACCTCGACCTGCATCCCGGCGAGGGCCGGCGCGAGGCGGAGGTGGAGCGGCTGAAGGCGCTCGGCGCGAGCGTGCTGCGCCATGTCCGGGAACCGGCCGGGGAGTGGGTGCTCATGGCGGACCCGGAGGGCAACGAGTTCTGCGTGGCCTGACGCCTGCCGGAACCCGAGCGTCCGCGCCGGGCCGGCCTGCGGCGCAGGGTCCCGCCGGGGAGGGCCGGACCGGTTCCGGAAGCCGGGGTCAACCCGTCGCCGTACGGGCGGCCCGCTCGGCGAGGCGGCCCATCCGGGCCCGGGCGGACGCCAGCCGTTCCGCGTCCTCGGCGGCGGGGCCGTCCTCGGCTGCGAGGTCGGACCACAGGCCGATCAGGTCGCGGCCGAGCCGCAGGCCCTCCTCCGGGTCCCGGACGGCGCGCCAGGCGGTGGCCGCGCTCTGGACGTCGCCGTAGGAGCCCTCCGCGTCCCGCAGCCGCCGGCGGACGCGGGCGAGGCCGAGCGAGAGCCGGAACGCCCGGACCGGGTCGCCGGCCAGGTAGGCGACGTACGCGCTGAGTTCGCGCAGGGCCAGCACCTCGGGGTGTTCCGGGCCGAGCGCGGCGGACGCCTCCGTGACGGTCCGCTCGGCCAGGGCTGCCGCCGTCTCGATCCGCCCCTCCTTCACCGCCTCGCTGATCCGCGCCGTCGGCTCGGCGAGCAGCGCGTGGCCCTCTTCGCCCACCAGGGTCCGCGGATCGTCCCCGAGCACCGCCTCGGCGACGGCGTCGAACCCGCGGGCCGGGGTGGGCCCGGACACCGCGTCCGCACTGGCACCACGCCCGGCCGCGGAACCGGGAACGGCCGCGCTGCGGGACGCCGGGGCGACGGGCACGGGGGCGGGCGCCGATGCGGCTGCTGACACGGGGTGCGTGACGGGCGCCGACGGCAGGGCGGCGGGCGCGGGCGCGGAGGGCGCGGCGACGGACGCGGGCACGGGGCGCGTGACAGGCACGGAGGGCGTGCCGGAAGGCGCGACAGGGGCGACGGACGCGGGGGCGGGACCGCTCGGGGAGGCAGGTTGCGCGGACGGGGCCGAGGGCAGGGCGGACGGGGTGCGGTAGGCGGCGTGGGTGGACGCCGCTCCGGCCGGGTGGGCCGTGTGCGCGGGTCCGGGGTGCATCGCCGGGGGCGGGCCGAACTCCCCCTTAGGCGCCGCCGCCGTCCCGTAGGGCACGCCCCGGACCGCCTCCGCCTCGGGGGCCGGCGGCCGCGCGGGCGGCACCGCCTCCCCCGCCGGTGGCATGGGTGAGGGTTCCGCCGTCAGGGAGCTGGAACCGTCGCCGTGGACGCGGAGCGGTACGGCGTAGCCGCTGCGTTCGTCGGTGATCGTGGCGAGGACGGGACGGCCGGCCGCCAGGGCGAGGCGCCGCAGGTGGTTGAGGACGGCCTGCTGGATCCCCTCGCCGGGCGCCGTGCGGACCGGTGCACCGTCGACCGTCGCGCACCCGCCGTGCGCCGGTACGTGGACGGCGACCGGCGCTGCCGAGGGTGCCGCCGCATGCGTGGCGCGCTGCTCTTCCCGCTGCTTCTCGCGGCTGACTTGAGACATCGGCTTCCTCACTCGGGTGCGTGGCCGGCCGGCGGGCGCGAGGCCGCCCTCTGCCCGCCACCGGTTCTCGCCGATCCGGCGGCACCACACGGTCGTACGCGTATGTTCGAGTCTCTCCGCCCGCCGGCGGTTCTCACGTCACCGCGGCGTCACAGACTCGCACCAGGAACCTCCGGGGCGGGCCGCAGGTTGCGGGGGAACCACCGGCTCACCGGAGGGAACGCGCCGGCGCCCGCTACGCCGTGATGTCCTTCGCCGTGAACCGGGCCCAGGCCGCCGAGCCGAACACCGCCGCGTACAGCGCCTGCAGCTCCAGGTTCCTCACCACCCCGTCCCAGGGAACCGGGTCGCGCATGAGGTCGGCGAACGACAGCCAGTAGTGGGAGAACAGGTACGGCTGCATCGCGTGGAGCTGGGGGATCTGGTCGAGGATCTGGACGGTGATCAGCAGGCCCACCGTCGTCGCCATCGCCGCGATGCCGCTGTCGGTCAGCGTCGAGACGAACAGGCCGAGCGCGGCGACGCCGGCCAGGGAGGCGGCGACGAGGAGGGCGATCAGCAGGGCGCGGCCCAGGCCCTCACCGAAGCCGATACGGGTGCCGGAGATGGTCGTCAGGTCGCCCAGCGGGAACAGCAGCGCGCCGACGGCGAGGGCCGAGACGGCGACGACGAGGGTGGCGGCCAGGCAGAAGGCCAGGACGGTGGCGTACTTGACGAGGAGCAGGCGGGTGCGGCCCGCGGGTGCGACCAGCAGGTAGCGGAGCGTGCCCGCGCCCGCCTCGCCGGCCACGGCGTCGCCCGCGACCACGCCGATGGCCGTCGGCAGGAAGAACGGCAGTGTCGCCGCCAGCGCGGTGAAGACGAGGAACAGGCCGTTGTTCGTGATCTGGGTGATGAACGCCGGCCCCTCGCCGCCGCCGACGGACGAGCCGTCGCTCGTCTCGATCCGGACGGCCACCCCGACGAGGACCGGCACGGCGGCGAGCACGCCCAGCAGGGCGAGGGTGCGCCAGCGCCGGAAGGTGGTCGCCAGTTCGTTGCGCAGCAGCCCGAGGGTCCACAGCCGGGCGGGGGCCCGGCCGGTGTCCCCGGCCCGCCCCGCCGGGACCCCGGCGGGCGCCCCCGCCGCCGGCACCTCAGCGCGCGACATCGAACCCCTCCCCCGTCAGTGCCACGAACGCGTCCTCCAGCGAGGCCCGTTCGACCCCGAAGCCGCGGACGCGGACGCCCGCCGTCACCAGAGCGGCGTTCACGTCGGCGAGGTCGCCGCCCGGGGGTTCGCCGGTCACCCGGTCGCCGGTGACGACGACGTCCGTGACACCCCGCTCCTTCAGCACCCGGGCCGCGTCGCCGGGGTCGGGGGTGGTGACCACCAGCCGGCCGCGCGCCCCGGCGGCCAGGTCGGCCACCGGGCCCTGGGTGATCAGCCGGCCCCGGGCCATGACCGCCGCGTGGCTGCACACCTGCTCGATCTCGTCGAGCAGGTGGGAGGAGAGGAAGACCGTGGTGCCGTCGGAGGCCACCTCCCTGACCAGGGCGCGGATCTCCCGCATGCCCTGCGGGTCGAGGCCGTTGGTCGGCTCGTCGAGCACGAGCAGCTCGCGCGGCCGGAGCAACGCGGCCGCGAGGCCGAGGCGCTGCTTCATGCCCAGGGAGTACGCCTTCGCCTTCTTGCCCGCGGCGGCCGTCAGGCCCACCCGGTCCAGCGCGGCCGCGACCCGGTCCCGCCGGGTGCGCGGGTCGGCGGTGGGGTCCGCTGCGTCGTGCCGCAGCAGGTTGTCCCGGCCGGAGAGGAAACCGTACAGGGCGGGGCCCTCGATGAGTGCGCCGACGTGCGGCAGGACGGTGCGCGCGGCACGCGGCATCGGGCGCCCCAGGACCCGGATGGAGCCCGAGGTGGGCTCGATCAGGCCCATCAGCATGCGGATGGTGGTGGTCTTGCCCGAGCCGTTCGGGCCGAGGAAGCCGAAGACGCTGCCCGCCGGGACGGTCAGGTCCAGCCCGTCGACGGCGAGCTGCCCGCCGCGGTAGCGCTTGGTGAGCGCGCGGGCGTGGATGACACCGTCACCCGCACCCCGCACGTCCGGCTCCGTGGCGGACGCCTCGTCCATCGGCCCCCTCGCTTCGTCGTACCCGTACGGCACTCGGGCCGTACCGCTCGACCCGTGCGGCACCCGCGCCGCACGGCGTCTGCCCGGTCCTACCGCCCGGCGTTCGCCGCCTTCACCAGCGTGCCCTTGGTGACGGTGCCGACGTACACCTGGCCGTCGTCGGTGACGAGGGCGTTGACCAGGCGGGTGGAGAACACCGTGCCCTTGCCGAACGTCCCCGACACCGGGTCGCCGAGCGAGCCGAGGAGGCCGTCCGCGGCCGAGGCGGACGGCGCGCCGCCCTCGCCGCCGGCATCGAAGGTGGCCACGGAGTTCCAGCCCTTGCCGAGGACCCGCAGCCCGCCGAGCCCCTCGGCGAGGTCGCCGGCGTTCCCCTCGGGCCTGCCCTCGCGGTGGGACGGGCCGGCGGTGCCGTGGTCCTCCTCCTCGGTGACCTTCGCGCCCTTGGGCGGGGTGAAGTCGAAGGCGGAGGCGGCCGGCCGGGCGAAGCTGACCTGGGTGAAGCCCACGTCCAGGACGGCGGCTCCGCCGCTCGCGGGGGTGAGCGTGAACTTCAGCGGCAGCCCGGTCTTCGCGTCGACCGCGACGCTGATCGCGCCGACCGTGGTGCCGGACTGCTTCGGCTTCAGCACCAGCCGGTAGGCGTCCCGGCCGGCGATGTGCGCCGTGCCGTCGACGGTGACCGAGGTGGTGGCGTCGACCGACTTCAGGGCTTCGTCCGCGAAGTCCTTGGGCGTGGCGGGGGCCTCGGAGCGGTGCCGCTCGCCGTCCCGGGCGGCGGCGGTGCCGTGGAAGACCTCGTTCGACCTGCTGTCGTAGCCCCAGACGTCCGTGCCGTTGTGGATGAGGCTGTACTCGGCGGCGTTCTCGACGAGCGAGAGCTTCTGCCGGTCCGGGCCGTCGGCCGCGACGCGCAGGGTGTGCGTGCCGGAGACCAGCTCGGTGAGTTTGGCCTTGGGGTCGGCCGAGGATCCGCCGGCTCCGCCGGCCGCTCCGGAGGCGAGATTGCTCTCCAGGCCGCCGAGGTCGGGCAGGCCGAGGTCCGTGCTGACCTTGACCGTGCCGGACAGCTGCTCGACGTCCGACGTGGCCATCTTCTGGATCAGTTGCTGCGCGGTGATCTTCGGCAGGTCGGGATCGCCGGAGTCGGCGAGCGCCGGGACGAGCCCGATGGTCGCCGCCGCCACCCCCACCACCGCGACCGGGACGGCGTACCGCGCGGCCCTGTGCCGCTTGGAGGGCAGGTCGTGAGCCTCCTCGGCGCTCGCGCTGTCGTCGGATTCGTACGGTGCCATGTGTGCCTTACCTCCGTCGTCGGCGGCGGCTGCTCGTCTCATGTGCACTCTCCTCCGCGCTCTCGCTTCGGCGCTCCCGCGTCGGCGGGAGCGGGGAGGCCCCCGTCACCCCGAGCCGCCATTCTCACCCGATCCGGTGAGAAGTGGTGTTGTCCGTGTCTCCATCTGACCAAATCGGCCGCGCCGAAGCGTCAGACCGCGGAGCCAACTCCACGTACGACTGCGGTATGACACGAGGGGCCGGTCCCTCCCCCGCCCCGTAGGGGTCGGGCCGGCCCCGGCCCGCCGAGGCCGCACCGGGCGCGTGACCTGGGTCACTCGGTACGAGGGGCGAGGCCCACCTGTCCGCGCCCGTGGGAGGGGTGACGTTGCGCCAGACACGCCTCGCGCGAAGGCCCTTCGCCGCCGGGAGAGGGACCGCTCGTCGTCCGGTCCCGTGCCGGCACGCCGCGAACGTGCTCCCGGCGCGCTGCGAGGGTGCCCTGGATGTGTCGCGAGGACGCTCCGGTTGTGCTGCGCCGTGCTCCCGGCGTGCCGCGACGGCTCTTTGGGCGTGTCACGAGGGTGCCCCTGGGCGTCCTGCGTCGTGCTCCGGCCGTGCCGCGCCGGAGGCCCCCGTTCCGGACGCAGCCGCGCAGCCGCGCTGCCGGGCCGTGCGGCGGGAGCGGGTGCCGGCCGCGCGCCGGTGCGCGCTTCCGCGCCGGGCGCTTCAGCCCGCCCGGTGCACCACCGCGTCGCAGAGCTCCAGCAGCGCAGCCTTCGCCTCGCACTCCCGCAGCGGGGCCAGCGCGGCCCGCGCCTCCTCGGCGTAGCGGACGGTGTCCCGCCGCGCCTGCTCCAGCGCCGGGTGGGCGCGCAGCGCGGCGAGCGCCTCCGCGTGCCGTGCGTCGTCGCTCAGGTCGGATTCCAGCAGCTCGCACAGCGCGACGTCCTCGGCGAGCCCCTGCCGCGCCGCACGCTCCCGCAGCCGCAGCACCGGCAGCGTCGCGATGCCCTCCCGCAGATCGGTGCCCGGCGTCTTGCCGGACTCGCGCGAGTCGCTCGCGATGTCCAGGACGTCGTCCGCGAGCTGGAAGGCGACTCCCAGCCGCTCCCCGTACTGCGTCAGCACGTCGACGACCGTCTCGTCGGCGCCGGACATCATCGCCCCGAAGCGGCACGACACCGCCACCAGCGATCCCGTCTTGCCGCCGAGCACGTCCAGGTAGTGGTCGACCGGGTCCCGTCCGTCCTGCGGCCCCGCCGTCTCCAGGATCTGGCCGGTGACCAGTCGCTCGAACGCGACGGCCTGCACCCGCACCGCCTCCGGTCCGAGGTCGGCGAGGATCTGCGAGGCCCGGGCGAACAGGAAGTCGCCGGTGAGGACCGCGACGGAGTTGCCCCAGCGGGCGTTCGCGCTGGGCACCCCGCGCCGCACCCCGGCCTCGTCCATCACGTCGTCGTGGTACAGCGTCGCCAGGTGGGTGAGCTCCACGACCACCGCGGACGGCACGACCCCCGGCGCGTACGGGTCCCCGAACTGCGCCGCCAGCATCACCAGCAGTGGCCGGAAACGCTTCCCGCCCGCCTTGACGAGGTGCTGCGCGGCCTCCGTGATGAAGGGGACCTCGCTCTTCGTGGCTTCGAGCAACCCTTCCTCGACAGCCGCCATTCCGGCCTGGACATCGGCTTCGAGAGCCTGGTCCCGCACGCTCAGCCCGAACGGCCCGACGACGGTCACGAGGGGTCTCCTGTCTGCTGGTGTCTGCTGGCGCTTACACGGTTTGTCGATAGGTCGCTGCCACCACTCAAGTCAGCGTATCCGGTCACGTTTCGATCACCGATATCGCCCACCGATACAGGCCAGGCGGTATCGGATCACGCCCGGTATGCACTTCATCGGCAGATAAGTGTGTATTTCAGCCGACTCCTCTCTCCTACCCGCTCCGCCGCGCCCCTCACCGGCGCCACCCTCCATTCCGGCCATGCTCCCGCTCCCCTGCCCCGCATGACGACGGCCTCGCACAGCGGGTCGTGGACCGCGCGGCCCGCGCTCCCGGGCCCGTTCCGCTCTCCATCGTCGCCCCCTGGCCAAGGCTCGGTGACGACTCCTCCGCACGGACCGCCGATCACCTGACCCTTTTGCTCTTATTGGGCGGTATTCCCCGTTGGCACCGAATGCCCCTGGCGGCGCAAACCGTGATTTGGGCCACTCGGCGGACCGGGCGCACCGAACGGCCGCCCGCACCGTTCTCCCCTGTCCGGCAAGCGAGTTGACCCTTGGCAACCGCAAAGGATCAAGCACCCCATACCCTCCGGTCCAAGGTCAATCAGGGCGTTGTGTGATTCCGGCACTTGTTCCGGACATGTGCTCTCGCATACGTTCCCGGCCGTCGGGTGGACGCCGAATCCTGCCACCGCCCGAGAACCCATCGACCGAACCACGCACGGCAGGAGCGGGGGACCCAGGTAAGTCGCCGGGCCGGAGCCGCACGACACGTCCGACGCGTCGTGCGCCGCACCGGAACGGCTCGGGGTGAAGTCGTGCTCCCGACGGAGCACGGCCGGGCAGTTCCCGCCCGAACCCGACAGCTCACCTCGCAGGCGAAGGAGAGGAACTCGCCCATGCCTGCCCAGGCTCAGCCCCGCCGCACCCGCACCCGTACCGCCCGCCTGACCCGCACCCTCGCCGTCGCCGGCACGGGTGTGGCCGTCCTCGCCCTGCCGCTCTTCGGCGCCACCGGCGCCTCCGCCGCCCCGGCGGAGTCCGCCCCGGCGGAGTCCGCCCCGGCCACCGCGACCGCCCTCGGCTACCCGAACAACCTCGACGGGTGGATCCGGGCCTCCCTCTCGGTCATGGCCAAGAACGGCATCCCGGGCTCGTACAACGGCATCCACCGCAACATCATGCGCGAGTCCTCGGGCAACCCGCGGGCCATCAACAACTGGGACTCCAACGCGGCCAAGGGCATCCCGTCCAAGGGTCTGCTCCAGGTCATCGACCCGACGTTCAAGGCCTACCACGTGCCCGGTACGTCCTTCGACATCTACGACCCGGTCGCGAACATCACCGCCGCCTGCAACTACGCGGCCAAGCGGTACGGCTCGATCGACAACGTCTTCGGCGCCTACTGACGGACCGGCACCGGCAGCGGCCGGGGGCGGGCGTCCGGCGGCGCCCGCCCCCGCGGCGCTTCCCGGCCGGGCCGGTCGGCGTCGCCCGGCCCGCCCGCGTCCGCTCCGGCGGGCACCCGGCGGCCCCCGCCGCGACGGCCGCGCACCGCAAGGACCGGCCGCCTCGACGGCCGGGTGCCGGGCACGACGCACCGGGCCGGAGGCGGTCCGCCTACCGGCCCGGGAACAACCGCTCGAGGACGACGGCGATGCCGTCGTCCTCGTTCGACAACGTGACCTCGTCGGCCACCGCCTTGAGTTCGGGGTGGGCGTTGGCCATCGCGACGCCGCGGGCGGCCCACTGGAACATCGGGACGTCGTTGGGCATGTCACCGAAGGCGAGGGCGCGGTCACGGCTCACCCCCAGGTGCTCGGCGGCCAGCGCCAGCCCGGCGGCCTTGGTGATCCCGCACGGCTGGAGTTCGACGGTGCCGGGGCCCGACATGGTGACCGTCGCCAGGGAACCGACCACGGCGCGCGCCACCGCCGCCAACTCGTCGTCCGCCAGTCCGGGATGACGCAGCAGCACCTTGCTGACCGGCAGGGTCCACAGGTCGTCGCGCCGTTCGACGCGCACGGCGGGCAGCGTGGGGTGCGGCATCACGTATCCGGGCTCGATGAGCGTGAGCCCGTCGACCCCGTCCTGGTCCACCGCCGCGTACACCTCCCCCACCTCGGCCTCGATCTTGCCGAGCGCGGTCTCGGCGAGCTCCCGGTCGAGGGTGACCGACCACAGCAGCCGGTCCGCCCCGGCGTCGTACAGCTGCGCGCCCTGGCCGCACACCGCCAGCCCCGTGCTCCCCAGCGTCTCGCACAGCGGCCGCACTCTCGGCGCCGGACGCCCGGTCACGACCAGATGCCGGGCACCGGCGTCCGCCACCCGCGCCAGTGCGGCGAGCGACCGCTCGGACACGGTGTCGTCGCCGCGCAGCAGCGTTCCGTCCAGGTCAGTGGCGACGAGGGCATATGCGAGGGAGGCGGCCATGATCAGAGAATACGGATCCGCGGTCCCTCCGACTCAACGGAATCCGGACGTCCGCGGCCGACGCCGTCCGGATTCCGGCCGTGTCCCTCGATGGCCCCGATCCTCTCTGTCCGCGCCCGGACGGCACCAGGACGACGCCAGGCCGGAATTGCCCACTCCGACACGGACATCGCGGACATCGAACACCCTTTGGACACTGCCCAAGACAGGCACCGCCCCCGTAACGTGTGGCGCGACCACACACCGAGCTCGGCGTCCGCACGGCAGGTGACCGGGCCCGGCGTGCGCGAGAGCGGCACAGCGCACCACGAGGGCGTGCACGACGGCGTGCGCGACAGACAGCACGAAAGAGAGGCAGTCACCCCATGCCCCCCTTCGAGGTCCCCGAGGGCGACCCCTTCGGCCCGCACAACCTGCCCTACGGCGTCTTCTCCCGCGCCGGTTCCGCCGAACGCACCGTCGGCGTCCGGCTCGGCGACCACGTCCTCGACGCGGGGGCGGCGGCCGTCGCGCTGGGCTCGCCGTACGCCTCCCTGCTCGCCCGGCCGACCCTGAACCCGCTGCTGGCCGCGGGCCGCACGGCGTGGTCCGACGTGCGGCGCGCGCTGACGGCGTGGGTGACGGTGCCGTCCCACCAGGAGACGGTCGCGCCGTTCCTGCACCCCCTGTCCTCCGTGACCCTGCACCTGCCCTTCGAGGTCGCGGACTACGTCGACTTCTACGCCTCCGAGAACCACGCCCGCAACGTCGGGCAGATCTTCCGCCCGGACGCCGTGGACTCGCTGACCCCCAACTGGAAGCACCTGCCGATCGGTTACCACGGCCGCTCGGGCACGGTGGTGGTGTCGGGGACGGACGTCGTACGGCCGTCGGGCCAGCGCAAGGCGCCCACGGACCCCGCCCCCGTCTTCGGGCCGTCCGTCCGGCTGGACATCGAGGCGGAGGTCGGCTTCGTGGTGGGCGTGCCGTCGGCGCTGGGGCAGCCGGTGGCCCTGGGCGACTTCCGGGAGCACGTCTTCGGGCTGTGCCTGCTCAACGACTGGTCCGCCCGGGACATCCAGGCCTGGGAGTACGTCCCCCTCGGCCCGTTCCTCGGCAAGTCCTTCGCCACGTCGGTGTCGGCGTGGATCACCCCGCTGGACGCCCTGGAGGAGGCCCGGGTGGCCCCGCCGGAGCGCACGCATCCACTGCTGCCCTACCTGGACGACGCCGAGGAGGAGCCCGGCGGTTACGACCTGCGGATCTCGGTCGCGATCAACGGGCACACGGTGTCCGAGCCGCCCTTCTCCACCATGTACTGGACGGCCGCCCAGCAGCTCGCGCACATGACAATCAACGGCGCCTCGCTGCGCACCGGGGACCTGTACGGCTCCGGCACGGTGAGCGGCCCGCAGCCCGACCAGCGCGGCTCGCTGCTGGAGCTGACCTGGAACGGCCGGGAGCCCCTCGAACTCCCCGACGGCAAGCGGGCGTTCCTGGAGGACGGCGACGTGGTGACCCTGTCGGCGTGGGCCCCCGGCGCGAACGGAGCCCGCGTGGGCCTCGGAGAGGTGACGGGGCGCGTCGTGGCGGGGTGACACGCGTACCGGCCCGCCCGGGCGGGTTCGGCAGGGCGCCGGACGCGCCCGGGCGGGTTCGGCAGGGCGCCGGGTGCCTGCCGAACCTGCGCCGACGACCGCCGAGTTGGGCACGGCAGGCGTTCCGTGCTGCCGAGCCGCCGCCGCCTTCGGTGCGTCCGTCGGCTGCCGGCGCGGCAGGCCTTCTGCCGGGCGCCGACTCCCGCACCACCAGGCACCCGCGAACGCACGACCGACGGCCGACGACGCGCCCGGCGGGCGGCGGCACGGCGAACCTCCGCCGGGCGCCGGCTCCCGCACCACCGGACTCTCATGACCGCCGAACCGCCCGTGCGGACACGTCCGCACCGCCGAACCGGACGTGCGGACACGTCCGTTGGGCGCCGGCGGGTGGGCCCTCGGACCTCCGTCCGGCGCTCGGCTCCGGTTCCAACGGGCGCACTTGAGAGCCGGGCCGCCTGCTGGTGGGACTCCGGCCAGACGCTGCGTCGCCCGCAGGCGAGGCGGCCCCAGTCGGCGCGAGCCGTAAGCGGCGCGAGCCGTAAGCGGCGCGAGCCGTAAGCAGCGCGGGAGCCGTAAGCAGCGCGGGAGCCGGCCGGCCACGTGGGGCCGGTGCGCCCATGTGGCGGCCGTGAGAGGTGATTTCGTTGCCGCCTGACCCTGACTCCCGCGCCGCGGCGCCGTCATACTGGCGGCGGGCCCGGCGCGCGCACCGCGCCGGCCGCCCGACAGCACGACCCGACACCCGCCCCTCTCCGATCCGGAGCCCGTGGCATGACCGTCTGCCTGCTGCTGCTGAGTGCCGTCGCCCTGACGGCCGCCGTGCCGGTGCCCCGCGCCCTGACCCGGGCCAAGTGGCCCGAGCGGGAGCCGGTGGTCGCCCTCTGGGTGTGGCAGTGCCTGGTCGCCACCGTGCTGCTGTGCTGCCTCGCCGCCCTGGTCCTGGGCGTGGCGGCGGTTTTCCACACCGTCCGGGACCAGGTGTTCGCCCCCGCGCCGCCCGCCGTGACCGCCGCCTACGACCTCGCCACCGCACCGCCGTGGGCCGCGGCCCTCACCCTGCTGCTGGCCTGCGGCGCCGCCTGGACCACCACGATGCTCGGCCGCGAACTCGCCGAGGCGCGCCGACGCCGCGGCCAGGCCCGCGCGCACCTGCGCGAGCGCGCCCCCGACCTGCCGGCGGGTCTCCCGGCCGCCCGCGGTCCGCTGCTGGTGCTGGAGGACGAGTACCCCGACGCCTGGTGGCTGCCCGGCCACCCGCCGCAGCTCGTCGTCACCACGGGCGCCCTGCACCGCCTCACCGGGCACCAGCTCGACGCCGTCCTCGCCCACGAACGCGGCCACGCCCGCGCCCACCACGACTGGCTGCTGCACCTGTCGACCGCGCTGGCGACGGGCTTCCCGCGTGTGCCGCTGTTCACCCACTTCTGCGACCAGACGCACCGCCTGGTGGAGCTGGCCGCCGACGACACGGCCTCCCGCCGGCACGGCCACCTCACCACGGCCCTCGCCCTGATCGAGCTGAACCAGCACCGCGGGGTGCTGTCCTGCGCCTCCAGCCACCGGCTGCTCGGCGAGCGGGTGGACCGGCTGCTGGAACCGCCGCCCCGCCTGGGCCGCCGGCACCGCGCCCTGACGACGACGGTGGCGGCGCTCGTCCCGCTGGTCCCGCTGCTGATCACCTTCGCGCCGGGTCTCACGGCCCTGAGCTGACCGCGCCCCGCCCCGACTGCCGGACCGACGGCTCACCGACCGGCGCCCGCCCGGTTCCGCCGCGCGTCCGACGGGCGCGCCCGGTGGCCGCACGGCCCGCCGTCGGGGCCGGCCCACCGCACCGGCTGCCGGGCCGACGGGCCACCCCGCCCAGCCCACAGGCCGACCGGACCGACGACCGCCCGACCGACGACCGCCGGGTCAACGGCCGGGCTCGGGCCCTGGCCCAGCCCACCGGCCGACCGGACCGACGACCGCGGGGCCGACGGCCGGCTCGGACCCCGCCACCGGGCTACCGAGCCACCGGGCGACACCCCCGCTCCCGCGCCACCCCGCCGCTCACCCCAGGGCGGACGCGCGGCCGGGCGCGGGCCGGACGCACGGGTGCCCGGCCCGTCACATCCAGTCCTCCGGTTCCGGCTCCGGCTCGGGCCCCCAGTCCTGCTCCGGCCCCGGCTCCCCCGAGCCGCCCACCGGACCCGCGCCGTCGCCGCTCCCTCGTGCTGCTCCGTCCCCGGACCCGGACGGCCCGCGCAGGCCCTCCAGGACCCGGATCACCCCTTCCCCGTACGTCGCCAGCTTCTTCTCGCCCACGCCGCCGACCGTGCCCAGGTCCGCCACCGACGCCGGCCAGGCGGTGACGATCTCGCGGAGCGTGGCGTCGTGGAAGATGACGTACGCCGGGACGCCCTGCTCACGGGCCTGCTCGGCGCGCCACGCGCGCAGCGCCTCGAAGGCGGGCTGCAGTTCCTCCGGCAGCTCGGCCGCGACGGTCCTCGCCCTGCGCTCGGAGCGGGAGGCCGGCGTCCGCGCCGGCTTCTCCGGCTCCTTGCGCAGCGGCACCTCCCGTTCGCGCCGCAGCACCGAGCCGCTGGCCTCGGTCAGCACCAGCGTGCCGTACTCGCCCTCGACCGCGAGCAGCCCCTGCGCCAGCAGCTGCCGTACGACGCCCCGCCAGGCGGCCTCGCTGAGCTCCTCGCCGATGCCGAACACGGACAGCTGGTCGTGGTCGAACTGGATGACCTTGGCCGAGCGCTTGCCGAGCAGGATGTCGACGATCTGGCCCGCGCCGAACTTCTGTCCACGCTCCCGCTGCAGCCGCACGACCGTGGACAGCACCTTCTGGGCCGCGATCGTGCCGTCCCAGGTCTCGGGCGGGGTCAGGCAGGTGTCGCAGTTGCCGCAGCCGGCCGGGTCCGCGTCCTGGCCGAAGTAGGCGAGCAGCCCGCCGCGGCGGCACCGGACCGTCTCGCACAGCGCCAGCATGGCGTCGAGGTGGGACTGGGCGCGCCGGCGGAAGGCCTCGTCGCCCTCGCCGGACTGGATCAGCTTGCGCTGCTGGACGACGTCGTTCAGCCCGTACGCCATCCACGCGGTGGACGGCAGTCCGTCCCGGCCGGCGCGTCCGGTCTCCTGGTAGTAGCCCTCGACGGACTTCGGCAGGTCCAGGTGGGCCACGAACCGGACGTCGGGCTTGTCGATGCCCATGCCGAAGGCGATGGTGGCGACCACGACCAGGCCGTCCTCGCGCAGGAAGCGGGCCTGGTGGGCCGCGCGCGTGCCCGCGTCGAGCCCGGCGTGGTAGGGCACGGCCTCGACGCCGTTGCGGGTGAGGAACTCCGCCGTCCTGTCCACCGAGTTGCGTGACAGGCAGTACACGATGCCCGCGTCGCCGGGGTGCTCCTCGCGCAGGAAGTTCAGCAGCTGCTTCTTCGGGTCGGTCTTCGGCACGATCCGGTACTGGATGTTGGGCCGGTCGAAGCTGGACACGAAGTGCCGGGCCCGCGGCATGTTCAGCCGCTGGGTGATCTCCTGGTGCGTCGCGCGGGTGGCGGTCGCGGTGAGCGCGATGCGGGGCACGTCCGGCCAGCGCTCGCCGAGCAGCGACAGGGCCAGGTAGTCGGGGCGGAAGTCGTGGCCCCACTGCGACACGCAGTGCGCCTCGTCGATCGCGAAGACGGAGATCTTGCCGCGCGAGAGCAGGTGGAGCGTGGACTCCAGGCGCAGCCGCTCGGGCGCCAGGTAGAGCAGGTCGAGCTCGCCGGCCAGGAACTCCGCCTCCACCACGCGCCGCTCGTCGAAGTCCTGCGTGGAGTTGACGAAGCCGGCGCGCACGCCGAGCGCCCGCAGCGCGTCCACCTGGTCCTGCATGAGCGCGATGAGCGGCGAGACCACGACGCCCGTGCCGGGTCTGACCAGGGCCGGGATCTGGTAGCACAGCGACTTGCCGCCACCGGTGGGCATGAGGACGACGGCGTCGCCGCCCGTCACCACGTGCTCGATGACCGCTTCCTGCTCGCCCCGGAACGCCTCGTACCCGAAGACCCGGTGCAGCGTGGCCAGCCCCTCGCTCTCCGTCACTGGCATGTCGGTGACACCCTCTGTACCGCCCATCGTCTCGTCCCCCGTACGTCGACCCTCGACACTGCCTCCACGATAGGGGTCCGCACCGACAGGTCCGGAGTTTTCCACAGGAGGCGGGCGCACCGCCCAGACGCCGCTGCCCGGCACCCCTGACGGAGGTGCCGGGCAGCGGCAGCGGACGGCGGGCGTGCCTCAGCGCACGAAGACGCCCGCCTGGCCCGCCAGGTCCAGGAAGTACTGCGGTGCCACACCGAGCACCACCGTGACCACCACGCCGAGGCCGATCGCGGTCATCGTCAGCGGCGAAGGCACGGCCACCGTCGGGCCCTCCGGCCGCGGCTCGCTGAAGAACATCAGCACGATCACCCGGATGTAGAAGAACGCCGCGATCGCCGACGAGATCACACCGATCACGACCAGCGGAACCGCGCCGCCCTCCGCCGCCGCCTTGAACACGGCGAACTTCCCGGCGAAGCCGGAGGTCAGCGGGATGCCCGCGAAGGCCAGCAGGAACACCGCGAACACGGCCGCGACCAGCGGCGAACGGCGGCCGAGCCCGGCCCACTTGGACAGGTGTGTCGCCTCGCCGCCCGCGTCGCGCACCAGCGTCACCACGGCGAAGGCGCCGATGGTCACGAACGAGTAAGCGGCCAGGTAGAACAGGACGGAGGAGACGCCGTCCCTCGACGTCGCGATGACACCCGCGAGGATGAAGCCCGCGTGGGCGATCGACGAGTAGGCCAGCAGGCGCTTGATGTCGGTCTGCGTGATCGCGACGATCGCGCCGACCAGCATGGTGACGATGGCGACGCCCCACATGACCGGCCGCCAGTCCCAGCGCATCCCCGGCAGCACGACGTAGAGCAGCCGCAGCAGCGCGCCGAAGGCCGCCACCTTGGTCGCCGCCGCCATGAACCCGGTGACCGGCGTGGGAGCGCCCTGGTAGACGTCCGGCGTCCACATGTGGAACGGCACGGCGCCCACCTTGAACAGCAGGCCCATCACGATGAGGGCGGCGCCGACGAGCAGCAGCGCGTCGTTGCCCATGGTGTTCGCCAGCGCCGGGTCGACGCTCGGGACGTTGCCGTCGACGACCTGGGCGATCGTCGCGTACGACACCGAGCCGGCGTAGCCGTACAGCAGCGCGATGCCGAACAGGGTGAACGCGGAGGCGAACGCGCCGAGCAGGAAGTACTTGACCGCGGCCTCCTGCGACATGAGCCGCTTGCGGCGGGCCAGGGCGCACAGCAGGTACAGCGGCAGCGAGAAGACCTCCAGCGCCACGAACAGCGTCAGCAGGTCGTTGGCCGAGGGGAAGACCAGCATGCCGGAGACGGCGAACAGCAGGAGCGGGAACACCTCGGTGGTGGTGAACCCGGCCTTCACCGCCGCCTTCTCGCTGTCGCTGCCCGGCACGGACGCGGCCTGCGCGGCGAAGGAGTCGACCCGGTTGCCGTGCGCGGCGGGGTCCAGGCGCCGCTCGGCGAAGGTGAACAGGCCGGCCAGGGCGGCCAGCAGGATCGTGCCCTGCAGGAACAGGGCCGGTCCGTCGACCGCGACCGCGCCCATGGCCGCGATGTGCGCCTTGGTGGTGCCGTAGCCGTCGGCCGCGAGCGCGATCACCGCGGCGAACGCGGCGGTGATCGCGACGACGGACACGAACATCTGGGCGTAGTAGCGGGACCTGCGCGGGACGAACGCCTCGACCAGCACTCCGACGATCGCCGCGCCCACGACGATCAGGGTGGGCGAGAGCTGCCCGTATTCGATCTTCGGCGCGTCGATCTTCGAGATCGGGTCGGCCGCGGTTGTCCACAGGCTGTGGACGGCTGCTGCGCTCACTTGGCCGCCTCCACCTCGGGCTTGGGGTCGGTCTGGTGTACGTCGGACAGGGTCTGCTTGACGGCGGGGTTGACGATGTCCGTGACGGGCTTCGGGTAGACGCCCAGGAAGATCAGCAGCACGATCAGCGGGGCGACCACCAGCAGCTCGCGCACCCGCAGGTCCGGCATCGCGGAGACCTCCGCCTTCACCGGGCCGGTCATCGTCCGCTGGTAGAGGACGAGGGTGTACAGCGCGGCGAGGACGATGCCGAAGGTGGCGATGATGCCGATCACCGGGTAGCGCGTGAACGTGCCCGCCAGGACCAGGAACTCACTGACGAACGGCGCCAGCCCCGGCAGGGACAGCGTCGCCAGGCCGCCGATCAGGAAGGTGCCGGCGAGCACCGGGGCGACCTTCTGCACACCCCCGTAGTCGGCGATGAGCCGGGAGCCGCGCCGGGAGATCAGGAATCCGGCGACCAGCATCAGCGCGGCGGTCGAGATGCCGTGGTTGACCATGTAGAGCGTCGCGCCGGACTGGCCCTGGCTGGTCATCGCGAAGATGCCCATGATGATGAAGCCGAAGTGCGAGATCGACGCGTAGGCCACCAGCCGTTTGATGTCCCGCTGGCCCACCGCGAGCAGCGCGCCGTAGATGATGCTGATCAGGGCGAGGACGAGGATGACGGGCGTCGCCCACCTGCTCGCCTCCGGGAACAGCTGCAGGCAGAAGCGGAGCATCGCGAACGTGCCCACCTTGTCGACGACCGCCGTGATGAGGACGGCGACCGGGGCGGTGGACTCCTGCATGGCGTTGGGCAGCCAGGTGTGCAGCGGCCACAGCGGCGCCTTCACCGCGAAGGCGAAGAAGAAGCCGAGGAACAGCCAGCGTTCGGTGCCCGTCGCCATGTCCAGCGAGCCGCTCGCGCGGGCCTGGGCGATCTCCTGGAGCGAGAAGTTCCCGGCGACCACGTACAGGCCGATCACCGCGGCCAGCATGATCAGACCGCCGACCAGGTTGTACAGGAGGAACTTCACCGCCGCGTACGAGCGCTGCGCCGACGCCGTCTCCTCGCCGTGCGGGTGGGCACGGTCCCCGAAGCCGCCGATGAGGAAGTACATCGGGATCAGCATGGCTTCGAAGAAGATGTAGAAGAGGAAGACGTCGGTGGCCTCGAAGGACATGACGACCATGGCCTCGACGGCGAGGATCAGGGCGAAGAAGCCCTGCGTGGGCCGCCAGCGGCGGCTCCCCGTCTCCAGGGGGTCGGCGTCGTGCCAGCCGGCGAGGATCACGAACGGGATCAGCAGGGCGGTCAGCGCGATGAGCGCCACCGCGATGCCGTCCACGCCCAGCTCGTAGCGGACCCCGAAGGCGGCGATCCAGGAGTGCGACTCGGTGAGCTGGTACCGGGCGCCGCCCGGGTCGAAGCGGACCAGGACGGTGGCGGCCAGCACCAGCGTGGCCAGCGAGAAGAGCAGCGCGAGCCACTTGGCCGCGGTGCGGCGCGCGGCCGGCACGGCGGCCGTGGCGATCGCTCCCACGGCCGGGAGCACCGCCGTCGCTGTCAGCAGGGGAAAGGACATCGGTATCAGACCGCCCTCATCAGCAGGGTCGCGGCGACCAGGAGTGCCGCGCCGCCGAACATCGAGACCGCGTAGGAGCGCGCGAAGCCGTTCTGCAGCCGGCGCATCCGTCCGGACAGCCCGCCGAGCGAGGCCGCCGTGCCGTTGACCACGCCGTCGACCAGGCTGTGGTCGAGGTACACCAGCGAGCGCGTCAGGTGCTCGCCGCCGCGGACCAGGACGACGTGGTTGAAGTCGTCCTGGAGCAGGTCGCGCCGGGCGGCCCGGGTGAGCAGGGAGCCGCGCGGGGCGACGGCCGGAACGGGCTTGCGGCCGTACTGGGCGTAGGCGACGGCGACGCCGACGGCCAGGCAGACCATGGTGGCGAGGGTGACCGTCAGCGCGCTGACGGGCGGGTGGCCCTCCTCGTGCCCGGTGACCGGCTCCAGCCAGTGCAGGAAACGGTCGCCGAGGGAGAAGAACGCGCCGCCGAAGACCGACCCGACGGCCAGCACGATCATCGGGATCGTCATGACCTTGGGCGACTCGTGCGGGTGGGGCTCCGCGTGCGCGCCGCGCTCCTCGGCCGCCGGCTCCACGTCCGGCTCGGCCGGCGACGGGGTCGGCCGGTTGCGCCAGCGCTCCTCGCCGAAGAACGTCATCAGCATCACGCGCGTCATGTAGTACGCCGTGATGGCCGCGCCCAGCAGGGCCGCGCCGCCGAGGATCCAGCCCTCGGTGCCGCCCTTGGCGAAGGCCGCCTCGATGATCCGGTCCTTGGAGAAGAAGCCGGACAGGCCGGGGAAGCCGATGATGGCGAGGTAGCCGAGGCCGAACGTGACGAACGTGAGCGGCATGTACCTGCGCAGGCCGCCGTAGCGGCGCATGTCGACCTCGTCGTTCATGCCGTGCATGACCGAACCGGCACCGAGGAACAGCCCGGCCTTGAAGAAGCCGTGCGTCACCAGATGCATGATCGCGAAGACGTAGCCGATGGGGCCGAGGCCGGCGGCCAGCACCATGTAGCCGATCTGCGACATGGTCGAGCCGGCCAGCGCCTTCTTGATGTCGTCCTTCGCGCAACCGACGATCGCACCGAACAGGAGCGTGACGGCGCCGACGACGGTGACCACGAGCTGTGCGTCGGGGGCGCCGTTGAAGACGGCCGCGGAGCGGACGATGAGGTAGACGCCCGCGGTCACCATGGTCGCGGCGTGGATGAGGGCGGAGACCGGTGTCGGGCCCTCCATCGCGTCCCCGAGCCAGGACTGCAGCGGCACCTGGGCGGACTTGCCGCACGCGGCGAGCAGCAGCATCAGGCCGATCGCGGTGAGCCTGCCCTCCGAGGTGTCCGCCGCGCCGTCGAGGACCGGCCCGAAGGCGAACGTCCCGAACGTGGTGAACATCAGCATGATGGCGATGGACAGGCCCATGTCGCCGACCCGGTTGACCAGGAAGGCCTTCTTCGCCGCGGTCGCCGCGCCGGGCTTGTGCTGCCAGAAGCCGATCAGCAGGTAGGAGGCGAGACCGACGCCCTCCCAGCCGACGTACAGCAGCAGGTAGTTGTCGGCGAGGACGAGCAGCAGCATCGCCGCGAGGAACAGGTTGAGGTAGCCGAAGAAGCGGCGGCGCCGCTCGTCGTGCTCCATGTACCCGACCGAGTACAGGTGGATCAGGGAGCCGACGCCGGTGATCAGCAGCACGAACGTCATCGAGAGCTGGTCGAGCCGGAAGGCGACGTCCGCCTGGAAGCTCTCGACCGGGATCCAGGTGTACAGGTGCTGGATCAGGGTGCGGTCCTCGGCGTCCCTGCCGAGGAGGTCCGCGAAGAGCACCAGGCCGATGACGAACGACGCGGCCGACAGCAGCGTGCCGAGCCAGTGGCCGACGGCGTCGAGGCGCCGGCCGCCGACCAGGAGGACGGCCGCTCCGAGCAGGGGCGCCGCGACGAGCAGCGCGATCAGGTTCTCCACGATTCTTCCGACCCCTTACAGCTTCATCAGGCTGGCGTCGTCGACCGAGGCCGAGTGGCGGGAACGGAACAGCGACACGATGATCGCGAGGCCCACCACGACCTCCGCGGCGGCGACGACCATCGTGAAGAAGGCGATGATCTGGCCGTCGAGGTTGCCGTGCATCCGGGAGAAGGCGACGAACGCGAGGTTGCAGGCGTTCAGCATCAGCTCGATGCACATGAAGACCACGATGGCGTTGCGCCGGATCAGCACGCCGGTGGCGCCGATCGTGAACAACAGGGCGGCGAGGTACAGGTAGTTGACGGGGTTCACTTCGACGCCTCCTCGGCCCGCTTGAAGTGCGGAGGGTCGATCGCCTTCCGCTCCAGCCGGTCCTCGGCCCGCTGCTCCAGGGCCCTCAGGTCGTTCAGCGCCTCCGTGGAGACGTCACGGATCTGGCCCCGCTCGCGCAGGGTCTTGCTGACCGTGAGCTCGGAGGGGGTGCCGTCGGGCAGCAGGCCCGCGATGTCCACCGCGTTGTGCCGGGCGTAGACGCCGGGCGCCGGCAGCGGCGGCACGTACGTCCCCTCGCGCACGCGCTGCTCGGACAGCTCCCGCTGGGTCCTGGCCCGCTCGGTGCGCTCGCGGTGCGTGAGCACCATGGCGCCGACGGCGGCCGTGATCAGCAGGGCGCCGGTGATCTCGAAGGCGAAGACGTACTTGGTGAAGATGAGGGACGCCAGCCCCTCCACGTTGCCGTTCGCGTTCGCCCGGCCGATGCCGTTGAAGTCCTTCAGGGAGGCGTTGGCGATGCCCGCGATCAGCAGGATGCCGAAGCCGGCCCCGCACAGCAGGGCGAGCCAGCGCTGGCCCTTGATGGTCTCCTTCAGGGAGTCCGCGGCGGTGACGCCGACGAGCATCACCACGAACAGGAACAGCATCATGATCGCGCCGGTGTAGACGACGATCTGCACGACGCCCAGGAAGTAGGCGCCGTTGGCGAGGTAGAACACCGCCAGGACGATCATGGTGCCGGCCAGGCACAGCGCGCTGTGCACGGCCCTCTTCATGAACACGGTGCACAGGGCGCCGATCACGGCGACCGTGCCGAGCACCCAGAACTGGAAGGCCTCTCCGGTGGAGGTGGAGTAGGCGGCGAGCTGCGCGGTCATCGGCCGATCACCTTCTTGGAGGCCGGCTCGTCCGCGCCGAAGGTGGACGACGCCTCCTGCGGCGTCTCGCCGTTGGAGACGGCGACCTGGCGCACCGTGCCGGGCGCGGCCTCCGTCACCAGGCCCCGGTAGTAGTCCTGTTCGTCCATGCCGGGGTAGATGGCGTGCGGTGTGTCCACCATGGTGTCTTCGAGGCCGGCGAGCAGCTGCTCCTTGGTGTAGATCAGGTTCGCGCGGCTGGAGTCGGCCAGCTCGAACTCGTTGGTCATCGTCAGCGCGCGCGTCGGGCACGCCTCGATGCACAGCCCGCACAGGATGCAGCGGGCGTAGTTGATCTGGTAGACGCGGCCGTACCGCTCGCCCGGCGAGTAGCGCTCCTCGTCGGTGTTGTCCGCGCCCTCCACGTAGATGGCGTCGGCGGGGCAGGCCCAGGCGCACAGCTCGCAGCCGACGCACTTCTCCAGGCCGTCCGGATGGCGGTTGAGCTGGTGCCGTCCGTGGAAGCGCGGAGCCGTGGTCTTCTTCTGCTCCGGGTACTGCTCGGTCAGCCGCTTCCTGAACATGGCCTTGAAGGTCACGCCGAAGCCGGCCACGGGGTTCTGGAAGCCGGGCTTCGTCCGCCCGGCCTCCTGGGGCTCCTCAGCCATCGGACGCCTCCTTTCCCTCCAGAGATCCGTCACTGACAGTGTCCGTTCCGCCACTGACAATCAGCTCGCGTTCTCCCCACCGCGAGCGGCGCCGCGGCACCGGCGGCAGCTCCTGCCCCGGCAGCGGCGGCACGGGGAAGCCGCCGGCCATCGGGTCGAAGGCGGCCGGCTCGCCGGCGGGCCCCTCGGCCGGCTTCGCCTTCTCGCGGAACAGGTCGGCGACGAAGGACAGCAGCAGGAGGGCCAGGACACCGCCGCCGACGTAGAGCGCGATGTCGGCGAAGTCGTAGCGCTCGTTCCTGAGGGTGCGCACGGTGGCGACGAGCATCAGCCAGGTCACCGAGACCGGGATGAGGACCTTCCAGCCGAGCTTCATCAGCTGGTCGTAGCGGACGCGCGGGAGCGTGCCGCGCAGCCAGATGAAGAAGAACAGCAGCAGCTGGACCTTGACCACGAACCAGAGCAGCGGCCACCAGCCGTGGTTCGCGCCCTCCCAGAAGGTGCTGATCGGCCACGGGGCCCGCCAGCCGCCCAGGAAGAGCGTGGTCGACACGGCCGAGACGGTCACCATGTTCACGTACTCGGCGAGCATGAACATCGCGAACTTGATGGACGAGTACTCGGTGTTGAAGCCGCCGACCAGGTCGCCCTCGGACTCCGGCATGTCGAACGGGGCGCGGTTGGTCTCGCCGACCATCGTGACGACGTAGAGGACGAAGGAGACCGGCAGCAGCAGGATGAACCAGCGGTCGTGCTGCTGCTCGACGATCGTCGACGTCGACATCGAGCCCGAGTAGAGGAACACGGAGGCGAACGCGGCGCCCATCGCGATCTCGTAGGAGATCATCTGCGCGCAGGAGCGCAGGCCGCCCAGCAGCGGGTAGGTCGAGCCGGAGCTCCAGCCCGCGAGGACGATGCCGTAGATGCCGACCGAGGCGACCGCGAGGATGTAGAGCATCGCGATCGGCAGGTCGGTCAGCTGCATCGCGGTGCGGTGGCCGAAGATCGAGACCTCGTTGCCCGCGGGCCCGAAGGGGATCACCGCGATCGCCATGAAGGCGGGGATCGCCGCGACGATCGGCGCGAGGACGTACACCACCTTGTCGGCGCGCTTGACGACGAGGTCTTCCTTGAGCATCAGCTTCACGCCGTCGGCGAGCGACTGGAGCATGCCCCAGGGGCCGTGCCGGTTCGGGCCGATGCGCAGCTGCATCCAGGCGACGACCTTGCGCTCCCAGACGATGGAGAACAGCACGGTCACCATCAGGAACGCGAAGCAGAAGACCGCCTTGACGACGACCAGCCACCAGGGGTCGGTGCCGAACATCGAGAGGTCTTCGGCGGCGAGGTACCGGCTCATGCCTCCACCTCCTTGGGGGCCTCGCCGGCGAGCGTCGCCGGGCCGATGCGGACGAGGGAGCCGGGCTGCGCCCCGGTGCCGGAGGCGACGCCCGTGCCGGTGGAGTTCAGCGGCAGCCAGACCACCCGGTCGGGCATGTCGGTGATCTCCAGAGGGAGTTCGACGGTTCCGGCGGGGCCGGTGACGGCGAGGGTGTCGCCGTCCTTGACGCCCGCCTCGGCGGCCGTGGCGGCCGCCACCCGCGCGCGGGCGGCGTGCCGGGTCCCGGCGAGCGCCTCGTCGCCCTGCTGCAGGACGCCCAGGTCGAGCAGCAGCCGGTGGCCCGCGAGCACGGCCTCCCCGGCGGCGGGCCGGGGCAGCGGGCGCCCGGTCTCGACCGGGTCGCAGGCGCGCGGCCCGGTCCAGGTGCCGAGCCGGTCCAGCTCGGCGTGCGCGGTGCGCAGGTCCGGCAGTCCCAGGTGGACGTCCATCGCGTCGGCGAGCATCTGCAGGACGCGCGCGTCGGACGGGGCCGGGCGGTGGGTCATCTGGTCGGGCTTGAGCGCCGCCTCGAAGAAGCGGACCCTGCCCTCCCAGTTGAGGAAGGCGCCGGCCTTCTCGGCGACTGCGGCCACCGGCAGCACGACGTCGGCGTGCTCGGTGACCTCGCTGGGCCGCAGCTCCAGCGACACCAGGAAGCCGACCTCGGCGAGCGCGGCACGCGCACGGGCCGGGTCGGGCAGGTCGGCGATCTCCACGCCCGCGACGAGCAGGGCCTGCAGGTCGCCCTGCGCGGCGGCCTCGACGATCCGGCCGGTGTCCCGGCCGTAGCGGTGCGGCAGTGCGGCGACGCCCCACAGGGCGGCGACCTCCTCCCGCGCCCGCGGGTCGGTCGCCGGGCGCCCGCCGGGCAGCAGCGACGGCAGCGCGCCCGCCTCGACGGCGCCGCGCTCACCGGCCCGGCGCGGGATCCACACCAGGCGGGCGCCGGTCGCGGAGGCGGCCCGCACGGCGGCGGTGAGACCGCCGGCGACACCGGCCAGCCGCTCGCCGACGACGATGACGGCGCCCTCGGCGCGCAGCGCCTCGGCGGCCTTCGCGCCGTCCTCGTCGAGGCCGGCCCCGGCGGCGAGCGCGTCCAGCCACTCGGTCTCGGTGCCCGGCGCGGCCGGCAGCAGCGTGCCGCCCGCCTTCCGCAGGCCGCGCGTGGCGTGCGTGGCCAGCGCGAACACCTGCTGGCCGTGCTTGCGCCAGGCCTTGCGCAGCCGCAGGAAGACCCCGGGTGCCTCCTCCTCGGACTCGAACCCGGCGAGCAGGACGGCCGGCGCCTTCTCCAGGGCGGTGTACGTCACGCCCGTGCCGTCGACGTCGTGTCCGCGGCCGGCGACCCGGGCGGCCAGGAAGTCGGCCTCCTCGGTGGAGTGCACGCGCGCGCGGAAGTCGATGTCGTTGGTGTCGAGCGCCACGCGCGCGAACTTGCTGTAGGCGTAGGCGTCCTCGACGGTCAGGCGGCCGCCGGTGAGGACACCGGTGCGGCCCCGCGACGCCAGCAGGCCCTGGGCGGCGATCTGCAGCGCCTCCGGCCAGGAGGCCGGCACCAGCTCGCCCTCGGGGTTGCGCAGCAGGGGCGTCCGGAGCCGGTCCCTCGTCTGCGCGTACCGGAACGCGAAGCGCCCCTTGTCGCAGATCCACTCCTCGTTGACCTCGGGGTCGTTCGCGGCGAGCCGCCGCATGACCTTCCCGCGCCGGTGGTCGGTGCGGGTGGCGCAGCCGCCGGAGCAGTGCTCGCAGACCGACGGCGAGGAGACCAGGTCGAAGGGGCGGGAGCGGAACCGGTACGCCGCCGAGGTGAGGGCGCCGACCGGGCAGATCTGGATGGTGTTGCCGGAGAAGTACGACTCGAACGGGTCGCCCTCACCGGTGCCGACCTGCTGGAGCGCGCCGCGCTCGATCAGCTCGATCATCGGGTCGCCCGCGACCTGGTTGGAGAACCGGGTGCAGCGGGCGCACAGCACGCACCGCTCTCGGTCGAGCAGCACCTGCGTGGAGATCGCCACGGGCTTCTCGAAGGTCCGCTTGCGGCCCTCGAAGCGGGACTCGGCGTTGCCGTGCGACATGGCCTGGTTCTGCAGCGGGCACTCGCCGCCCTTGTCGCAGACGGGGCAGTCCAGCGGGTGGTTGATGAGCAGCAGCTCCATCACGCCGTGCTGCGCCTTCTCGGCGACCGGCGAGGTGAGCTGGGTCTTCACCACCATCCCGTCCGTGCACGTGATCGTGCAGGACGCCATGGGCTTGCGCTGGCCCTCCACCTCGACGATGCACTGGCGGCAGGCGCCGGCCGGGTCGAGCAGGGGGTGGTCGCAGAAGCGGGGGATCTCGATGCCGAGCTGCTCGGCGGCGCGGATGACCAGGGTGCCCTTGGGCACGCTGATCTCGGCGCCGTCGATCGTCAGCGTGACGAGGTCCTCGGGCGGGAGAGCCGCCTCGCCCCCTCCGGAGGGAGCGCTGGTGGTCACGGTCATGCGTTCACCTCCGTGCGGTCGGCCCAGGCCGTCGACCTGGCCGGGTCGAAGGGGCAGCCCCGGCCCGTGATGTGCTGCTCGTACTCCTCGCGGAAGTACTTCAGTGAGGAGAAGATCGGCGAGGCGGCGCCGTCGCCGAGGGCGCAGAAGGACTTGCCGTTGATGTTGTCGGCGATGTCGGCGAGCTTGTCGAGGTCGGACGGGTCGCCCTTGCCGGCCTCGATGTCCCGCAGCAGCTGCACCAGCCAGTACGTGCCCTCACGGCACGGGGTGCACTTGCCGCAGGACTCGTGGGCGTAGAACTCGGTCCAGCGGGTCACCGCCCGCACCACGCAGGTCGTCTCGTCGAAGCACTGCAGGGCCTTGGTGCCGAGCATGGAGCCGGCGGCCCCGACCCCTTCGTAGTCGAGGGGGACGTCGAGGTGCTCCTCGGTGAACATCGGGGTCGAGGAGCCGCCCGGGGTCCAGAACTTCAGCCGGTGGCCCGGCCGCATGCCGCCGCTCATGTCGAGCAGCTGGCGCAGCGTGATGCCGAGCGGGGCCTCGTACTGGCCGGGGCTCGCGACGTGGCCGCTGAGCGAGTACAGCGTGAAGCCCGGGGACTTCTCGCTGCCCATCGACCTGAACCAGTCCTTGCCGTGGTGCAGGATCGCCGGCACCGACGCGATCGACTCGACGTTGTTCACCACGGTCGGGCACGCGTACAGGCCCGCGACGGCGGGGAAGGGCGGGCGCAGCCGCGGCTGGCCGCGGCGGCCCTCGAGCGAGTCGAGCAGCGCGGTCTCCTCGCCGCAGATGTACGCGCCGGCCCCGGCGTGCACGGTCAGGTCGAGGTCGAGTCCGCTGCCGAGGACGTTCCTGCCGAGGTAGCCCGCCGCGTACGCCTCGCGGACGGCCGAGTGCAGCCGCCGCAGGACGGGGACGACCTCACCGCGCAGGTAGATGAAGGCGTGCGACGACCTGATGGCGTAGCAGGCGATCACGATGCCCTCGATGAGGCTGTGCGGGTTCGCGAAGAGGAGCGGGATGTCCTTGCAGGTGCCCGGCTCCGACTCGTCGGCGTTGACGACGAGGTAGTGCGGCTTGCCGTCCCCCTGCGGGATGAACTGCCACTTCATGCCGGTGGGGAAGCCGGCGCCGCCGCGGCCGCGCAGACCGGACTCCTTGACGTACGCGATGACCTCGTCCGGGGACATCGTGAGCGCCTTGCGCAGTCCCTCGTAGCCCTCGTGGCGCCGGTACACGTCCAGCGTCCAGGACCCGTCCTCGTCCCAGAAGGCGGACAGCACGGGCGCGAGCAGCTTCTCGGGGCTGCTGTCCGCGCCGGGGCGTGCGGTGCCGCCGTCTTCGGTCGCCAACGTCATCACTCCCCCTCCTCTGCGGTGGTCCCCGCGGCGCCGGAGGGGCCGGGCGGGGTCCCTCCGTCACGGGTGGTGGGCGACGGGTGGGCGGGGTCGGAGGCCGACGTGTCCTGCGGCGCGTCGTGGGAGCTCAGGTGCTCCGCCGGCGACGGCCGGTGCACGGTGCCGTGCGGCTCGTCGTGCGGTCCGCCGTCGCGCGGGTGGACCACGCGCGCGGGCCCGGCCTCCCCCCTGGCCAGCCGCAGGCCCGCCAGCGAGGCGGGTCCGGCGCTGCCACCGGCCTCCGTGGCGCCCTCACGCTCGTCGGGGAAGCCGGCCAGGATGCGGGCGGTCTCCTTGAAGGTGCACAGGGGCGCGCCGCGCGTGGGCGACACGGGCCGTCCGGCGCGGAGGTCGTCGACGAGGCGCTTTGCGCTCGCCGGGGTCTGGTTGTCGAAGAACTCCCAGTTGACCATCACGACCGGCGCGTAGTCGCAGGCCGCGTTGCACTCGATGTGCTCCAGGGTGACCTTGCCGTCGTCGGTGGTGCCGCCGTTGCCGACGCCGAGGTGCTCCTGGAGGCTCTCGAAGATGGCGTCGCCGCCCATCACCGCGCACAGCGTGTTGGTGCACACGCCCACCTGGTAGTCGCCGGAGGGCCGGCGCCGGTACATGGTGTAGAAGGTGGCGACGGCGGTGACCTCGGCCGTGGTCAGGCCGAGCACCTCCGCGCAGAACCGCATGCCGGTGCGCGTGACGTGCCCCTCCTCCGACTGCACCAGGTGCAGCAGGGGCAGCAGCGCGGACCGTGAGTCCGGGTAGCGGGCGACGATCTCCCGCGCGTCGGCCTCCAGCCGGGTCCGGACGTCGTCCGGGTAGTCGGGCGCGGGCAGTTCGGGCATGCCCAGGCTGACGCCCCGCTCCGAGGAACTGGTGGTCACCGGTCGACGCCTCCCATCACGGGGTCGATGGACGCCACGGCGACGATGACGTCGGCGACCTGGCCGCCCTCGCACATCGCCGCCATGGCCTGCAGGTTGGTGAAGGACGGGTCGCGGAAGTGGACCCGGTAGGGGCGGGTGCCGCCGTCGGACACGGCGTGCACCCCGAGTTCGCCCTTGGGCGACTCGACCGCCGCGTAGGCCTGTCCCGGCGGGACGCGGAAGCCCTCGGTGACCAGCTTGAAGTGGTGGATCAGGGCCTCCATGGAGGTGCCCATGATCTTCTTGATGTGGTCGAGGGAGTTGCCGAGGCCGTCGGGTCCCAGGGCGAGCTGGGCGGGCCAGGCGATCTTCTTGTCGGCGACCATGACCGGGCCGGGCTGGAGCCGGTCCAGGCACTGCTCGACGATCCCGAGCGACTGGCGCATCTCCTCCAGGCGGATCAGGAAGCGGCCGTAGGCGTCGCAGCTGTCGGCGGTCGGGACCTCGAAGTCGTACGTCTCGTAGTCGCAGTACGGCTGGGTCTTGCGCAGGTCGTGCGGCAGGCCGGCGGCGCGCAGGATGGGGCCGGTGGCGCCGAGGGCCATGCAGCCGGCCAGGTCGAGGTAGCCGATGTCCTGCATGCGGGCCTTGAAGATGGGGTTCCCGGTGGCGAGCTTGTCGTACTCCGGGAGGCTCTTGTTCATCTTCTTCACGAACTCGCGGATCTGGTCCACCGCGCCGGGCGGCAGGTCCTGCGCGAGTCCGCCGGGGCGGATGTACGCGTGGTTCATCCGCAGGCCCGTGATGAGCTCGTAGAGGTCGAGAATCATTTCACGATCACGGAATCCGTAGATCATGATCGTGGTGGCGCCCAGCTCCATGCCGCCGGTGGCGATGCAGACCAGGTGGGAGGAGAGCCGGTTCAGCTCCATCAGGAGCACCCGGATGATCTTCGCCCGCTCGGTGATCTGGTCCTCGACGCCGAGGAGCTTCTCGACGGCGAGGCAGTAGGCGGTCTCGTTGAAGAAGGACGTCAGGTAGTCCATGCGCGTGACGAAGGTGGTGCCCTGCGTCCACGTGCGGAACTCGAGGTTCTTCTCGATGCCGGTGTGCAGGTAGCCGATGCCGCAGCGGGCCTCGGTGACGGTCTCGCCCTCGATCTCCAGGATCAGGCGGAGCACCCCGTGCGTGGAGGGGTGCTGCGGGCCCATGTTGACGACGATGCGCTCGTCGTCGGCGCGGGCCGCGGACTGGACGACCTCGTCCCAGTCGCCGCCGGTGACCGTGTAGACGGTGCCCTCCGTCGTCTCCCGGACGGAGCTCTGCGCGCCGGAGGCACCCGTGGAGCCGGGGTCGGTCGAGGGCCGGGCGGATGCCATCGAGGAGGTGGTCCCGGAGGGACTCGTTGAGGGGTGGTGGCCGGGCGACGGGTTGGGAGTGCTCACGAGTACGACCTCCGCTGGTCCGGAGCCGGGATCTGGGCGCCCTTGTACTCGACGGGGATGCCGCCGAGGGGGTAGTCCTTGCGCTGCGGATGGCCCTGCCAGTCGTCCGGCATCATGATCCGCGTCAGGGCCGGGTGACCGTCGAAGACGATCCCGAAGAAGTCGTAGGTCTCGCGCTCGTGCCAGTCGTTGGTCGGGTAGACGGAGACCAGCGACGGGATGTGCGGCTCGCTG
Organism: Streptomyces sp. NPDC046831; assembly: GCF_040645305.1. NCBI lineage: Bacteria > Bacillati > Actinomycetota > Actinomycetes > Kitasatosporales > Streptomycetaceae > Streptomyces > Streptomyces sp. NPDC046831. The sequence goes on along the minus strand of NZ_JBEYXZ010000020.1, from coordinate 91,340 downwards.
TCCGGGGCGCTGACTTCCAGGCGGATCAGCCGGTTGTGGGTGATCGAGCGCAGGTGGTACACGGCGTGCAGCTCGCGGCCCTTGTCCTGCGGGTAGTGCACGCCGCTGACGCCGGTGCACAGCTCGAAGCGCAGGGCCGGGTCGTCGCGCAGGGTGCGGGCGACGCGCACCAGGTGCTCGCGCTCGATGTGGAAGGTGAGCTCGCCGCGGTCGACGACCGTCTTCTCGATCGCGTTGCCGGGCAGGAGTCCCTGCTCCTCCAGCGCGCCCTCGAGTTCGTCGGCGACCTCGTCGAACCAGCCGCCGTAGGGGCGGCTCGCCGGTCCCGGGAGCCGGACCGAGCGGACCAGACCCCCGTAACCGGAGGTGTCCCCGCCGTTGTTGGCGCCGAACATGCCGCGCTGGACGCGGATCTCCTCGCCGCCCCGGCCCCGCCGGCCGGGGAGGTTCTCGGCGGAGAGGTCCTTCTCGGGGTTCACCCCGTTCGCGGGCCCGCCGGCGCCGTTCGTGCCGTTGCCGTGCGCGTCGCTCACCGCAGCAGCCCCTTCATCTCGATCGTGGGCAGGGCCTTGAGCGCCGCCTCCTCCGCCTCGCGGGCCGCTTCCTCCGCGTTCACGCCGAGCTTGGAGTTCTGGATCTTGTGATGGAGCTTGAGGATCGCGTCCATCAGCATCTCGGGGCGGGGCGGGCAGCCGGGCAGGTAGATGTCGACCGGGACGATGTGGTCGACGCCCTGGACGATCGCGTAGTTGTTGAACATGCCGCCCGAGGAGGCGCAGACGCCCATGGAGATCACCCATTTCGGGTTGGGCATCTGGTCGTAGACCTGCCGCAGGACGGGCGCCATCTTCTGGCTGACCCGGCCCGCGACGATCATCAGGTCCGCCTGGCGCGGCGAGCCGCGGAAGACCTCCATGCCGAAGCGCGCCAGGTCGTAGCGCCCGGCCCCGGTGGTCATCATCTCGATGGCGCAGCAGGCGAGGCCGAACGTGGCCGGGAAGACGGACGCCTTGCGCACCCAGCCCGCGGCCTGCTCGACGGTGGTCAGCAGGAAACCGCTCGGCAGCTTTTCTTCGAGTCCCATGTCGTTTACAAGCCCCTCAGTCCCATTCCAGGCCGCCGCGCCGCCATACGTACGCGTACGCGACGAAGACGGTGAGCACGAAGAGCAGCATCTCCACGAGCCCGAAGACACCCAGGGCGTCGAAGGTGACGGCCCAGGGGTAGAGGAAGACGATCTCGATGTCGAAGACGATGAAGAGCATCGCCGTCAGGTAGTACTTGATGGGGAAACGCCCGCCACCGGCCGGTGTGGGGGTCGGCTCGATGCCGCACTCGTAGGCCTCGAGCTTGGCGCGGTTGTACCGCTTCGGACCGATCAGCGTGGCCATGACCACGGAGAAGATCGCAAAGCCTGCCCCGAGGGCTCCCAGTACGAGGATGGGCGCATACGCGTTCACCGCTCCTCGCTCCTCTCAGTCGGCACTGACTGCTTGGGGTCTCCCCTGGTCGAGCGGAGCCGAGACCTTGGGGGAGGTCCGCCGGGCCCACGCCCTCCTCCCCCGTCCCGGAGCCCCGCTGATCCCGCGAAGATCGGGAACATGTGAAGCAGGTCACAAGCCCAACTGACACGCATCTTATGCCTGTGGGTCTGTGATCTGCGACACGGGGTATTCCACGATCTTTGTGATCTCCACCACCTGACGAACGATCATGAAGCCGGATGAGCAGTGATCTTCGCACGCGAAGCACCCGAGCGGTCACCAGCGGTCACATCCGCCCTCGTCATCGCTGGTCGGAGAGGGTGCGCACTATCAGATGCGGTGGGTCCGGCGCAAAGTGGCGGACAGCGTCAACCCCTTGGTATAGAGCCACTTTTCACACCTCAGAGGGACCTCCGGCCCGCGAAGTGGACACGTTCCCCCCTTCACAAGCCGGCGGCGCGCCCGGGCGCGCCGCCCCGGCCGTCCCCCCGGCCACCGCCGGCCGGCGTTCGCGAAGGGCGGACAAGGCGCGACCCGTGCGGAACGCGCGGCGGGTGCGGCGGGCGCGGCCCCCGTGAAGGGCGGGATGAGCACGAACGGCGGAACGAGCACGAAAGGGCCGGTGCCCCCTGTGCAACGACCCAGCGGCCACATCGGTCACAGCGTCCACAATCGGCCGCTTCGGTCACACCGTCTTCATCTGCACCACTGAGGCCAACGACACCAAAACCCCCAGATGGTCCGAAGAGCGCGCAAAACGCTGATTGCCTGTCAGGTCCACCCGAGCCTGACGCATCGTCGGACCCGTCGGCCGCCACTCCCGGACACCCGCAAGCAGACACCCCCGTCATGGCGGCCATTCCGTGACCTCCGCCACATTCACGAGAGCCCTCCGAGAACCGGGCTTGGCCAACGACCCCAACCAGTGGTAGGCGCGGGGCAATTCGGGCGTAACAGCGAAACACTATGATCACACGCATGATCACCGAGGTCCGCAATGTCCGTTAAGGTGTCAATAAAGAACACCGGCACCGGCTTTCACGCCGCCGATTGAGTAAATGTGGCGCACCACACGTTCCTTGAAGATATGAAGGAGCCCCTGGTACCGGTTGTTTCCATGTCCCACACCGCTCACATACGCAGCCACCGGAAGCCCCGCCGTAACGCGTCGAAGATCGCGATGCGGGCCGGGGTTGCCAGTGGTGTTCTCAGCACCATGGCAGTCGCCGGTGCGTCGGCCTCCTCGGCGAACGCCGCCGAGCCGGTGACGCAGACCATCGAACTGCCCGCCCTGACGGCTGACCTGGCCGCCCAGGTCGCCGAGTCGGCGGACGCCACCCAGCAGGCCGCCGCGAACTACGAGCTGCGGGCCGAGCGCGACGCCGCCGCCGCGAAGGCCGCCGCAGAGGCCAGGAAGGACCTCGCGGAGGCCAAGAAGAAGGCCGCGGCCAAGGAGAAGGCCGAGGAGGCCCGCCGGGCCGCCGCCGCGGCCGCCTCCCGCTCCACGGAGCGCGTCGCGCTCTCCACCGCCACGACGTCCGCCTCCCCGTCCGTCTCCACGTCCGTCTCCGCTCCGGCCGGCGGCAGCGTGGCCACGGTGGTCGCCTTCCTCAAAGCCCAGGTGGGCGACGCGTACGTCATGGGCGCCACCGGCCCCAACGCGTGGGACTGCTCCGGCCTCGTGCAGGCCGCGTTCAAGCAGGTCGGTGTCGACCTGCCGCGCGTCTCGCAGGACCAGTCGACGGTCGGCACCGAGGTGTCCCTGTCCAACCTCCAGGTCGGCGACATCCTCTACTGGGGTGCCAAGGGCTCCGCCTACCACGTCGGCGTCTACATCGGGAACGGCCAGTACCTGGACGCCGCCAACCCCTCCAAGGGCGTCGTCATCCAGGACCTGTCCGGCTACCCCGCCTCGGGCGCGGTGCGCGTGCTCTGACGGGCACCCCGCACGCCGTACGGGACGAAGGGCCGCAGCCGCTCGGGGGCAGCGGCCCTTCCGGCATGCCCGCCGGGCCGCGGACGGCCCGGCCACGCGTGAAGGGCGCCCGCCGCACCGGCGGGCGCCCTTCACACGTCCTCTGACGGGCTCGGCGGCTCACGCCTTCGGCGCCACCTTGCTCAGTCCGTTGATGATGCGGTCCATCGCGTCGCCGCCGGTCGGGTCGGTGAGGTTGGCGAGGAGCTTGAGGGTGAACTTCATCAGCAGCGGGTGGGTCAGGCCGCGCTGGGTGGCGATCTGCATGACCTTCGGGTTGCCGATGAGCTTCACGAAGGCGCGGCCCAGCGTGTAGTAGCCGCCGTAGGTGTCCTTCAGGACCCGCGGGTAGCGCTGCAGGGCGAGTTCGCGCTGGCCCGGCGTCGCGCGGGCGTGGGCCTGGACGATGACGTCGGCGGCGATCTGGCCGGACTCCATGGCGTAGGCGATGCCCTCGCCGTTGAAGGGGTTCACCAGCCCGCCCGCGTCGCCGACGAGCAGCAGGCCCTTGGTGTAGTGCGGCTGGCGGTTGAAGGCCATGGGTAGCGCGGCGCCGCGGACCGGGCCGGTCATGTTGTCCGGGGTGTAGCCCCAGTCCTCCGGCATGGACGCGCACCAGGCCTTGAGGACCTCCCGCCAGTCCAGCTCCTTGAAGGAGTCGGAGGTGTTGAGCACGCCTAGGCCGACGTTGGAGGTGCCGTCGCCCATGCCGAAGATCCAGCCGTAGCCGGGGAGCAGCCGGTCCTGCGGGCCGCGCCGGTCCCACAACTCCAGCCAGGACTCCAGGTAGTCGTCGTCGTGACGCGGGCTCGTGAAGTACGTCCGCACGGCGACGCCCATCGGACGGTCCTCCCGGCGGTGCAGGCCCATCGCCAGCGAGAGCCGGGTGGAGTTGCCGTCGGCGGCGACGACGAGCGGCGCGTGGAAGGTGACCTCCCGCTTCTCCTCGCCGAGCCGGGCGGTGACACCGGTGATGCGGCCGGTGCGGTCGTCGAAGACCGGGCCGGAGACGTTGCAGCGCTCGTACAGGCGCGCGCCGGCCTTCTGCGCCTGCCGGGCGAGCTGCTCGTCGAAGTCGTCGCGCCTGCGCACGAGTCCGTAGTCGGGGAAGGAGGCCAGATCCGGCCAGTCCAGCTCGAGGCGGACGCCGCCGCCGATGATGCGCAGCCCCTTGTTGCGCAGCCAGCCGGCCTCCTCGGAGACGTCGATGCCCATGGCCACGAGCTGCTTGACGGCACGCGGGGTGAGTCCGTCGCCGCAGACCTTCTCCCGCGGGAACTCGGTCTTCTCCAGCAGGAGTACGTCGAGTCCGGCCCGGGCCAGGTGGTACGCGGTGGTGGAGCCGGCTGGCCCCGCGCCCACGACGATCACATCGGCGGTGTTGTCGGAGAGGGGCTCGGTCACGGCGGGATCTCCCCAGGTTCGAAATCTGCGTGCCGGCGGGCACTGGACATGGGCAGTCTATGCAGCAGAATTGATCACCCCGCTGAAGGGCTGCCCCCGTGAACCGAGCTCTCCCCGTCGTACGGCTCCGCGTCCCCACGGACGAGGACGCCGTCGCCTGGCACCGGACCTTCGACGACCCGGAGGTCATGGAGTTCCACGGCGGCCGGGCGGCGGAGCTGTCCGTGTACGAGGAGCTCACCGCCCGCCAGCGCCGGCACGACGCCGAGCGCGGCTTCTGCCTGTGGACCGTGCTCGACGAGGCGGGCGAGGTCATCGGGTTCACCGGCGCCCAGCCGTGGCCGCACGCGTGGGGTCCGGAGGGCGAGACGGAGATCGGCTGGCGGCTCGGCCGGGCGCACTGGGGCCGGGGCTACGTCACCGCGGCCGCGCAGATGACGCTCGAACGCCTGCGGGCGGCGGGCGTGCCGCGCGTGGTGGCGATGGTCGACTCCCGCAACGCCCGGTCGATCGCGGTGACGCAGCGCCTGGGCATGCGTCTCGCCGAGACCTTCGTGACGCCCACCTCGCGGCGGGAGGGGCACTGCTACCGGCTCGACCTGTGACGGTGGGTAGCCGACTGTCACAGAAAGGCACAGAACGCTTCCGGCCGGTGCGCGGGCGGAGTTACCCTGCCGGTACCGCTGGGGGGTGACGTCTGTGTACATAGCACCCAGGACACCGGGAGTACGCGTGCCGCGTCTGGTCGGCCTGATGGCCGTGGACGCACGCGAGACGGCCGCGGCACGCGGCGTCCTGCTGGCCGCGCCCGACCGGCCCGACTTCCCGCACACCGTCGTGGACCACGTCGTACGGCAGTACCCGCTGCCGGGCGCGGAGGTGCCGCGCGGCGCCGTGGTCACCGTCTGGTTCGACCACGGCGAGGGCGAGGGCGGCGGCGGAGCGGGGGTCCGCGAGCCGCGCGTGCCGCGTCCGCCCGGCGGCGGGATGCGGCGCGAGGCCGGCGAGCCGGACGATCCGCTGGCCGTCGTCCACTGAGACGCCCCGGACGCGACTGCCGCGGCCGGGGCGGGCCCGGAGGGCGTCCGCGCAGCGGCCGCCTCGCGGCTCCCGTCCGAAGGGCGGCCGAGCACCGGCTCGCCGGGAAGGCGACCGCGCGCCGACTCGGCCGGAGGACAGCGGCGCGGCGGCCCGGCCGGACAACGACCCTGCGGCCGAGCACCGGCTCGCTGGGAAGGCGACCGCGCGGCGACTCGGTCGCATGACAGCGGTTCGGCTCCCGGCCGGAGGACGGCCGCGCGGCTGCGCCCGGCTCGCCCCGTTCGGCGACCGCGCGGCGAATCGGCCGGAGGGACAACGGTGCGGCTCCCGACCGAGGGCGGGTGCGCACCGGACCGCCGGGAAGGCGACCGCGCGCCGGCTCGGCCGGAGGACAGCGGCGCGGCGGCCCGGCCGGACAACGACCCTGCGGCCGAGCACCGGCTCGGTCGGCAGGCGGCTCCGCGGCGGCTCAGCTCTCCTTGAAGCCCCGGTGCAGGGCCACGATCCCGCCGGACAGGTTCCGCCAGGCCACCTTCGACCAGCCCGCCCCGCGCAGCCGCTCGGCCAGCGCCGGCTGGTCGGGCCAGGCGCGGATGGACTCCGCGAGGTAGACGTACGCGTCGGGGTTGGACGACACCGCCCGCGCCACCGGCGGCAGCGCGCGCATCAGGTACTCGGTGTAGACGGTGCGGAACGGCGTCCACGTCGGGTGCGAGAACTCGCAGATGACCACCCGGCCGCCCGGCTTGGTCACCCGGTGCATCTCCCGCAGGGCGGTGTCCGTCGCCTGCACGTTGCGCAGCCCGAAGGAGATGGTGACGGCGTCGAAGGTGTCGTCCTTGAACGGCAGCCTCGTCGCGTCGCCCGCCGTGAAGGGCAGCCAGGCGTTGCGGCGCTTGCCGACCTGGAGCATGCCGAGCGAGAAGTCGCACGGGACGACGTACGCGCCGGCGCGGGTGAAGGGCAGCGAGGAGGTGGCCGTCCCGGCGGCGAGGTCGAGGACCTTCTGCGCGGGCCGGGCGTCGACCGCCCTGGCGACCTCCTTGCGCCAGCGCCGGTCCTGTCCGAGGGACAGCACGTCGTTGGTCAGGTCGTACCGTTCCGCCACGCCGTCGAACATCGAGGCGACTTCGTGCGGCTGCTTCTCCAGGGATGCGCGGGTCACGGGCCCATTGTGTCAGGGGCGGACCCGACGGCGCGGACCGGGCACACCGCAATCCGCCCGCTCCCGCGACGGGCTCGTCGTGCGCCCCCGGACCCGCACGAGGACTTCGCGTGGCCACGCCCCGACGCGCCGGCGATCGGACGGGGCACCGAACAGCCGCACTCGCGACGCCACTTGAGCGATGTCTGTCTTGATGTCCGCGGCGCCCGGCGGAGAGGCGCCGGGCGGGTCCCGGCCCGGCAGACCTCAGCGGCGCCGGTGCACCAGTCGCCCCGCGCAGACCGTGGCGACGCAGGCGCCGGTGCCGTCCAGGACGGCGAGGTCGGCGCGCCCGCCCTCGACGACGGCCGCCGGACGCGGACCCGGCAGGACGATGACGTCGTTGCGCTCGGCCGCACCGCGCAGTTCCGGCGCGCTCACATGCTCCGCCAGCACGGCCGTGGCACCGAGCTTCAGCACCGCGTGCACCCGCTCGCGCGGACTGGGTGCGTCCGGCAGCGGCCCTTCGTGGACGCGGCCCGGGCCGAGGACGCCCGGCCAGCGCCGTACCCGGGCGCCCGGGAACCGCCGCTCCAGCTCCGCGAGACCGCCCACGGCGGCCACCCGGGAACCCTCGACGGCGACGGCGCCGCCCGGCAGCGGAGCCGCGTCCCAGGCGCGCCGGAACGCCTGAGCCGCGTGAATCGTCAGCACGGGCCGGTCAGTTGGAGGCCAGGAGCTTCAGCTCCGGGTGCGCCGTCCCGCCGGTGATCGCCGTGGAGGAGATGTGCGACATCACGCGGTCGTCGACCGGGTCGTTCGCCGGGTCGTCGTGCACGACGAGGTGCTCGTACGTCGTGGAGCGCTGCGCCGGGACCCGCCCCGCCGTGCGGATCAGCTCGATGATCTCCATGCGGTTGGAGCGGTGGCGGGCGCCGGCGGAGGAGACGACGTTCTCCTCGAGCATGATCGAGCCGAGGTCGTCGGCGCCGTAGTGCAGGGTGAGCTGCCCGACGTCCTTGCCAGTGGTCAGCCACGAGCCCTGGATGTGCGCGACGTTGTCGAGGAACAGCCGCGCGATGGCGATCATCCGCAGGTACTCGAAGAGGGTGGCCTGCGTGCGGCCCTTCAGGTGGTTGTTCTCCGGCTGGTAGGTGTACGGGATGAAGGCACGGAAGCCGCCCGTGCGGTCCTGGACGTCCCGGATCATCCGCAGGTGCTCGATGCGCTCGGCGTTGGTCTCGCCGGTGCCCATCAGCATGGTGGAGGTGGACTCCACGCCCAGCCGGTGCGCGGTCTCCATGATCTCCAGCCAGCGCTCGCCGGACTCCTTCAGCGGGGCGATGGCCTTGCGCGGGCGCTCGGGCAGCAGCTCGGCGCCGGCACCGGCGAAGGAGTCGAGGCCGGCCTCGTGGATGCGGGTGATCGCCTCCTCCACGCTCACACCGGAGATCCGCGCCATGTGCTCGACCTCGGACGCCCCCAGGCTGTGGATGACGAGCTGCGGGAACGCCTCCTTGATCGCCCGGAAGTGCTTCTCGTAGTACTCGACGCCGTAGTCCGGGTGGTGACCGCCCTGGAACATGATCTGCGTCCCGCCGAGCTCGACGGTCTCGGCGCAGCGGCGCAGGATGTCGTCCAGGTCGCGCGTCCAGCCCTTGTCCGTGTCCTTCGGGGCCGCGTAGAAGGCGCAGAACCTGCACGCCGTGACGCACACGTTCGTGTAGTTGATGTTGCGCTCGATGATGTACGTGGCGATGTGCTCGGTGCCCGCGTACCGGCGGCGGCGCACCGCGTCGGCGGCGGCACCCAGGGCGTGCAGCGGGGCGTCCCGGTAGAGGTCGAGCGCCTCCTCCGGGCTGATCCGCCCGCCCGCGGCGGCACGGTCGAGGACGGACTGGAGGTCGGCCTTCTCGGTCACCGGCGTCCCTTTCGTCAAGGGGTGTGGACGGACCGAACCAGCCTACGCCAGCGGCTGTGAGGGGCAGACGCCAGGCTGTGCGCGCCGGTTGGCGGCGTGCCCCGGGCCGCCCCTCCCGTGGTCCCGGGTCCCGTCAGGGCTGGAGCAGGTCCACCTTCACGTCCGCCGGGAAGCCGGTCGTCGGTCCGACGCGGCGGGCGAACTCGGCGACCGCGCGCAGCTGCGGCTCGCCGAACCGGAAGTCGAGGGTGGTGAAGTACCGTTCCAGCACCTGCTCGTCGAAGGCCTCCCAGCGGGCCGCCTGCTCGGCGACCTTGGACACCTCCTCCAGGGAGAGGTTGCGGGAGGCCAGGAACGCCTCGTGCACGGTGCGGGTGATGGCCGGCTCGCGCTCGAAGTAGTCACGGCGCGCCGCCCAGACCGCGAAGACGAACGGCAGACCCGTCCATTCCTTCCACAGGGCGCCCAGGTCGTGGACCTGGAGGCCGTAGCGCGGCCCGTCCAGCAGGTTGGCGCGCAGGGCGGCGTCCCCGATGAGCACCGCGGCCTCCGCCTCCTGCATCATCAGGCTCAGGTCGGGCGGGCAGGTGTAGTAGTCGGGCGCCACGCCGTACCGCTCGGCCAGCAGCAGCTGGGCCAGGCGCACGGATGTGCGGGAGGTCGAGCCGAGGGCGACGCGGGCGCCGTCCAGCCGGTCGAGCGGGACCTGCGAGACGATCACGCAGGACATGACCGGTCCGTCGCAGCCGACGGCGATGTCGGGGAAGGCGACCAGATCGTCCGCGTGCTTGAGGAACTCGACCAGGGTGATCGGCCCGATGTCGAGATCTCCCTGCACCAGCTTCTCGCTGAGCTTCTCCGGGGTGTCCTTCGTGAGCTCGAAGTCGAGGAGCGTGCCGGTCCTCGCGAGCCCCCAGTACAGGGGCAGGCAGTTCAGGAACTGGATGTGGCCGACGCGCGGCCGGATGCGAGCATTGTCCACGTCGTGAGGCTAGACCCTGCCCGGCGGGGTCCCGTCTCCGCCCCCTCGTGCCCCCTGCCCGGCGGGGTCCCGTCTCCGCCCCCTCGGGCGCCCTGCCCCGCGAGCCGGCTCCGCCTCCGACACGGACCGTCAACCTATGGCCAGAAGGTTCAAACATCCGGGTGACGTGATCTTGACCTCTATTGCTTTTGGCCGCGCGCATGCTAGGCTCGCCGCAAGTTGCAGTTTTGGTTTCCCTTGCAGTACAGAGCCTGCGGAGCATGTAACCGCGGGCTCTGGTCGTTTTCAGACGTATGCAGTTGTGCGGCGATATCGTTTTCACACTTGCAGGGCTCTGGAGCAGGGCGACCCTTTGAGCCCAAGGAGGGCTTATGGCTACCGGAACCGTGAAGTGGTTCAACGCCGAAAAGGGCTTTGGTTTCATCGCCCAGGAAGGCGGCGGCCCCGACGTCTTCGTTCACTACTCCGCGATCAACGCCAGCGGTTTCCGCTCTCTCGAAGAGAACCAGCAGGTGTCCTTCGACGTCACCCAGGGTCCCAAGGGCCCGCAGGCGGAGAACGTCACCCCGGTCTGAGCGTTCGCGCGCAGTAACCGAATCTGATTGCAGTACCCAAGGAGCCCCGCGCCTTTCGGCAGCGGGGCTCCTGCCTTTTCCCGGCACCGCCCGGCGCGTTTCCACCCCGGGTCACCCGTTCGTGCCGCCTCACCCGTTCGCGTCGCCTTCCGGTGAATTCTCGGCCAATTTCTCCCCGCGCGGTTCTTCCGCGCCCCCGGTGACCGGTAGGGCCGACTGGGGGACGCCGCTTCCCGAACGGCCCAATGGCTGAAGCAGTACCCCGGCGCATCTCGCCCGGACGCGTCGTCGGCGCCCGCCGGTAGGGTCCGCCACCATGACCGACACCGTGACCGACAGCGACGACTTCCTGACCCGGACCCGGCTGTTCTACGACACCGTGGCCGAGGACTACGACGACCACTTCGGCGACCACCTGGCCCGGCGGCCACTGGACCGGGCGCTGCTGACCGGGTTCGCGGACCTCGTGGCGCACGGGTCGCCCGACGGCCCGGTGGCCGACCTCGGCTGCGGCCCGGGCCGGATCACCGCGTTCCTGGCCGGGCTCGGACTGCCCGTCTTCGGCGTCGACCTGTCGCAGCGGATGGTGGAGCTGGCCCGCCGGCTGCACCCGGGGATCCGCTTCGAGCAGGGGGCGATGCCCGTGCTGGACGTGCCGGACGGCGCCCTGGCGGGCGCGGTCGCCTGGTACTCGGTCATCCACACCCCCCTGGACCGGGTACCCGGCCTGTTCGCGGAGCTCTTCCGCGTCCTGGCCCCCGGCGGCCACCTCCTCGTCGCCTTCCAGGCCGGGGACGCCTCCCTCCACCTGGACGACGCGTTCGGCCACCCGGTGTCCCTCGACTTCCACCGCCGCCGCCCGGACCAGATGGCCGAGCTGCTGGAAGCGGCCGGGTTCGAGCTGCTCTCCCGGACGGTCCGCGAGCGGGACCCGGCGCTCGGGGAGTCGACCCCGCAGGCGTTCCTGACCGCCCGCAGGCCCCCGGCCGCCCCACCGGCATGACCCGGCTCGCCGACGGGACGGTGGGGGCGCGCCGAGGCGTGCCTGCGCCCGCTCCCCCAGCGGCGGCTCGGCCTGCTGGGGGCGCCGGCGGTGTCCCTGCTCGTCATGCAGCAGTCGGTACTGCAACGGCCGCTTTGGCGGCCCCGATGAGCCCGGGGCACGGCTGCGGCGACTGCTGCGGCCCGGCAGACGTTCCTACCAGGCCACCGGCAGCTCCAGCGGGAACCGGCGGATCGTCTCCGTGTCCCACCGCACCTGCTCCGGCGGCACCGCGAGCCGCAGCCCGGGGAACCGCTCCAGGAGCCGCCCGACGGCCACTTCGAGCTCCGCCATGGCCAGGGCCACCGCGATGCACCGGTGACCGCCCCAGCCGAACGTCATGTGCGGGCGGTTGGGCCGGCCGGGGTCGATGACGTGCGGGTCCGGATAGCGCTCCGGGTCGCGGTTGGCCGCGAGGTAGGAGACGTGGACGAAGTCGCCCGCCCGGATGTGCACGCCGTCCAGCTCCAGGTCCTCCAGCGCCACCCGGGGGATGCCGACGCCCTTGCGGAAGGGGATGTAGCGGAGCATCTCGTGCAGGACGTCGGTCAGGGTCTCGGGCCGGCGCCTGAGGTGGTCGGCCAGCCCGGGGCGGGTCAGGAGCAGGTACACGATGTCGCTGATCTCGCACGTCGCCGTGTCCTGGCCGCTGAGGGCCAGCGTCAGCGCCATAACGGCCAGTTCCCTGTCGTCGAGCTGGTCCTCGCCGTCCCGCGCCGCGGCCATCGCGCTGATCAGGTCCTCGCCGGGGGAGTCGCGGCGCTGGTCGACGAGTTTGGCGAAGTAGGCCGTCAGGTCGGCCTTGGCGTTCGCGGCGGCCTGCTTGCTGTCCGGGCCGACGACGAGCAGCTGGTGCACGGACTCCTGCATCCGGGGCCACTCCTCCCGCTCGATGCCGAGGAGGTCCAGGATGGTGTGCTGGGGCAGCGGGTTGGACAGGTGCTGGACCAGGTCCGCCGGCGGGCCCGCCTGCTCCATTTGGTCCAGCAGGGAGTCCGCGAGCCGGACGATCCGGTGCCGCATGCGGTCGGCCTGCTGCTGGGTGAAGGCCTGTGAGGCCAGGTGGCGCACGCGGCTGCTGTGCGGCGGGTCCATCACGTTGACCGACTCGGGCGAGACGATCGGTTCCGGGGTCATCCGCGGGTAGTCCTGGCCGATGATGCCCGCCCGGCTCAGCCGCTGGTCGGTGGTCACGCGCTTGACCGCGTCGAAGCCGGTGACCAGCCAGGCGTCGGCCTCCCCGTAGGGAAGGCGGATCCTGGTGACGCGGTCGCGGCCCATCAGGTCCGCGAGCGCGGGGTCGAACTCCAGGGCCTCGCTGTGGTCGAACGGGCAGGTGAGCGTCTCCCTGTCACCGGTCATCAGCCTGCTCCTCCCAGGACGGGTGCGACGTTGGTGGTGTCCACGGCGCTCCTCAGGCGCCGGGCGATTCTCACGGCGTCACCGACGGCCCACAGGTGGACGAAGAACAGGCGTGGTTCGTCGGTCAGGTTGTGGTGGTGCAGTTCGACGAGTTCGATCCCGCCGCGCCGCAGGGCCCGCAGGGCGGGCTGGGTCTCCGCGGCGGTCAGCACCAGGTCGCCGCTGACCGCGGCCCGGCCGGCGCCGAGCGGCTGGAAGTTCAGCGCGGTGGTGGCGCCCAGCCCCGGCGGCAGGGCCAGCCGGCCGTCGACGATGGTCTCCCGGCGCACGAAGGTGACCTTGTGGACGTCCTCGTCGGCGGTGCCCCGGGCGCCCAGCGCGGCGTCGATCGCGGCCGTGTCCAGGTCGATGCGGAGGGCCGGAGCCGCGGGCCCGGTCAGCGGGGTGGCGGTGCGCCCGAGCGCCGCGCGCAGCCCGCGGGCGACGGTGACCGGGTCGTGGCTGTGGGCGTGCAGGTGCACCCACCAGAGGTCCGGCTCGTGGTGGAGCAGGTGCTTGTGCAGCGCGGTCTGCTCGATCCCGTGCTCCTGCAGCGCGTCGACGAAGCGCTGGAGTTCGTGCTCGGTGACCACGGCGTCGCCCATCATGAGCGTGCTGTGGTCGGCGTAGCGGACGAAGGACACGTGCGTACCCAGCGCGAGCGCGGGGTGGATCCGGACGCCGCGCGAGTGCACCGTGAGATCGCGGCGCGGAAAGCCCGTGTGGTACATGAACCGCACCATGCCGCCCGGCGCGCCGAGGGCCCGGCCGACGTCGGTCCAGTCCGCCGGCCCGGTCCGCACGGGCTGGACGGGGGCGCTGTGGCGCGGTCCGGCCGGCAGGGCGCGGGCGGTGCCGGCCGGCGCCCCGGCGAGCACGGGGGCCAGGGCGGCCGCGGCCAGCACACGGCGCCGCGGCGCGGTCGGTGGGGAAGGGGAATCCTGCTGTCGGTCGTCAGCCATCTGATATGCCTCCTGGCGCGATGGAAGCACGGGAGGGCGCGCGGGCTCGTGAGCTGCGCCGTACGTGCCGCCAGGCGGACCAACGGAGTCTCCCTACCGCATGTACAGCGCCTCCACCTGCTGCGCGAAGTCCCGCATGATCGTGGCGCGCCGGAGCTTCATCGACGGGGTCAGGTGGCCCGCCTCCTCCGTGAAGTCCCCCGGCAGGACGGCGAAGCGGCGGATGGACTCCGGGCGGGAGACCATCTTGTTGGCCTCGTCGATCGCGCGCTGCAGGACCGCCCTCAGCTCGGGGTCGTCCGCGACGAGCTCCGGCGGCACCGGGTGCTTGCCGTTCATCCGGCGCCAGTGGGTGAGGCCGTCCGGGTCGAGGGTGATCAGCGCGGAGATGTACGGGCGGCCGTCGCCCAGGACCAGGCACTGGGAGATCAGGGGGTGCGAGCGCAGGTGGTCCTCCAGCGGGGCCGGCGCCACGTTCTTGCCGCCCGCGGTGATGATGATCTCCTTCTTGCGGCCGGTGATCGTCAGATAGCCCTGGTCGTCCAGCCGGCCGATGTCGCCCGTGGGGAACCAGCCGTCGTAGGTGGCCGGGACGACCCCGCCGGCGTTCGGGTCCCAGTAGCCGCGGAAGACCTGCCCGCCGGAGAGCAGGACCTCGCCGTCGGCGGCGATGCGCACCCGCGTGCCGGGCAGCGGCCAGCCCACCGTGCCCAGGCGGGGCCGGGCCGGCGGGGTGAGCGTCGCCGCGCCCGTGGTCTCCGTCAGGCCGTAGCCCTCGTAGACGTCGATGCCCGTGCCCGCGTAGAAGGCGGCGAGGTCGCGGCCCAGCGGGGAGCCGCCGCAGATGATGTGGCGCAGACGGCCGCCGAGGGCGTTGCGGATCCGGCGGTAGACCAGCGGGTCGTACAGGGCGCGCGCCGCCTTCAGGGTGGCCGCCGGGCCCGGTCCGGTGCCCTGCTGTCGGGCTTCGAGCGCCTCGCCGTAGCGGCGGGCGGTCCCGGCCGCGCGGTCGAAGGCCGCCGCCCGGCCGTTGCGCTCGGCGGCGGCGCGCGCGTTGTTGTAGATCTTCTCCAGCATGTACGGGATGGCCGGCAGGAACGTCGGCCGGAAGCTCGCCAGGTCCGCGAGCAGGTCCTCCGGCCGGAGGCTGGGGGCGTGGCCCAGCCGCACTCCCGCGCGCACGCACGCGATCGCCACCATGCGGCCGAAGACGTGGGACAGGGGGAGGAAGAGGAGCGTGGCGGCCTCGTCCTTCGCCCCGGACCGGAAGACCGGGTGCAGGACCTCGACCGCGTTGTCGACCGCGGCGAGGAAGTTGCCGTGCGTCAGGGCGCAGCCCTTCGGGCGGCCGGTCGTGCCCGAGGTGTAGATCAGCGTGGCGAGGCTGTCGGGGCCGAGGACGCCCCGGCGCACGCTGACCTCCTGGTCGGGCAGCGTCTCGCCGATCTCCGCGAGGCGGTCGACGTGGCCCTGCTCGATCACCCAGACGTGGCGCAGGCCCAGCAGACGCTCGCGCTCCGGGCCCAGGGCCGCCGCCTGCGCGGTCGTCTCCGTCACCAGGAGCACCGCGCCGGAGTCCTGCAGGATCGTGCGGGTCTGGAAGACGGAGGAGGTGGGGTAGACGGGGACGGTGACCAGGCCGGCGGCCCACGCCGCGAAGTCGAGGAGCGTCCACTCGTAGCTCGTGCGGGCCATCACGGCGATCCGGTCGCCCGGCATCAGGCCCTCGGAGATCAGCCCCTTGGCCACGCAGAGCACCTGGTGGGCGAACTCGGCCGCCGTCACGTCCGTCCAGCCGCCCTCCCCGTCCCGGCGGCTGAAGACCGGGCGGCCGGGCTCCGCGCTCGCGTTCTCGAACGGCAGGTCGGCGAGCGAGCCGTGCGTGACCTGTGGCACCAGCGGCGGCACGTACGCCTCTCGCACCTCGCCGTCCAGCCGCTGCGTCCGCGGCTCCACGAGCGCCGGCCGGACGTCGGGGTCGTAGTCGAACTCCGCGGCGGACTCGGGCACGGAGGCCGACGAGGGCATGGACGAGTACGAGATGGGCATGGCAGCTCCTGAGGACCGCAGCTACGCACTGCTGCGCTGCAAGGGGTACGTGCCGGACGCACCGGGACGTTCACCGGCGATCGCGCGCCTCGGGGGTTACCGCCGGTCCGAACGGCGATGGTACGGCGCCCTCGTGGGGAGGTCGTGCGGGTTCCGGGCGGGTCCCGAGATGGTCCGGAGCCGGGCCTGTGCAGTCCTCCGGCGGGGCGGGGCGGGGCGGGAGAGCCGGGCAGCAGCGGGACCCGCGGGGTGGACCCTGCCGGGCAGTTATCGACCTGCTCCTCACCCGTGCCATAGGATTACCTCCGGTAACCTTACTCCGCAGTAACCAATAGTCGCCCCAGGAGAGTTGGGACATGGCCGACGGCTGTCTCCGCTTCACCGGCACCGCGCCCGGCCGTTTCCTGACCCGCCGTCTGGGGCTGCCGCAGCCCGCGCCGCTCAGGCGCTGGTCCCCCGGGCACCCCCTCCTCGACGGCGGGCTGCTGCACCTGACGGCGGGCGCGTCCGGCCTCGACCTCGCACCCGTCCTGGCCCGCACGGGACTCACCGCGCACCACCGGGGCGACGCGGGAGCACGGGGTGACCGTCAACGCGGTCGCGCCCGGATTCATCGAGACGAGGATGACCGCCGCCGTCCCGCTGCTCATCCGCGAGGCGGGCCGCCGGATGAACTCGCTCGCCCAGGGCGGCCTGCCCGTCGACGTCGCCGAGACGACCGCCTGGCTCGCCCACCCCGCCTCCGGCGCGGTCAGCGGACAGGTCGTGCGCGTCTGCGGCCAGAGCCTGCTGGGGGCCTGAAACGCCGTCCGGCGGATCAGGCCGGAGAGGCGGGCTGCAAGACGCCACCGGTTTCCCCGACTTGATCCGCCGGGCAGCCCCCTGAGCCCCTGCCGGTCGCACCACTCCCGCACCGCGGGTCCGGCGCGCGCATCCGCCGTGTCGACGCCGGCCGCCGACGCTCCGAGCCGGCGCCCCCGTCTCTCAGCCGCACACACCAGCCTTCCGCCCGGGTCGGCCGAAGGGCGCCGCACCCGGCAGCCGGCCCGATCCAGACGACAGGACCCAGCCATGACCGTGCCGAACGACTCCACCACCGTCGTCCTCACCCGCTCCCCCGCCCTCGCGCCCCTCCTCGCCCGGGGCGCCCTGCGCTCCCCCTTCAAGCGGCCCCGCCCCGACGCGCCCTTCCCGCGCACCCGTCTCGTCCTGCCGGCCGCCCGAGTGGACCTCGCGCGGCTGGCCGCGTACGAGCGGGTGTGCGGTTTCGCGAGCGGGGAGGAGACCCTGCCGGTCACGTTTCCGCACGTGCTGGGCTTCCCGCCGGCCATGCGCCTGATGAGCGGCGGCGACTTCCCGCTGCCCCTGCTCGGCCTGGTCCACACGTCGATCGACATCACCCGGCACCGGCCCCTGCCCGCGACGGGCGCCTACGAACTGGCGGTGCGCGTCGTCGGGCTGACGCCCCATCGGCGCGGCACGGAGGCGACCGTCGTGACGGAGCTGCGGGACGGCGGGGACGTCGTCTGGGAGTCGAGCAGTACGTACCTCGCCCGCCACCGCACGGACGCCCCCGCGCACGGCCCCGGCCGGACGGGCCGGGAACGCGACGAGCAGCGGGCAGGCGGGGAGCGCGGAGAGGACGCGGAGAGCGAGGCGCGCCGTCAGAACGGGGAGCGCGGGCAGAGCGAGGCGGGGCAGGAGAACGCGGAGCGAGGGCAGAGCGAGGCACGCCGGGAGAACGGGGAGCACGGGCGGAGCGAGGCGGGGCAGGAGAGCGCGGAGCGCCGGGGAGGCGGCGAGCCGCCCCTGCCCGCCGTCGCCGAGTGGCGGCTCGCCGGGGACGTCGGACGGCGCTACGGCGCCGCCTCCGGGGACCGCAACCCGATCCACCTCTCCCCGCTCACCGCCCGCCTGTTCGGCTTCCCGCGGGCGATCGCCCACGGCATGTGGACCGTGGCCCGCTGCCTGGCCGCGCACGGCACCCCGCCGGCCGCCCGGGTCCGCGCGGAGTTCCGGGCGCCCGTCCTGCTCCCGGGCACGGTGACCTACGCGGCGGACGCCACGGGCCGCTTCGCCCTGCGCGACGGCGGCGGCGAACGCGTCCACCTGACGGGCGAGGTGCGGCCGCTGCGGGGGTGACCCCGACACGCGCCCGGTGCGCCCCGGCGGTGCGTGACGGCACGGCGAGGACGCTCGTCCCGCCTGCCGACCGGTCCCCCGGGCGACGGCGGGGAGCGCTCAGCCCTCCGCCCCGGACCCCGCCGGAGGGGTCCAGGGGCGGCCCTCCATGAGGTTGCCCAGGTCCGCGCACGCGAAGTTCACCAGAGTCGCGGCCGCCTGACGGGCCGTGACGCCCGGGGTGGCGTCGGCCCAGGCCGCGAGGGACTCCGCGGCGCCGACCAGCGCCTCGGCGAGCCCGGCCACCTCCCGCTCGGGCAGCTCCGCCTCCCGGTGGTCCCCCGAGCCGCCGGCCGCACCCGAGCAGCGGGCGCGCCCCTCCCGCGCGGCCACGGCGATCAGCCGGGTGACGAACGCGACGAACTCCTCGCGCATCGCGCTGATCCCGGCCGCGAACGGCTCGCCGTGGGTGCGGGCCTGAAGGTGCGGGATCCTCCAGCCGTCCGGGTGCCGGGCGGTGTGCGTGAAGAAGGCGCACAGCCCGTCCGAGAGCCGGCGGTCGGCGGGCAGCTCCGGGCGGACGCCCGCCCGGACCGCCGCGGTGAGCGCGGCGGCCTCGCGCCGGATGCAGGCCGTGAAGAGGTCTTGCTCGGCGTTGAGGCAGAGGTGGACCAGCGGCTTGGACACGCCCGCCGGCTCGGCGCTCCCGCCCATCGACGCGGCCCGGTACCTCCGCTGCCCGAAGGTCCGCACGGCCGCGTCCAGCATCCGCTGTTCGCGGACCGCACGCGGCATCCGCTTGGTCTTCACGGCACCGATGCGGATCAGCGTACGGTCCGCGGCGCGGTCCCTCAGGCCGCGGCCGCCACCGGCTCCGGCCCCTCGTGCCGCTCCTCGACCGGCGAGCCGTCGACGGAGTCGTAGGCGTCCCGGTCGAGCAGGCCCTCCCGGGCGGACACGACCACCGGCACCAGCGCTTGCCCGGCCACGTTCGTCGCCGTGCGGATCATGTCCAGGACCGGGTCGATGGCGAGCAGCAGGCCGACGCCCTCCATGGGCAGGCCCAGGGTGGACAGGGTGAGGGTCAGCATGACCGTCGCGCCGGTGAGGCCGGCCGTGGCGGCGGAGCCGACCACCGAGACGAACGCGATCAGCAGGTAGTCGCCGACGCTCAGCTGGATGTCGAAGATCTGGGCGACGAAGATCGCGGCGATGGCCGGGTAGACGGCGGCGCAGCCGTCCATCTTGGTGGTCGCGCCGAACGGCACCGCGAAGGACGCGTACTCCCGCGGGACGCCGAGGCGCTCGGTGACCGTCTTGGTCAGCGGCATGGTGCCGACGGAGGAGCGGGAGACGAAGGCCAGCTGGATGGCGGGCCAGGCGCCCCGGAAGAAGCGCAGCGGGTTCAGCCTGGCGACGGTGGCGAGCAGCGTCGGGTAGACGCCGAACAGCACGATCAGGCAGCCGACGTAGATGTCGGCGGTGAAGGTCGCGTACTTGCCGATCAGGTCCCAGCCGTAGGTGGCGATGGCGTTGCCGATGAGGCCGACGGTGCCCAGCGGCGCGAGGCGGATGACCCACCACAGCGCCTTCTGGAGGAGTTCGAGGACGGACTCGCTCAGGGTCAGGACGGGCTGGGCCTTCTCGCCGAGCTGGAGGGCGGCGATGCCGGCGACGGCGGCCATGAAGACGATCTGGAGGACGTTCAGCTCGGTGAACGGCGTGATGACGTCGGTCGGCACGATGCCGGTGAGGAAGTCGGTCCAGGAGCCCGTGTGCTCGGGCTTCGCGCCGTCCTTCGGGGTCAGTCCGGTGCCGGCGCCGGGGTTGGTGACCAGGCCGATGACGAGGCCGATGGTGACGGCGATCAGCGACGTGATCATGAACCAGAGAAGGGTCCGGGAGGCCAGACGGGCCGCGTTGTTGACCTTCCGCAGGTTGGTGATCGAGACGAGGATCGCGAAGAACACGAGCGGGGCGACGGCGAGCTTCAGCAGCCCGACGAAGGTGCCGCCGATCTTCTCCAGCGTGGTGACGAGCCAGGACAGGTCCTGGCTGCGGGCCAGCCAGCCGAGCAGGACGCCGAGGACGAGGCCGGCGAGTATCTGGGCCCAGAAGGGCACCTTGAAGGACTTCGTGTTCGTGGACACGGACATGCTCCGGTGGGGACGCGTGCGGGGGCTGAGGGGGACGGCGGGGCGATCGTCAGGGACGACAGCTCGCGGACGCGCACCGGCAGAGGTCCACGTGCAGGCGCGCCACGAGCAACACGCTCCGGGGCATGGGGGACGCGACTGCCAGCTTCATAAAGGGAACCTTAACACTTGAACTTTGACATCCTCAAAGCCTTTCTTTGACAGGTGCGGAAGCGCGTTGTGCCCGCAAAACGAAGAGCGCCCCGGTATCCGAGAGTTTCGGATACCGGGGCGCCGAACGCCTGGGGCGCCTGTGATCGCGCCGGTGGTTACGAGACCTGGCCCTGCACCCGCGTCTCGTCGGCGCCGTCCTCCTGGGACCGGTTGGCCTCGATGTTCGCCTTCATCCGGTCCACCCGCCGGGCGACCTGCACCGACGCCCGGTCCCGCTCCTTGCGCAGCACGACGAAGCTGATCGGGGCGGACACGAGCAGGGCGAGCAGCACGACCCACAGGCCGTTGGAGGCGCCGAGCCCGCGCGGGGCGATGCCGGAGTAGACGAGGCCCCAGACGACCACGAGGCAGCCTGCGAAGATCCCGAGGCGCATCAGCGTGTAGCGGAGCATCTCAATCCACTCTTCCGGTCCATGAGGTTCCCGGGTCCGGGCGGCGCCGGGGACCCCGGGGAATGCGAAGGTCAGCGTCCAGTGAAGCACGTCCGGCGGCGCTGCCCGCAAGGGGGTGCCAAAAGGGCGCAAACCCTCAGGTCAACGGCAGCAGCATGATCACGTCGTCGCGGTCGTCGCCGGGGGCGACCCGGATGGCGCCGGGCACGCGGCCGACCTCCTTGTAGCCGCAGGAGCCGTAGAACCGCTCCAGGCCGAGCCCGCCGCGGCAGGTGAGCCGTATCGCCTCCATGCCGTCCAAGCCGCGGGCCGCGTCCGCCGCGGCGGCCAGGAGGTCCCGGCCGTACCCCTTGCCCTGATGCCGCGGGTGCACCATCACCGTGTAGAGCCACAGCCAGTGGGTCATCAGCCGGTGGCTGTTGAAGGCGAGGAAGGCCGTCGCGGCGACGCGCCCCTCCTCGTCGCGGCCGACCAGCAGCCGGGCGCGCCCCTCGGCCATCGCCACGAAGTGCCGCACCAGCTCGGGACGGACGGTGTCCCGGGTCACCGGCGGCACGAAGCCCACGGCCCCGCCGGCGTTGGAGACGTCGGTCCACAGGTCGAGGAGTCCGTCGCGCAGGGCGGGGTCCACGGCGGGGTCGAGGGTGAAGGTAAGGGGCATAGAGCCATCGTATCTATTACACGTCCGGTCCTGTCCACCCGTTTCCGGGCGGTCGGGGCCGCCGCCCGCCCCGGGCCGGCGGAGCATCCTCGCCCGACCCGGCCGCCGGAGTGCCCTCGCCCGCCCCGTGCCGCCGGAGTGCCCTCGCCCGCCGCCCTGTGCCGCCGGATCGCCGTCCGCCCGCCCTCTCGGACGGCCGCCGGCGTTCCGGGCGCCCGCCTGCCTAGCCCAGCGCCCTCGCGGCCACGTCCAGGTCCGACACCAGGCCCCGGTAGGCGCCCTCCCGGTCGTCCGCCCGCAGCACCGACGACGGGTGGACGGTCGGCACCAGCCGCTCCGGCCGGCCGTGGATCTTCTGCTCCAGCACCGTCCCGCGCACCTGCGTGACCCGGAACGACGAGCCGAGCAGCGCCTTGCCGGCCGTGGCGCCCAGCACGACGATCAGCTCGGGCTGGACCAGCGCCAGCTCGGCCGCCAGCCAGGGGGCGCACGCGGACATCTCCCGCAGGGTCGGTGCCTTGTGGATCCGGCGCTTGCGGGGCTCGGCCTGCGAGAACTTGAAGTGCTTGACCGCGTTGGTGACGTACGCCTCGGCCGGGTCGAGGCCCGCGTCCGCCAGCGCCCGGTCCAGCAGCTTGCCGGCCGGGCCGACGAACGGCCGTCCCTGGCGGTCCTCCTGGTCGCCGGGCTGCTCCCCGACCAGCATCACCCGGGCGTCGGCCGCGCCCGCGCCGAACACGGTCTGCGTAGCGTTCCGGTGCAGCGGACAGCCCCGGCACCCGGCGGCGGCCTCGCGCAGCGCGGTCAGGTCCGCGCCGCCGGGGACGAAGGGCTCGGCGGTGTAGGCGTCCTCGGGCGCCCCGGTGGTGGCCATGCCGGGCGGGTACCCGTCCGGCACGGCGCCCCACCGCCGGGGTCAGACCCGCATCGGCTGCGGCGACTCGCGGCGCAGCGGGTCCGGGCCGTCGTACTCCCGGATGATCTCGTAGCGGGTGTTGCGCTCCACCGGGCGGAAGCCGGCGTCGCGGATCAGCTCCAGCAGGTCCTCACGGGTCAGCTTGTTCGGGGTGCCGAAGTTGTCCGCGTCGTGCGTGATCTTGTACTCGACGACCGAGCCGTCCATGTCGTCGGCGCCGTGCTGGAGGGCGAGTTGCGCCGTCTGCACGCCGTGCATCACCCAGAACACCTTGACGTGCGGGACGTTGTCGAACAGCAGTCGGGAGACCGCGAACGTCTTCAGGGCCTCCGCGCCGGTCGCCATCTGCGTGCGCGCCTGGAGGCGGTTGCGGACCTTGCCGTCCTTCACGTCCACGAAGTCGTGCTGGTAGCGCAGCGGGATGAAGACCTGGAAGCCGCCGGTCTCGTCCTGCAGTTCACGGAGTCTGAGCACGTGGTCGACCCGGTGGCGGGGCTCCTCGATGTGGCCGTACAGCATGGTGCACGGGGTCTTGAGCCCCTTCTCGTGCGCCAGGCGGTGGATGCGCGACCAGTCCTCCCAGTGGGTGCGGTGGTCGACGATGTGCTGCCGGACCTCCCAGTCGAAGATCTCCGCGCCGCCGCCGGTGAGGGACTCCAGGCCCGCGTCGATCAGTTCGTCCAGGATCTCGGAGGCGGACAGGCCGGAGATCGTCTCGAAGTGGTGGATCTCGGTGGCCGTGAACGCCTTCAGCGACACGTGCGGCAGGGCGGCCTTCAGCTCCCGCAGCGAGCGCGGGTAGTAGCGCCACGGCAGGTTGGGGTGGAGGCCGTTGACGATGTGCAGCTCGGTCAGGTTCTCCGACTCCATCGCCTTGGCGAGCTTGACCGCCTCCTCGATGCGCATCGTGTACGCGTCCTTCTCGCCCGGCTTGCGCTGGAAGGAGCAGTAGGCGCAGGACGCGGTGCACACGTTCGTCATGTTGAGGTGGCGGTTGACGTTGAAGTGCACGACGTCGCCGTTCTTGCGGGTGCGCACCTCGTGCGCGAGGCCGCCGAGCCACGCCAGGTCGTCCGACTCGTACAGCGCGATGCCGTCCTCGCGGGTCAGCCGCTCCCCGGAGCGGACCTTCTCCTCCAGCTCGCGCTTGAGCCCGACGTCCATGCGGTTACCTCTTTCTGAGACAGACTCCGTAAACCGTACTCCCCGGCCCGCGGGGCTCATGTGCCCCCTCGCGGCTACGGCGTCAGACCTCTTCGGGCAGCTCGCCGACCCGGTTCTCCCACTTCGTGGACAGCACGATCGTGGTGCGGGTCCGGGAGACGCCCTTGGTGCCCGACAGCCGCCGGATGATCCGCTCCAGGCCGTCCACGTCGGTGGCGCGCACCTTGAGCATGAAGGAGTCGTCGCCGGCGATGAACCAGCAGTCCTCGATCTCGGGCAGGTCCTTCAGCCGCTGCGCGACGTCCTCGTGGTCGGCGGCGTCGGAGAGCGAGATGCCGATGAGGGCGATGACGCCGAGTCCGAGCGAGGCGGCGTTCACGGTGGCGCGGTAGCCGGTGATGACGCCGGCCGCCTCCAGCCGGTTGATGCGGTCGGTGACGCTCGGTCCCGACAGGCCGACGAGGCGCCCCAGCTCCGCGTAGGAGGCCCGGCCGTTCTCCCTGAGGGCCTGGATGAGCTGCCTGTCCACCGCGTCCATGCGATCGAAGCCTTCCGGTGAGGAGATCCGAGGGATCTGCTGAGGTCCGAGGTTGCTGACGTATCCGAAGTGACGAGTGCCGCTGGTCCTGCTGGTGCTCAGGCGGGCCGGGCGCCGCCCAGTTCGCCGCCCCAGCGGCGGTAGAGCCGGTGCGGCACGCCGACGGAGTCGAGGACGCGGCCGGCGACGAAGTCGACCAGGTGCTGGATGTGCGTCGCCCCGGCGTAGAAGGCCGGGGAGGCGGGCACCACGGCCGCGCCGGCGTCGTCGAGCGCGACCAGGTGCCGCAGGGTCTGCCCGTTCAGCGGGGTCTCCCGCACGGCCACGGCCAGCGGCCGGCCCTCCTTGAGGGTCACGCTCGCCGCCCGCTGCAGCAGGTCCTTCGACAGCCCGAGCGCGACGCCCGCCACGCAGGCCGTGGAGGCCGGCACGATCAGCATGCCCTTGGCCGGGTACGACCCCGACGACGGTCCGGCCGCCAGGTCCCCGGCGCTCCAGTGCCGCACGTCCGCGAGGTCCACGTCGAACGTGCCGGGCTTGCCGTCGGCGCCCAGCGACAGCCACCGGCCGAGGTCGTCCCGCCAGTGGGCGTCCCGGAAGGAGATGCCGGTCTCGTCGAGGAGGGTGAGCCGGGAGGCCCGGCTGACCACCAGGTCGACGCTCTCGCCCGCGTCCAGGAGCGCGCGCAGCACCGCCGCCGCGTACGGCGTGCCGGACGCTCCGGACACCCCCACGATCCAAGGCGTGCGCTGCGTTTCTCCTGCGTTCACACCTTGAGCCTACCGGCGTCACGCTGTGTGCTCAGGACCGGCCGCGGTCCCGCGAGCCCCGGGGCGGGCGGCCGGCGGGGATCACCGGGGTGGCCGGGCCCCGCCGGCGCCCCGCGTGTCCTCAGACGGTCAGGCCGCGCACCAGCAGATCCAGCAGCGCGCACACGAACAGGGCGATGCCGATGAAGCCGTTGACGCTGAAGAACGCCCGGTTCAGACGGGACAGGTCGTGCGGGCGGACGATGGTGTGCTCGTACACGAACGCGCCCGCGACGATCACCAGGCCGAGCCAGAAGAAGGCGCCGGCGCCGGTGGCGACCGCGTACCAGACGAACAGGGCCGTGGTCACCAGGTGACAGCCGCGGGCGCCCCGGATCGCGGCCGGGATGCCGAAGCGGGCCGGGACCGACCTGACCCCGATCCGCCGGTCGGTCTCGACGTCCTGGCAGGCGTAGATCAGGTCGAAGCCGCCGATCCACACGCCGACGGCCAGGCCCAGGATCACCGCGTCCCAGGACCACGAGCCGGAGACGGCCAGCCAGCCGCCGACGGGGCCCATCGCCTGGGCGAGCCCGAGGATGGCCTGCGGGAAGTTCGTGAACCGCTTGCCGTAGGGGTAGACCACCATCGGGATCACCGCGACCGGCGCCAGCGCCAGGCACAGCGGGTTGAGCAGCGCGGCCGCGCCCAGGAAGACGACGACGGCGATCAGGGCGCCGGTCCACGCGTGCCGGACCGACATCGCGCCGGTCACCAACTCGCGGTGCGCCGTGCGCGGGTTGCGGGCGTCGATCTCCCGGTCGATGATCCGGTTGACCGCCATCGCGAACGTGCGCAGCCCGACCATGCAGACGGTGACCAGCAGCAGCCGTCCCCAGTGGATGTTGCCGTCCCACTGGTGCATCGCGGTCAGCGAGGCGATGTACGCGAACGGCAGCGCGAAGACGGAGTGCTCGATCATCACGAGCCGGAGGAACGCCTTGGCGCGCCCCGGCTGCGGGAGCGCGGCGGATGCGGACGTCACAGCCCGTACTCCTTCCACCGGCGGTCGACCTTCGCCGCCGTATCGGGGTCGGACAGCACCATCTCGGGCCAGCCGCCGTCCCTCGTGTAGCCCTCCTCGGGCAGCTTCCGCGTCGCGTCGATGCCCGCCTTGCCGCCCCAGAACTGCTGGTAGGAAGCGTGGTCGAGGTGGTCGACGGGACCCTCGACGACCGTGAGGTCGCGGGCGTAGTCCGTGTTGCCGAGCGCCCTCCAGGCGACCTCGTGCAGGTCGTGCACGTCGCAGTCGGCGTCGACGACCACGATCAGCTTGGTGAGGGACATCATGTGGGCCCCCCAGATCGCGTGCATCACCTTCTGCGCGTGCTTGGGGTACTTCTTGTCGATCGAGACGATCGCGCAGTTGTGGAAGCCGCCCGCCTCCGGCAGGTGGTAGTCCACGATGTCCGGCACGATGATCTTCAGCAGCGGCAGGAAGAAGCGCTCCGTCGCCCGGCCGAGCGGCCCGTCCTCCGTGGGGGGCCGGCCCACGACGATCGACTGGAGCAGCGGGCGCCTGCGCATCGTGACGCAGTCGATCGTCAGCGCCGGGAAGGGCTCCTGGGGGGTGTAGAAGCCGGTGTGGTCGCCGAACGGGCCCTCGGGCCGCATCTCGCCCGGCTCCAGCCAGCCCTCCAGGACGACTTCGGCGTGGGCGGGCACCTGCAGCGGGACCGTCCTGCAGTCCACCATCTCGATCCGGCGGCCCGCGACGAACCCGGCGAACAGGTACTCGTCGATGTCCCCGGGCAGCGGGGCGGTGGACGCGTACGTCACCGCGGGCGGGCAGCCGAAGGCGATGGCGACGGGCAGCCGCTCGCCGCGCCGCGCCGCCACCTGGTAGTGGTTCCGGCTGTCCTTGTGGATCTGCCAGTGCATGCCGATCGTGCGCTTGTCGTGGCGCTGGAGGCGGTACAGCCCGAGGTTGCGGACGCCGGTCTCCGGGTCCTTGGTGTGCGTCAGGCCCAGGTTGAAGAAGGAGCCGCCGTCCTTGGGCCAGGTGAACAGGGCCGGCAGCCGGTCGAGGTCGACGTCGTCGCCGTGCAGCACGACCTCGTGCACGGGCGCGCTGTCGGACTTCACCTTCCTCGGCGGCACGTGCGTCATCGCGCCGAGCTTGCCGAACGCCTCGCGCACCCCGACGAAGCCGTGCGGCAGTTCGGGCCTGAGCAGTCTGCCGATCCGGTCGGAGATCTCCGCGTAGGACTTCAGTCCCAGCGCCTTCAGCAGCCGCCGGTCGGTCCCGAACACGTTCATGGCGAGCGGCATGCTGGAGCCGCGCACGTTCTCGAAGAGCAGCGCCGGGCCGCCGGACTTCTGCACCCGGTCGACGATCTCACCGACCTCCAGATACGGGTCGACCTCGGCCTTGATGCGCTTGAGGTCGCCCTCGCGCTCCAGCGCCCTGAGCAGGGAGCGAAGATCGTCGTAAGCCATGCGGTCCAGTATCGGCCACCCGCTACTCTGTCCCGGTCACCGGGGCCCTCTCATGCCCCTCGCCGTCTTCAGGGGGATCGCACCACCATGCTCAGGTATCTGCCGTTCCTGCTGGTCCTGGCGTTGTGGATCTACGCCTTCATCGACTGTCTGAACACGCCCGAGGAGAAGGTCCGCGGGCTGCCCAAGGTGGTCTGGGTGATCATCATCCTGCTCTTCGGCGAGGTGCTGGTGGGCCCGATCGCCTGGCTGGCGGCCGGCAAGGTCCGGCACGCCCCGGCGAACGGCTCCACGCCCTCGGAGTGGCACCGCAACCACCGCGTCCAGTACGTCGCCCCGGACGACAACCCCGAGTTCCTGAAGTCGCTGAAGGAAGAGAACAGGAACGACGAGGCCCTGCTCAAGGACTGGGAGGCCGACCTGCGCCGCCGCGAGGAGGAGCTGCGGCGCCGGGAGCGCGGCGAGGACGGCGCGAACTGACGCGCCGCGACGGGGCCGCCGTCACGCCGCCGGCTCGGCCAGCAGCTCGATCAGCCGCTGGAAGCGGGCCCGCCAGCGCGGCTGCGTCTCGCCCTCGCCCTGGAACTCGTGGGTGAAGCGGAGGGCGCAGCCGTCCTCGCCGTCGCGCTCCAGGTGGAACCGGAGGCGGCCGCCGCCCTGAAGCGTGTACTCGGCGACCCGGTCGACGTCCCACGCGGTGATGTGGCCGCTGCCGAGGCCCCGCAGGGCGACCGCGCCGCCGAGCCGGGGTTCGAGCACGTCGGCCGTGGTGAACCAGCCCGCGAGCCCCTGCGGGGTGGACAGTGCCGGCCAGACCGTCTCCATGCGCCGCGGAAGCCGCACCAGCAGGTGCAGGATGTGCGTGTTCCCGTGGGTCTGGCTGGTGCCCTGTTCGATGGAACCGGTCATGACACCAGCGTGACCCTCGGGGCGGCCTTCCGCACGTGGTTTCGCACCAGGAGCGCGGCCGGGGTGCCGGGCGCCGTCCTGCCCCGTCCCGTGTGCCGGAGTACCGCGGCCCCGCACGCCGGCGGGCCGCGCCCCGGTACGCCGGAAGGCCGCGCCCCTCGTCGCGGGGCGCGGCCTTCCGGTGGGGCGAGCGCGGGAGCGGTGCCGGGCGCTCAGACGCCCGCGTACGAGTGCTTGCCGCTCACGAAAAGGTTCACGCCGTAGTAGTTGAACAGGAAGCAGGCGAAGGCGATCAGCGCGATGTACGCCGCCTTGCGGCCCTTCCAGCCGGCCGTGGACCGGGCGTGCAGGTAGCAGGCGTAGGCGACCCAGGTGATGAACGCCCAGGTCTCCTTGGGGTCCCAGCCCCAGTAACGGCCCCAGGCGGAGTCGGCCCAGATGGCGCCCGCGATGATCGTGAACGTCCACAGCGGGAAGACGGCCGCGTTGACGCGGTAGGAGAACTTGTCCAGGGACGCCGAGGCGGGCAGCCGCTCCAGCACGGAGGTGGCGAAGGAGCCGGGCTTGCCGCCGTTCGCCAGCTTGTTCTCGTAGGAGTCCTTGAACAGGTACAGCAGCGCGGAGATCGCGCCGACGTAGAAGACCGCGCCGCAGAAGATCGCGGTGGAGACGTGGATGTACAGCCAGTACGAGTGCAGGGCGGGGACGAGCTGGTCGCTCGCCGTGTAGAGCTTGGTGACCGCGAGGCCCAGGTCGAGCAGGACCGTGGTGGTCAGGAACAGGCCGATCCAGCGCACGTTCTTCTTCAGCGCGAGCAGACCGAGGTAGACCCCGACCACGACCGTGGAGAAGGTGATGTTGAACTCGTACATGTTGCCCCACGGCGCCCGCTCCACGGAGGCCGCGCGGGCTACGACGCCGCACAGCTCCACCAGAAAGGCGAGCACGGTGAGCGAGACGGCGATCCGGCCGTACAGGTCGCCCTGCGCGTCGCCGCCGTGAGCGCCGGGACCGTCGGGCACGTCCCGGGAGCCGGCCGAGGACCGCACGACCACCTTGGGCCGCTCCAGCACGGCGGTGCCCCCGGCGGACTTCACCGTCACCGCGGGGCCCCGGACCGTGCCGGCGGCCTCGCTCTGGGCGGTCAGCGCGGCCGCGGTGCGGGCGACCTTGCTGCGGCTGCCGAAGAGCCATTCGGCGATGTACGCGAAGAAGGCCAGGGTGTAGACGGCCATCGCGGAGTAGATCAGCGAGTTGCTGAGGTTCGCGAGGTGTTCGTTGGTCGCCGAGGCGAGTTCGGTTGCGGCGGCGAGAGTCACTTCTTCTCAGCCCCTTCGGCAGGTGCGGGGGTGTCGGCGCCCGGCTCCGGGTCGGGGCCGGCGCCGGTCTTGGTGGGTGCCTTGTCGTGCACGAGGGCGGCCAGGTCGCCCAGTTCCTCGGGGAGCCTCGCGGACTCGCTGCGGCCCAGGCCCGCCATCTCGACCACGGTCGCGCCGTCGGCGTCC
This sequence comes from Streptomyces sp. NPDC046831, assembly GCF_040645305.1. Classification (NCBI taxonomy): domain Bacteria; kingdom Bacillati; phylum Actinomycetota; class Actinomycetes; order Kitasatosporales; family Streptomycetaceae; genus Streptomyces; species Streptomyces sp. NPDC046831. The sequence continues at coordinate 61,537 of NZ_JBEYXZ010000020.1, read as the reverse complement.
GTGACGGCGCGCACCCAGACGCGGCGGCGCTGGATGAACAGGGAGCCGGCCAGGCCCGCGATCGCTGCGAGCGCGCCGGCCAGCGCCCAGCCGGTGCCGGGCTGCTGCACGACCTGGAACCCGGCCCATTCCTTGATCTCCTTGTCGAAGGTGATCGAGCCGGCGCCGTTCGGCAGCTTCATGGTCTCGCCGGGCAGCAGGCGGGCCTTGAGGATGTTCTTGTCGGCGTCCTTGAACTGCTTCAGCTTCCTGGTGTCGAGCTGGTACACGTTCTGCGGGACGCCCGCGTCGACGCCCAGGTCGCCGTGGTAGGCCGTCAGCGCGAGGACGGGGAAGTCCAGCGCCGGGAACTGCGAGAACATGCTGCCCTTGCCGGCGCCGGCGAAGGTCGGCACGAAGAACGCGGCGAAGCCGAGCTGCTCCTGCTGCCCCTGGGCGTTCCGGTAGCCGTCGAAGACCTTGATCGCGCCCTGCGAGGTCTCGTTGGAGTCCAGCGGCAGCAGGGGCACGGCCTGGTGCAGGACGACGTTCCCCCGGCCGTCGCGGACGGTGACGGTGGGGGCGTAGCCGTGGCTGACGAGGTAGACCCTGGCGTCGCCGATCTTCAGCGGCTCGTTGACCTCGACGGTGGTCTTCTTCTGCTTGCCGTAGGCGCCCTCGCTGTAGGTGAGGTCCGCCCGGAAGGTGCGCGGGGTGCCCTTGTTCGGCCCGCTGCGCTCGTAGGTGGCGGTGAACTTCCGCAGGTCGAAGCTGAACGGCACCAGCTGGTCGGCGTCGAAGAGATTGCCGGACTTGAAGTCGTCGTAGGAGATCAGCGTGTTGGAGAAGCCGTCGCCCTCGACGACCAGCTTGTTGCCCTCGGTCTTGTACAGCTGGCCCCAGGCGAAGGCGACCAGCATCACGATCAGGGCGATGTGGAACAGCAGGTTGCCGGCCTCCCGCAGGTAGCCCTTCTCGGCGGCGACGGCGTCACCGGCGACGTGGGCGCGGAACCGGCGCCGGCGCAGCACCTCCAGGGCGGCCGCGCGGACCTCCTCGGGGGAGGCCGCGGTGCGCCAGGTGGTGTGCGCGGGCAGCCGGGTCAGCCGCCTGGGCGCGCCCGGCGGGCGGCCGCGGAGCTGGCCGACGAACTGCCAGGTGCGCGGGACGATGCAGCCGATGAGGGAGACGAACAGCAGGATGTAGATCGCCGAGAACCACACCGAGCTGTAGACGTGGAACAGGCCCAGCTTGTCGTAGAGGGGTCCGAGCGTGCGGTGCGCGTCCTTGAACTCCTGCACCTTCATGGCGTCGGTGCCGGTCTGCGGGATGAGCGAACCGGGCACCGCGCCGAGGGACAGCAGGAACAGCAGCAGCAGCGCCACCCGCATGGAGGTCAGCTGCCGCCAGAACCAGCGGGCCCAGCCGATGGTCTCCCGTGCCGTCCAGGCGAGCCGGCCGCCCAGGCCCGGGGCGCGGGTGCCGCCGAAGGAGCCGGGTACGGCCGTCTCGACGGGCGCGGTGGACAGCTGGGAGCCGGCGGCTCCCAGGTCGTCCGTGCCGCTGGGTGGCGCGCCCCGGGTCTCCTCGGTGGGCGTGCCGCTTGTCGTCTTGCTCATCGATCAGATCCCCACAGAGAAGCCGGCGGACCAGGTCTGCATCTGCTGCACCAGGCGGTCCCAGACGCCGGTCAGCAGCAGCACACCGGTCACGATCATCATCGTGCCGCCGATGCGCATCACCCAGACGTAGTGGCGCTTGACCCAGTCGAAGGCGCCGAGCGCCTTGCGGAAGGCGACCGCGGCGAGCACGAACGGGACGCCGAGGCCGAGGCAGTACGCCACGGTCAGTATGGCCCCGCGGCCCGCGCTCGACTGCTGGGAGGACAGGGCCAGGACGGAGGCGAGGGTCGGGCCGATGCACGGGGTCCAGCCGATGCCGAACAGCGCGCCGAGCAGGGGCGCGCCCACCAGGCCCGCGGCCGGGCGCCGGTGGAGGCGGAACTCGCGCTGGGTCAGCCAGGGCATCAGCCCCATGAAGAAGACGCCCAGCAGGACCATCAGCGCGCCGAGCACCTTGGACAGGACGTCCTTGTAGTCCTGCAGCGACTGCCCGGCGTACCCGAACAGCGCCCCGCCGGAGACGAACACGACGGTGAAGCCGAGCACGAACAGCGAGGCGCCCGCTGCCATCCGGCCGCGCCGCGCCTCACCGAGGTCGGTGCCGGTGACGCCGGTCACGTAGGAGAGGTAGCCGGGCACGAGCGGCAGGACGCAGGGCGAGAAGAAGGAGACGAGCCCGCCGAGCACGGCGAGGGGCACCGCGAGCAGCAGCGCTCCGGTGAGGACGGTGGGGTTGGGGTCGGTGACCGCGGCCAGCAGCACGGCGGCTCACTTCTCCGCGAGGACCGGGTCGAGCATCCTGCGCAGTTTGTCCTCGCTGAGGGCCTGCAGCGCCCGGGCCGCGATGTTCCCGTCCCGGTCGATGACGAGGGTGGTCGGGATGGCCTGCGGGTTGAGGGTGCCCTTGCCGAAGCGGAGCATCAGCTTGCCGGTCGGGTCGTACAGGCTCGGGTACGGCACCGCGTACCGCTGCTCGAAGGCGACGGCCGGCTGGGTGCTGGTGTCGCGGGTGTTGATGCCGACGAACTGGACGCCCCGGGCGGCGGTGTCCTTGGCCACCGTGACCAGATTGGGCGCCTCGGCGCGGCACGGCGAGCACCAGGAGCCCCAGATGTTCAGGACGACGACCTTGCCCTTGTAGTCGGCGAGGTCGAGCTGCTTGCCGTCGACGGTCTTGCCGGACAGGTCGGGGGCGGGCTTGCGCTCGCCCTTCTTCACGGTCGCGACGCCGTCCGTGCCGGTGATGAAGCGGGTGTTGCCCGAGCCGCCGGAGGTGCCTCCGGAGCCGCACGCGGACAGGGCGAGTGCCGCGGCGGCGGTGCCCGCGGCGAGCAGGGCGGCGCGGCTACGGGCGCGGGTCGGGCGCGTACGGTGCGTACGGGAGGCCGGGGTCGACCGGTTCGAGCACGGGGGGGCGCTGCTGACGGCACTCATGTGAAAAGTTTCGCATGCCTTCCCCGGGGATCTTCCGCACCCCCCTCCCGGCAGGAAAGGCGCATTTCAGGCAGCCTTTCCGGGGCCCGTCGCGCTCGGCGTGGCGGTGCCCTCCAGGAACTCGCCCCAGCCGCCCGCGGGGCGCTGTCCGACCTCCAGGGTGCGCAGCCTGGCGAGCACCTCGGGCCGCTGCACGTCCAGCCAGTCGACGAACTGCCGGAAGGAGACCAGGCGCACGTCGCCGCCCTTCTCCTTCTCCCGCGCCATGTGCTTGAGGGCCTCCTCGACGGCGTCCATGTAGATGCCGCCGTTCCACTGCTCGAAGTGGTTGCCGATGAAGAGGGGTGCCCGATTGGTCTCGTATGCCCGATTGAATCCCTGAATGTACGCTTGCGTGGACTGCCGCCGCCAGCCGGGGTAGTTGTGGGCCGGGGCCCTGGTCGAGTTCAGCGACTGGTTGGCGAGCATGTTGTAGTCCATCGACAGGACCTCGAAGCCGCGTCCGGGGAAAGGTATCTGCTGCAGCGGGAGGTCCCACAGGCCGCGCTTCTTCGCCGGCCACGTCTGCCGGCCGCCGGGCGAGGAGGCGTCGTAGCGCCAGCCGAGCTCCCGGGCGGTGACGAGCAGGTTGTCCTGGCCGAGCAGGCAGGGCGTGCGGCCGCCGACGAGCTCCCGGTCGTAGTCGAAGGGCAGCGACGGCAGGTCGGTCCAGCCGGTGTTGGTCCGCCACCGCTGCACGAAGGACTTCGCCTGGTCGATCTCGTCGCGCCACTGCTTCGGCGTCCAGTGGGCCACCGATCCGCCGCCGGCGCAGAAATGGCCGTTGAAGTGGGTGCCGATCTCGTGGCCCTCCAGCCAGGCCCGGCGGACGTTGGTGAGCGTGGCCCTGACGTGCTCGTCGGTGAGGTAGCCGATGTCGGAGGCGCCGCGCGGGTTGTTCGGCGGGTCGTACAGGCGCTTGTTGGACTCGGGCAGCAGGTACAGGCCGGAGAGGAAGAAGGTCATGTGCGCGCCGTGCTCCCTGGCGAGGTCCAGGAAGCGCGGGAACAGGCCGTTGCCGACCTCGCCGGCCCCGTCCCAGGAGAAGACGACGAACTGCGGCGGCGTCTGGCCCGGCTCCAGCGGCACGGGGGCGGCGGGCTGGTGGGGCTGCTTGCCGGTGTACGCGGTCGAGCCGTCGCCGAGGGGCCGGGCGGGCTGGACCGTGCCGTGCGGGCGCCCTTTGCCGGCGCCGCCGGAACCACCCGCGTGCGCCGGGGCGTCCGAGGGCGTGAGGGTGCCGCACCCCGTGAGTCCGACGCCGGCCGCGGCGCCCGCGCCGAGGCCGAGTATTCCCCTCCGGGAGATGGTGCGCATGTGGTCCCCGATCCGTCACGTCCTTGGGTGGTCACCCACTCAGAGGGCGTGAGGATCGGGGCGGTTCCGAACTGGTTTACATATTTTGTAACGGTCGTGCGGAATGTCTGTGACGGCCCGTCAGGCGCCGCTGCGGCCCGCCGGCGAAAGGCCGTCAGGCGCCTGACGGCCCGTCGGTGCAGCGTCCGGGCGCACGGTCAGGCGCCGTAGCCCTTGCCCTGCCCCTTCGCCGGCTTGGCTCCCGCGAGCAGGTGGGCCGGGACGAGGTCGCGGGCCGGCTCGGTGTAGCCGACGGACACGATCCGGTCGCCCTGGTACGTGAACGTCGTCAGCGACGCGAGCGTGCACTGCCGCTTGCGCGGGTCGTGCCACAGCCGCCGCCGCTCGACGTAGGACCGCACGATCCAGATCGGCAGCTGGTGGCTGACGAGCACGGCCTCGTGCCCGCGCGCCCGGTCCTTCGCCGCGTTCAGCGCGCCCATCATCCGGACGACCTGGTCGACGTACGGCTCGCCCCAGGACGGCTTGAACGGGTTGACGACGTGCCGCCAGTTGCCGGGCCGGCGCAGCGCGCCGTCCCCGATGCCGAACGTCCTGCCCTGGAAGACGTTGCCGGCCTCGATCAGCCGCTCGTCGGTGTCCAGGTCCAGCCCGTGCGCCTTGGCGATGGGCGTGGCCGTCTCCTGCGCCCGCTCCAGCGGGGAGGCGACGACGTAGGCGACGTCGCGGGACGAGAGGTGCTCGGCGACCCGCTCGGCCATCTGCCGGCCGAGTTCGGAGAGGTGGTAGCCCGGCAGGCGGCCGTAGAGGATGCCGTCCGGGTTGTCGACCTCGCCGTGCCGCATCAGGTGGACGACGGTGATGTCCTCGGTGCTCCGCTGCTCGCTCATGCCGTCGCCTCCGCCGCCGCCCGGGCCGCCGCCGGAAGGGCGTCGGCGATCCGCTGGACGGCGTCGTCGTCGTGCGCGGTCGAGACGAACCACGACTCGAACGACGACGGCGGCAGGTAGACGCCGTTCGCCAGCATCGCGTGGAAGAAGGCGGTGAAGCGGAACGACTCCTGCGCCTTGGCGTCCTCGTAGGTGCGCACCGGCCGGTCGGTGAAGAACACCGAGAACATGTTGGAGGCGCTCTGCAGCGTGTGCGCCACGCCCTCCTTGCCCAGCGCCTCGGAGACGAGGGCCTGGATCTGCTGCGAGACGGCGTCGAGCCTGGTGTAGGCGGCGTCGTCGAGCAGGCGCAGCTGGGCCAGGCCCGCCGCGGTGGCGACCGGGTTCCCGGACAGCGTGCCGGCCTGGTAGACGGGACCGGCCGGGGCGAGGTGCGCCATGACGTCGGCGCGGCCGCCGAAGGCCGCGGCCGGGAAGCCGCCGCCCATCACCTTGCCGAAGGTCATCAGGTCGGGCACGACCCCGTCGACCCCGAACCAGCCGGCGCGGCTGGTGCGGAAGCCGGTCATGACCTCGTCGGAGATGTACAGCGCGCCGTTCTGCGCGCAGGCGTCCTTCAGGCCCTGGTTGAACCCGGGCAGCGGCGGCACGACGCCCATGTTGCCGGGCGAGGCCTCGGTGATCACGCAGGCGATCTCGCCGGGGTGGGCGGCGAAGGCGGCGTGCACGGCGTCGAGGTCGTTGTACGGCAGGACGATCGTGTCGCCGGCCTGGGCGCCGGTGACACCCGGCGTGTCCGGCAGCGCGAAGGTGGCGACGCCGGAGCCCGCGGCGGCGAGCAGGGAGTCGACGTGGCCGTGGTAGCAGCCGGCGAACTTGACCACCTTGGTCCGCCGCGTGAAGCCGCGCGCCAGCCGGATCGCCGACATGGTCGCCTCGGTGCCGCTGGAGACCAGGCGCACCTGCTCCAGCGGACCGACCCGGCGGGTCATCTCCTCGGCGAGCGCGACCTCGCCCTCACCGGGCGTGCCGAACGACGTACCCCGCCCGACCGCCTCCTGCACGGCGGCGGTCACCTCGGGGTGCGCGTGCCCGAGGATCATGGGCCCCCAGGAGCACACCAGGTCGACGTACTCCCGGCCGTCGGCGTCCGTCAGGTACGGACCGCTGCCGGAGACCATGAACCGGGGCGTACCGCCCACGGCACGGAAGGCGCGCACCGGCGAGTTCACGCCGCCCGGCGTGACGTCCGCCGCACGGTCGAACAGCGCCTGCGAGGCGGGCGCTTCATAGGGATATGGCAGTTCGCTCATGACCTGCGACTTCTCCGATTTCTCGGCGGTTGACGGAATCCGGTGGGCAGTGACCTGTTTCAGGGTAGGCCAGCCGGGATGCCGACCCGGGGGGCGGTGGCGGGGCTAGGCGCGCGGCCGGCGGGCGGGAAGGACCGCGACCTGGACGGACGGGCGTCCGCCGGGCGGGTGGGTGCGGGGCCGGGCCCGCCCAACGCACGGCTTTCTCACCACCCATCTGCGAAACTGGTGCCCGCGTACGTATAGACAGGACGAAGGGTCGTGTCGAGGGCCGGGAAGATCCCCGCGGACTGATGTTTCGGCGCACGTTTCGGCGTGCGGCCGTGGGGGAGGTCACTGACACGATGATCGGGTTGCGCGGCGGGGACCAGGCGTCCTAGAAAAGCAGTCGGGTGGAGATATGCATCGCGGTGGCGGACTGGGCGAGGGGACTGACGACCTGGGTCCTCGGCGTGCCCGGCGGGGAAGGCACCGACGCGACGCGGAGGAAGCGACCGAAGCACGTCAGGCACACGGTGTCCCGAGTGAGCCCGAGCGGCCCGACCGACGGGTCGAGCACCGGGTGGACCGCCCAGCGGCGGGGAGCAGGAATGGTGGTCGGGTGGGGGTGACGTACAAATACTTCGGCGCGCCGGACGGCGCGACCGCGGCCCGCGTCCCGATCTCGATGCGTCCCGAGGAACTGGGCGGCGACGAGCTCGGCATGAACGGCATGTTCACCAAGATCAAGCCGGAGACGATGGCCGCCATGGTGCTGACCGGCATCGAGGGCGTGCCGCTGCACAAGGTGCCGCCGCTGGAACTGGTCGTCCTGCACCCCGACTACGCCGTCGTGAAGCTGCCGATGACCGTCGTCGACCCGCTGCGCGACATCGGCGAGGAAGCGGTGGGCGCGGCGGCCTTCATCTGGTCGACGGTCCCGGACCGGGGCGGCCCGCGTGACGCGTTCAACGTGTACCAGCTGCTGCACGAGTGGCAGGACTTCTCCCACCGGCTGCACGAGGCGGGGCACCAGCCGTACTGCCTGGTGTGGCCCTGAGCCGGTCCCGCCGGCGACGGGCGGGGCTTTCGGGCCCCGCCCCGTACCGCGCCTCCGGGCCGGCCCGCGCGGAAGCCGGTCCGCCGGTGGCCGCGCCGGCGCACCGGCGGGCGGCTCACTTGCCGCGGGCCTCCGCGAGGGTGTGGGCGACGAGGGCGCCGGCGTGGCCGTGGACCGGTCCGTGTTCGGCCTTGAGCCAGTTCACGAGCTCCGTGTGCCCGGTCGGCGGCGAGGAGCGGATGAGGTCGATCCACTCCGCTGCCGGGCGGCCGTACTTCCTCTCGATGGAGGGGAGGTAGCCGGCAGGGCCCTTGACGGCGTCGGTCATGTCGGCGGTGTCCCGTCTCCCCGTGTGCGCCCGCTGTTTCCCGGACTGCCGGCCGCCCCGTCCATCTGCCCGGCAGCGGGGCGGTGCTGTCGCCGGTACGCCCGGTGGGCGCCCCACGGATCACCGGCCGGCGAAGGTGTCCTGCGTCACATGTCGGCTCCGGGTCACCGGGCGGTCCGGTCGCGGTATCGCTCTTCCGTTCCGTCTCCTGCCGTGCGCCCGCGCCGGGTTGGGCGGGCCCGCCTCCCACCGGTCCGGGGGGCGCCGTCGTTCCGTCCCGGCCGGCCGCCGGCCTCGGCATGTTCGCCCGGCGGGCGCGTCGGCGGCGCGTCGGAGCGCGGGCGGCCGTCCGGCCGGGGCGCCGTGCTCCGCCCACGCGGCCGGCGTGTCCCCGGACTCCCGCGCGTGCACCGATGATTCGCCGAAGGCGCATCCGGTAAAGCTCCGGGATACGCGCGGCCCGTGTACCGGGCGCGTGCGCTTCGTACGCTGGTTCACAAGGCGGAGCCCCGGACGGCTCCGCGCGGGGGAAGGGACGTGGCAGTGGTCAACGGGGACACGGCAGGCGCACCTGCCTTAGGCAGAGTACGCGTTCTGTCACCGCACGGCGCCGTGGTCGGCGCCGGCCTCCTGGTGATGCCCGGCACCGTGCTGACCTGCGCCCACGTGGTGGCGTGGGCGGCCGGGCCCGGCACGGACCGCACGGCGGTGCCCGCCGGGCCGGTCCTCGTCGACACGCCCGCCCACCCGGAGGTGGCACCCGGTACGGCGTTCGTCGCACCGGGCGGGTGGTTCCCCGGCCCGCTGTCCGGGGGCACCGAGGGGGACTTCGCCGTACTGCGCACGGACTGGGCGCCGGCCGGCGGCCCGGCCCCGGCACGGCTCGGCTCCTGCGGTGAGCCGGACCGGCGCGAGGTGAGCATGTACGGCCACCCGGCGAGCGCGCCCGCCGGCCTGCTCGTCACCGCCCGGCTGGCGGGACGCGGCGGCCCGCACCCCGACTGGGTCCAGCTGGACGGCCTCGGCCCGACCGGCGCCTGGATCAGCCAGGGATTCAGCGGTGCCGGGGTGTGGGACCCGGCGGCGCGGCGGGTCGTCGGCGTGGTCACCGCCGTCTACACCGAAGCGCAGGCCAAGGTCGGCTGGATGCTCCCGCTGGAGGCGGTGGCCGCCAGGTGGCCGGAGCTGGGCCCCCGGCTGGAGCGGCCCGCCCGGGTCGCGCCGCAGCGGCCGCCCGAACCCCCGCCCGACCGCGACCAGTTCGCGCTCGCCGACGCGCTGCTGAGCGTGCCTCAGATCGAGGAGGACGGCGGGGCCGCCCTGCGCCGCCTGCTGCCGGCCCGTATCCGCCACACCATCCGCACCAGCGCCCGGCCGCGCCTGCAGCTCTTCTACGTCGTCCAGGCCTGCGCCGACCATCGCGACGGCCGGCAGGCGCTGCTCGACGCGGTGCGGCTGCTCGACGACGAGTCGCGGCCCGCCCGGGCCGCGCTCGGCCTCCTGGAGCGGCTGTGGCCGGTGCCCGCGGAAAGCGAGACCTCGTGACGTTCGCCCAGGACGCCGGACGGCCGCCCAGGATACTTCTCGACGCGCTGGACGCCGTCCCGTGCTTCGAGGAGCCGGCCTCCCTGCACGAGTGCGCCCGCCTGGTGGGCCGGGAGCTCGGTGTCCGCATCGACCTGCCCGAGAGCAGCCGCCGGCGCCTGACGCTGCTGCACCTGCTCAACGAGGTGATGCCGCACCCGGACGGCTTCCAGGTGCTCGGCGGCGTCGTCTCGATGCTGGAGGGCGAGACCCGGCACATGGCCCGGGTGCGGACGGCCGTCGCGCTCGCCGAGGTCCCCCTCTTCCCGCCCCGCAGCTGGGAGCGGCTGATGGAGCTGCTCGGCGGCCTCGACGTGCTCGACCTGGCCGGCGTCTTCCAGGAGGCCCTCGGCCACCGGCCCGACCCCCTGCCGGCCCACTGCGCGGAGCCCTGGTCGGCGGTGCTGCACGCGGCCACGCTCAACGCCCGCCCCGGCGAGCCGCTCCCCTGCGTCCTGCTGGTCGAGCACCTGGCGCGCTACGCCAAGGGGCGCCAGCAGCAGGACCTCTTGGACTGGGCCGCGGAGCACCGGCTCCGTCCCGAGGCGTACCACGGCAGCCCGGCGGCCGACGCCCGCACGGTCGCGCCCCTGCCCGTGGCGGCCGGAGCGGAGAACGGCCCCCTGCCGGCCCGTCCCGTCGAGGACTTCCGCCCGGCCGTCGCGCCCCCGCCTCCGGTCCCCCTGCCGGAGCCCGGTGACGACGCCGTGTGGACACCCGCCGCCTGCCTGCTGATCCGGCTGCGCCCGCTGCCCGACCCCGACCACAGCGGGGAGCGGCTGCTGTCGTACTGGTACCGGATCGGCGGCCCCGATCCCTATCCGGTGCGCGGCGGTGACGTCCGCGTCGACGTGGCCGACCTGCCCGAGCACGTGAAGGAGCTGGTCGACCAGGCCGAGACCGGCTGGGCCTACTTCTGCAAGGAGGAGCTGACCCTGGAGTTCCTGCTGCCCAGGGACCTGCTCGACCTGCCGGTGGAGAGGTGGGCGAAGCAGGGCTTCCACGGCGCCTGCGGCACCCTCGGGGAGGACCACCCGGTGGTGCTGCGCAGCCTCGAACGGGTGGAACGCCCGGACACCCACGGACGGTGGGCCAAGCGCTGGGACGCCCTGGTGACCGGGTGCGGGGGGCCGGTCCACTGGTTCCCCGACGACGGCCGCGCCCGCCTGCTCAAGGACCCCCAGCCGGTCATGGTCGTCCTGAGCGGCCCGCCCGGAAGCCGGCGCGGCCCGCACTCCGGGGTCGACGAGCTGGGCGAATCGCTGCGGGCGGGGGTGCCGATCGTGGTCTGGGACCGGCGCGGCGGTGTCGATCCGGCCTTCCGTGACGAATTGGCGGAACTGACCTCTCGCAAAGGGATCCATCGTTTACCCGACGCAGTCAGGTCGTTGCGCATTGAGGCCGGGGGCGAGGATCCTGCTACAGGCGGCTCCTCTACGCTCGGTCGCCATGCAGCTGTGCTCTGGGACGACCCGTACCGCCTTCCGGGCGGCCGGGGAGACGCGGCGGATCCATCCGCCCAGGGGGGAGGGTAGGACGAGATGCTTCCCGACGACGGCGCCTCTGGGGGGACGCGTCCGATCGGTGACGTGCGGGCGGGCGGCCTGACACCGGCGCCCGAGGCCGACGGCGGCTACGCGACCGGCGGGCCGGGGCCGGGCGCCCCGGACCGGCGGTGGTGGATCTACCGCGGCACGGGCCGGCCCCTCTACGACACCGACCTCGCCGAGCTGCTGCCGCCTCCCCCGCCCTGGCGGCGGTTCACGGGGGGCCCGGTGGTCGAGCCGCCGCCCGCGGACGAGGAGGAGATCGAGCGCCGGCTGGGCCGGGCCGCCGCGCTGTCCGCCACCCCGGACCGGACCGGCCACGAGGCCGACATGGTGAACGCCGCCCTGCTGCTGCGCCGTCCGCTGCTCGTCACGGGACGGCCGGGCACCGGCAAGTCGTCCCTGGCGTACCGGATCAGCAGGGAGCTGAGACTGGGCCGGGTGCTGCGCTGGCACATCACGAGCCGCACCACGCTCCGGTCGGGCCTGTACGAGTACGACGCGATCGGCCGGGTCCAGGACTCCGCGGCGTTGCGCGCCCTGCACCCGGCGGACGGCGACGGTGACCGCGCGGTGCGCGAGGACGACCTGCCAGGGATCGGCGACTACCTCCAACTGGGGCCCCTCGGCACCGCGTTGCTGCCCCACGAGTTACCCCGGGTCCTCCTCGTCGACGAGCTCGACAAGAGCGACCAGGACCTGGCCAACGACCTGCTCAGCGTGTTCGAGGAGGGCCAGTTCACGATCCCCGAACTGGTCCGGGCGCGCCGCCTGCACCCGCGGGTGAGCGTCATGACCGACGACCCGCGGCGCAGCGCCGAGATCGTCGACGGCGTCGTCCGGTGCCGGGCCTTCCCCGTCGTGGTCATCACCTCCAACGGCGAGCGCGAGTTCCCGCCGGCCTTCCTGCGCCGGTGCCTGCGGCTGCGCATGCCCGATCCGGACCGTCCCCAGCTGGTCAACATGGTCATGGCGCACCTGCGGCAGGCCGCCGACGAGCACGTCGGCGCGGGCCTGGCCGGCAGCCTGATCGACCGGTTCCTGCTCAACAGCCGGGAACGCGGCGGCCTCGCCCTGGACCAGCTGCTCAACGCCGTGTTCCTGGCGACCTCGGGCCGCTTCCCGGGCGACGACGAGGAGGCGCTGGAGGACCTCGTGGACGCGCTGTGGCACCGGCTCGACGGAGCGGGGGCGGAATCGAGGACCGGATGACGGCGGCGTCCCCGGACTCCCCTCCCCCGTCCGCGCGGCCGGAGGGAGGGCGCCGTCCTGCCCGCGACCGGGAGACGCCGACCTGGACGGAGCTGGCGGACGCCCTGTACCTGGCGGCCTGCCAGGACGCGGCGGTGCCGCTGTTCGACGTGCCGGGGCGCGCGGCGTGGGAGCGCGCGGGGCGGCCGCGGCCACGCCCGGGCTTCCTGCCCGCCACGCCCACGACGGCCGGGCAGCAGTCCCCCGCGGGCGGGGAGGGGCCCGCGGCCGGGGAGCGGCCGGACGGTGACGGGCCCGGCGAGCGCCGGGCGCCGGATGGCCAGGCGCACGACGGGCGGGTGCCCCCCGAGGACCGGGCGCCGGAGAACCGGGCGTCCGAGGACGGTCCGCCCGGCGACCGGGCGCCCGGGGACGGCGCGCCCGGCGACCGGGCGTCGGAGGACGACCCGTCCGGCGACCGGGTGTCCGGGGACGGCCCGCCCGGGACACGGGGCGGCGCGCGGGACGACCGGTCCGAGGCGGCCGGCACGCCCGTGGACGACCTGGGCGCGCCCGCCGAGGAGCCCCACGGCGCCGCACCCGGGACCACGGGCCGCCCCTTCGCCACCCGGTCGGCGGTGGAGCGCTCCGCCCGCGTCCACCCGTTCTTCGCGCTGCGCTCCGGCGACGAGAGCCCCGAACAGGCCGGCTGGCCCATGTCCCCGCGGCTGGCGGACTCCCTCGCCCTGGCCAGGTCCCTGCGCCCGCTGCGTCTGTTCCGCGCCTCGCCCCACCACCTCGAACTGGACGAGGAGGCGACCGCCGAGCAGGCGGCCGGCACCGGGGTGTGGACGCCGGTGTGCCGGCCGGTCCCGGAGCGCCGGCTGGATTTGCTGCTGCTCGTCGACGACAGCCCGTCGATGGTGCTGTGGTCGCACACGGCACGCCAGATCGCCGCGCTGATGGAGCAGACGGCGGCGTTCCGCACCGTCCGGACGCTCCCCTGGCACCCCGGCCACCCGGACGGCGCACGCCCCGAGGCGCCGGGGAGCGGCCACCGCGCCGCCGGACTCTGCGCGGGCGAGGACCAGTTGGTGCTGGTGGTCACCGACGGCGGGCACGCGGCCTGGCGCACGGGCCGGGCCGCCTCGGCGCTGCACCGGATCGGCCGGCACTCCCCGGTCGCCGTACTCAGCCTGCTCCCGCAGCACCTGTGGGACCTGACACTGCCCACGGTCACCCGGACCCGGCTGCGGGCGCCCGGCCCCGCGGTCCCCAACCGCTTCTACGACGCCGACTTCAAGCACCCGCACGCCGACACCATGGGGCCGCACCCGGAGTCCGCCCCCGAGCCCGCCGGCCGGGACGCGATCGCCGTCCCCGTCGTCGAACTGCGACGCGGCTCGCTGGGCCGCTGGGCCCGTCTGGTGGCCGGGTCGGGCGGCGGCGGGGAGCACGGGCTGGCGGCCCTGTGGACCTCACCGGACAGCGACCTGCGCGCCCTGGCGGTCGGCCCGGTCTCCGACACGCTCGCCGGGCTCGTCGCCGAGCCGGCCCCGTCCGGGGAGGACGTGGCCGAGCCCGCCGAGTGGTCGGCGGTGCGGCGGGCGAAGCGGGCCTCCGCCATGGTGCGCCGGTTCCGCGCCACCGCGTCCCCGGCCGCCTATGCACTGGCCCAGCGCCTGGCCGCGGCACCGCTCAATCTCCCGGTCATGCGGCTGCTCCAGCAGGCCCTGCCCGGGGCGCGGCCGTGGAACCTCGCGGAGATCCTGCTGCTCGGCCTGGTGCGCCGGACCGACCACGACGCCGACGCCGAGGACGCCCACCGGGTCTCCTTCGACTTCGTGGCGGGCGTACGGGAGGAGCTCCTCGCGCTCGGCAGCCGGGCCGAGACGATCCGGGCGCTGCGCCACGTCCAGCGCCACCTCGGCCCGTGGCTGGAGGATAGATGGGGCGAGGGCGGAGGGGCGCTGGTGTCCCCCGAGGGCCATCCGGCGGATCCGCCGATGACCGAGCAGACCCGCCCGTTCGTGAGCCACCTGTACACGGCGCTCTGCGCGGTCTCCGGCCCCTATCTCGCCCGCGCCAACCACCTCGGGCGGCTGCTCCAGCGCACGGATCCCCGGCCGGCCGGGCGGGCGGCCGTGGGCGGCGGCTCCGCTCCCACGTCCGGCGCCGGGCACGAGCGGCCATCAGGGTACTCATCAGATGAAATGCGGTCAAAGTTGAACATCGCGCCCGCGGACGCGCTAGATTACGGGCCGCGACCATCTCAGCCCCCGGAAGCGGCGAACACCCCGCCTGCCGGGGGAACTTCTCCTCCCGCGGCACCGCCGCCCCCCGCTCCTCCGTCCCCCGCACCCCCCTCGCCTGTGCCCGCGCGTCCCCGACAAGGAGGCATCGCCGTGACTGCCGGTCTGCCCGTCGCCACGGGCCCGCGAAGCCCGCACGAACCGCCCCGCATCTGGGGGAACGTACCGCAGCGGAACCGGAACTTCACGGGGCGGGAGGTACTGCTCGAAAGGCTGCAGGAACGGCTGAGCAGCGGAGTGACCGCGGTCCTGCCGGAGGCGCTGCACGGCATGGGCGGCGTGGGCAAGTCGCAGATCGCCATCGAGTACGTGTACCGGCACAGCCGCGACTACCGGCTCATCTGGTGGATTCCCTCCGAGCAGGAGAACCAGATCGTCCAGTCGCTGATCGAACTGGGCGAGCAGATGGGCCTGCAGGTGGGCTCCGAGATGAGCGCCGTGCCCGCGGTCCTGGACGCCCTGCGGCGCGGCGAGCCGTACAGCGACTGGCTCCTGGTCTTCGACAACGCGGAGAACCCCAAGCAGGTCCGCAAGTACTTCCCCAGCGACGGCCCCGGACGCATCGTCGTGACGTCCCGCAACTTCCAGTGGTCGACCGACGCCAGCTCCCTGGAGGTCGACGTGTTCGCCCGCGAGGAGAGCGTCGCCCTGCTGCGGCGCCGCAGCCCCCAGCTGCCCGACGACGCCGTCGACCATCTGGCCGCAGCCCTGGGCGACCTGCCCCTCGCGGTCGAGCAGGCCGCGGTGTGGCTCGCGGAGACGGGCATGCCGGTGCAGCAGTATCTCGAGGTGTACGAACGAAACTTCACCGAACTGATGCAGTCCGAGCCGCCCGGCGACTATCCCCTGTCGGTGGCGGCCGCCTGGAACGTGTCGCTGGGCCGGCTGCGGGAGACCCGCCCGGACGCCCTCCAGCTCCTTCAGGTCTGCGCCTTCTTCGCCCCCGAGCCCATCGAGTGGGACCTCTTCTCCGCGGTGCGGGGCGTCTCGGTCCCGCCGGAACTCCAGTCCGCCCTCGACGACCCGGTCAAACTGGGCCGGGCGGTCCGCGAGATCGGCCGGTACGCGCTGGCGCGCATCGACCACCGGCAGAACACGGTGCAACTCCACCGACTGGTCCAACGCGTGCTCGTCGAACAGATGAACGCGCAGGAGCAGGCGACCATGCGGCACGCCGCGCACCAGCTGCTCTCCCACGCCGACCCCAGGAACCCGCAGCGAGCCACGTACTGGCCGCGCTACTCCGCGCTCCTCACCCATGTGGGGGCGTCCCAGGCGATCGAGTGCGAGGAGCCCTGGACCCGCCGGCTCGTCCTCAACGAGGTCTGGTTCCTGCGCGCCCGCGGCGACCACGCGGCCGCCCTGCGGCTGGGCGAACGCGCCGCGGAGATCTGGAAGGAGCGGCTGGGCGAGGACCACGAGGAGGTCCTCGCCATCGACCAGCAGATCGCCGAGGCGCTGCGCGAGCAGGGCGCCGACCTGCGGCGCGCCTACGAGCTCCAGTCCGGGCTCGTGCAGCGGTTCCGCCGTGTCCTCGGCGAGGAGCACGAGGACACGCTGCAGGCGCAGAGCTTCATGGCCATCCACCACCGCATCCGCGGAAGCTTCAACGAGGCGCGGGAGCTGGACCGGCGCGTCTACGACACGAGCCTGCGGGTGTTCGGCGCGGACGACCCGGCCACTCTCCTGGCCGCGCACAACTACGCGGTCAGCCTGCGTCTGGCCGGTGACTCGGAACACGCCCGCACGTTGGACGAGGACACCTGGCAGCGCCGGATCGAGGCCCTGGGCGAGGACCACATCTACACGCTGTCCACCCGAGAGGCCTATCTGCTCGACCTCCAGGAGGTCGGCCGGTACGAGGAAGCGCTCGAGGGTTACGACAAGCTGGCCGACGAGGTGACCGAGAAGCTCGGCGAACGGCATCCGTTCACGGCACTGGTGAACCGCAACCGCTGTGTGACGCGCCGCAAGACGGGTGACCACGACGGCGCGTACGTGCTGTCACGCCAGTACATCGAGCTGATCGCCGACGTCCTGGGCACCGACAGCCGCTACTACTTGCTGATCGCCGTCAGTCACGCCAACGACCTGCGGCAGATCGGAAAGCTCCAGGAGTCGCGGGCACTGAGCCAGCAGGTGATGGAGCAGCACCGCAACAGGTACGGCCGGGAGCATCCGCACAGCTACGCCTGCGCCATGAACCTGGCGGTGACCCTGAGGCTGCTCCAGCAGGCCGAGGCCGCGCTGGAGCTGGACCAGGAGACGGTCGACGGCCTGACGCGGCTGCTGGGTCCGGGTCACCCGCGGACGCTGCTCGCCCGCATGAACCTGGCCAGCGACCACTTCGCCCTCGGCCGCCCCGAGGAGGCCCTTGCCATCGACGAGGCCGTGGCCGAGGAGTCGGCACGGCTGCGCGAGAACCACCCCGCGAACCTGGCCGTCCAGCTCAATCTGAGCTACGACCTGAAGGCGCTGCGCCGGGCCGAGGAGAGCGACCGGCTGTACGCCGAGGCTCTGGGGCGGTACCGCAACCTCCTGGGGCCCGCCCACCCGGCGACGCTGGACGCCGAGAAGGGCCTGCGCGCCAATGCCGACATCGACCTGCTGTCGCTCTAGCTCCAGACCCCGCGACGCCGGGCTGATCCGGAGGACAGGGCCCGGTCTTCGGCCGGGGTGAGACCGCCGTCGCCACCGCCGAGCCAGGCGGCGAGCCGGAAAGGATCCGGAGCGCCGCCTCCGACGGAGGCGAGGGCCCCGCGGACGCGGGCCACCACCTCCGGGCGGCTCAGGAGCAGGTCGACGCCCGTCCCTCGGGCGTGCTCGGGAAGCGCCAGGGCGGCCCCGATCCACGCCTCGGCGTCCAGCTGGTCCCGTGCGGCCCACTCCGCGTAGGCGTCGGCGGCCTCGCCGGCGTCCCCGGCGACCGCCGCGTACTCGGCCCGGCGGACCGGGTCCCCCTGCCGCCGCGTCTGCCGGCGGCGACGGGCGAAGTGCTCCGGTGCGGACAGCATGCCCCGGGCCAGAGGGCCGAACGTGTCGGGACGGATGCGGTCAGGGCGCGGACGCAGCACCGGCTCGGGCAGCGTCGGGGCGGGTCGGCCCGCCGTCCAGGCCGCGGCGATGCGCTCCGTCGCGGAGGGGTCGAGTTCCAGATGACGTGACCGCCACACGGCCCGCCGCAGCGCACAGTAGTGGCGGGCCAGTCGGTGCGGCCCGGGCGGTACGTCGTCGTGCCGCCATTTCTCGACGGGCGCCAGAACCTCCGCCACGAACAGGCGGCCCGCCTCGGTCAGCCCGTCGTCGGACGTGAGTGCCGTGGCGGCTTCCCGTACCTGTTCCCTGAGCACGGCGAACTCGAAGGCGGCACGTTCCGCCTCGCTCCCCGTGACGCGCCCGCCGTGCGTCCGCCAGAACCGCGCCACCCCGGCGAACGCGAAGACGCCGTGCAGCAGACCGAGCACCGGCCGGGGGTCACTGCGCCACGGCGCGTAGTAAAGCCGGTGTCCCGCGGACTCGTCCAGCCCGGTCTCGCCGATCTGCACCAGCTGCACCAGGCTGAACAGTGCGTTGAGCTGCTGATGCCGCGTCTCGTGCACCAGGACCGCGGCCGTCTGCGGGGCGTCGTACGGCAGTGACAGGCTCACCGCGCCGAAGGCGTCCAGTGAGGAGGCGCTGGCAACGAGGCCGCCCCTCGCCGTCCGGTACGGCCGCGGCACGATCACCCGTACCAGTGCCCCCAGGGCGGCGGCGTCCTCGGGGGACTCCTCCTCCAGCAGAGCGCAGGCCCGGGCGAGGCGGTCCTGCCAGAGTTGTAAGCGGCGCTCGCCCGACCGGCCGGGAGACCTCGGATACCGCGCGAAGTCCCGGTACGGCGTCACCGTGTCGAGCCAGGGCCCCGCCGTGCGGTTCCCGGCAGCCGTAGGGCGGGAGACCGCACGCAGCGGGTGCCAGCCCGGTGCCGCTTGCGGAAGGGGGCGTGGCAGCCGTACCCGTGTGTCTTCTCCCCGTATGACGACGGCGTCCGGCGCCACCCGCACCTCCGCCTCGCTCCACCGGCGCCTGGCCACCGGACCCGCCACTCCGGCCCCCGGCAACCAGACCGTGCCGCGGTGCACGGGCACCCGCAGCACGGCGGGGAGGCCGGCCCGCGCGGCGGCCGCCGCCGCCAGTGCCTGGAACTGACCGAGGTCGGCCCACAGCGGGACGGAGGTCGGCGCCTCGGTGGCGCCCCCCAGCCGTCTCAGCAGGCGCACGGCCCACGCCATGACGGTGGGATCGCCCAGCACGGCCTCGACCGCCTCCGGGGCATGTCGCTGAGTCGTGCACAACAGGTCCCAGGCCACCTGGGCCGAGGCGGCGCCGCCGGGGCGCCTGATGCGTGGGCCCGCCTGTTCCGCGCGATCGAGCAGTACACGGAGGACGAGGAGGAGCTGACTGCGCTGGGCGGACCGCAGCAGGTGCAGATCGGCTTCGTTCGCGTTGCCCGCCGCTATGGCCCTGAGCGTCTGCCGGGACACCCGGTGGACGTCCAGCGGCGGAGCGGTCACGGCCGCCACTGACCCGGCCGACGCCCGCGCAGGCAGCTCGTCTCCTCGCTGTTGCCGTCTCCGGCCAGCGTCCCGAAGGCCAGGCTCGCCCGGCGTTCCGCCGCGCTCAACGCGCGTCGCAGCGCCGGATCGTCGCAGGAGTGCAGCTCCGCCAGAGAGATCCCGGACAGATCGACGAGGTCGGAACAGAAGTCCATCGCAGACTCTGCCATACCGTGGTTCCCCCTGACGTGGTGGTTTGGCGGCTCCAGGTGCGCTTCCATGGTGGCTGCAATGGCTCGCCAGTGGAAGACGGCCGCAGGTCATCCGGCATGGGGGCCGGCACGGGCGCGCGGCATGCCTCAGGAGGGGGAGGAAATGACGCAATTGTTGCGGTTCCCGTCGCAGGACGGCGACGGTTTCGTGGTCGTCGAGGTGGCCGAGGACGAACCGGGGGTCATGGAGGTGTCCCGGCTGGGAACCGCCGTGGCCGACGCCACCGCCTCCTTCGAGGAGGGCATCGACCGCATCCGGAGCGCCGCCGCGTCCGCGGTGCGGCGGCTGCGGGACATGCCCGGCCGTCCCGACGAGATCGGCCTCGAGTTCGGGCTGCGCTTCAACGCGGGGTTCGGCGCCGTCATCGCCAAGTCGGAGGGCGAGGCCCACATGAAGGTGACCATGACCTGGCGGGCGGACACGGACGGTGACTGAGGGCCGCTGATTTCCCCGCGTGGGCAACCCTACGTAATGTAGGGTCCCGCTCGGCATCCGACTGTTCGACGGGGGACCCATGCAGGAAGCGCGTTGTCCGGGGAGCGGTGCCCCCGCCGGTGAGGACGCCGAGCGCGGGCTCGGCCCGAGCGTCGCATTGCTCGTCGTCAGTCTCACGGTCGCCGCCGTGGGCGTGTACCAGCTGTGCGGTTTCGGCCTGCACAGCCTCGACCGGCGCCCGCATCTGTTCGACGACGGCTTCGCCACGGCCGGGGTCATCGTCGCCGTGGTGGCGGCGGGCGCCGCCGTCGGCAACCTGGCCTGGCTGCTGACCGCGCCCCGCCGCCGCGCGGCCAGGACCGGCGAGGGCCCCTCCGCCGGTGGCCCGCGCACGGGCGGCGTCGGCACCGGCGCCGGACGCCACGGCGACCGGACCGTCCCCGACGCGGAGCGCGGCGGCGACCGGACCGACCCCCACGCGGAGCGCGGCGGCGACCGGACCGACCCCCACGCGGGACACGGCGGCGACCGGACCGGCATCCACAACGGCGACCCGGCCGACTTCGGCAACGGCGACCCGGCCGGCCGCGGCGTTGCCGGCTCCGGCCGGGTCGGCGAGCGTCCAGTGGGCGACGGGGACGACCGGGAGACTCACCAGGGCGGCGCGTCCGCGCCCGCCCGCGCCGACTGAGGTCCGCGCGGGCGGCTGAGGCCCGCAACGGACCCGTTCGTCAGTCCTCAGCCGCCATTTCTCGGCCGTCGGCCCTCACCCGTCGGTCCTCACCCGTCAGTTCTCGGCCGTCGGTCCTCCCCCATCAGTTCTCGGCCGTCGGCCCTCACCCGTCGGTCCTCACCCGTCAGTTCTCGGCCGTCGGTCCTCCCCCATCAGTTCTCGGCCGTCGGCCCTCACCCGTC